>CALLKY010000005.1 GCA_938083135.1 uncultured Alphaproteobacteria bacterium | reverse complement strand
CTCAGAAAAGCCGCCGCCCGTAATCTCCCAGATCTCTGGGACGCCATCCGAGACGCCATCGACGACCTCACGCCAAACGACTGCAGGAGCTACTTCACAGCTGCAGGCTATGAACCAGAATGATGGGAATCTGCTCTAGGTCTTCAGTGTTCGCGACTTTAAGCGCGCTCCGACCGACCCACATGGGCATCATATGTTCAATATCACCCGCTGTCTTCAGGGCGTCGGCCTCAGCATCAATTTCCCAGGCATTTGATGGCTGAAAAATAACGTCAACCGTTTGCATTTCCGCTTCAAGCTGCGAAATCAAACTCATGTCGACTTGAACGTCGACTGGACCTTGCGGAAAAAGAGACTTCATGACGGCACTCAATACCTAACAATGCGCGAACGCTGACCCCCAAATTACCACCTGAAACTACTCGATAAAAATGATCTGCGCCATATTGAGCTGTTGATAGTTTCGCCAGCTAACAACGAGTGCCGCCAAAGTGCCAAAATATGGTGTATCTATCGATCCTTCTTGAGGCAGAGATCACACCAATAATCCATTTCCGCGACGGACTGACGAAACATGCCAAAAATCCTCATAGACGGCGACGCCTGCCCCGTTAAGGCCGAAATCTACAAAGTCGCGGAGCGTTATCAGGCACCGGTAACGGTTGTTGCGAATAGCTATTTGCGCATTCCAGATAGTCCATTGATCAAGCAGGTTACTGTCAGTGATGGGTTTGATGCAGCGGATGATTGGATTGCGGAGCATGCGGACGCTGACTGCGTTGTGGTCACGTCAGATATCCTGCTGGCGGAGCGGTGCGTGAAGGTTGGGGCAATTGTGCTTGCACCCAATGGCAAACCATTCACGGAGAATTCGATTGGCGCTGCGGTCGCGACCCGGGCGATCATGGCGGATTTACGGGCGGGTGCCGTCGGCGAACAAATCGGCGGGCCGCCGCCCTTCCAAAACAAAGACCGCTCACGCTTTCTTTCCGCCTTAGACGAAGCCCTGGTCCGCCTCAAGCGTCAGGCAAAGATGACTCCGCCGCCGCCCCCGCCGCGACCCTGACGGCCCAAGCACTGGGGGCATTGCCACGCCAAGCCAGGTGGCCATCTGGCCGGATCAACGCTAAGTCCGCGCCATACACATCCCGCGCAACATCAAACACCAGATCAATTCGTTTCACCGGCGCGCCGGTCTGCTCCATTACCGCCGTATCAAGTGCACTGTTGAAGCACAGCAGGGTGAAGCCTGAACGGTCGAAGAGATCAAACAGCGCCCGACCATCTGGCAGAATGAAGGATGGCGCCCGCATGCCGGGCCAGGCAGTAGCAGGAATTGCGGCAGGGTCATCCGGCGGCGCTACACCAGGGTCAACCGCCAGAATAGGCGCGACCAGGGGCGATGCGTCATAGCGGTAGGCGAATTCCACCCCCCAAGCCTCATTTTCAAGGTTGCCCAGCGCGGCTATGGCGGCGGCAAGGCTTGCGCGCTCACCTGCATCCGTCGCTGCATTCGGGTGCGCTTGGTAGGCCTCCATAATAGCGATTCGAACGCTCGTGTGTCTGCCGGACCAGCCACGGTTGATACCGCCAATCGGACGTCGCTCAGCCGCATAGGCTGCTAGCAGGGCGGGCCCGCCCCAGCCATTCAAAGTGGCCGCCAGCATCCATCCAAGGGCCACGGCATCACCGATGCCGCTATTCATGCCGTACCCACCGGTTGGAATATATTGATGGGCCGCGTCACCCGCCAGAAACACCCGGCCCATCTGGTAAGCATCCGCCAAAAGCAAATGCGGCTCCCAGGGATTGGCGACGAGGATTTCAGCAGTGATATCTGCGCCCAGGAACGCCCGCAGCGTATCCATCGGGTCCACACTGTCAGGATCAACAACGTCCGGGAAGCGGGCGTGCAGGGTCCAGGTATCAATATCATCTTGGGCAATCAGCGTGCCGGCTGGTGATTGGTAGTGCCAGGCCACGCCGAAGCGCTGCAGCATGGCCCGGTCATCGCTCTTGAAGTGGATCATGTAGCGGTTGGCGACACCTGTATCGCCTTCAAGGCCAATGTCCATGGCATTGCGAACGGTGCTGTTTCCACCATCACACCCTGCAAGATAAGCGCCCTCAACGCGCTGGACTTGATCCGTTTCCCGGTCACGCACATCAATCCACACACCTGTTGCGGATTGCCTCGCACCCTCAACCGCCATGCTCCAGCGTGCATCAATCAGCGGCTCTGCCAGAACGGCAGCCTGCAGGATCGGTTCAACCACGATTTGGGAAACCCGCATCGCAGGCTCCAGCGGTTGGGCGCCGTCATTGATGGTGTGATAGCGGGCGCGCAGTTCGGCGGGCGGTGCATATTTGAAGCGATGCAGTTCATGCCCCGCCATGGATGTAACCCAGGCTACATCCAGCGGATGCGTATCTGGCACCCCAGCCGCGCGGAGCTTGCGCGCCAAGCCCAGCCTGCGGAACAGCTCCATGCTGCGGCCATTGGTGATGTCCATCTTGGGATGGCGGGTTGTCGTGAACGCGCGCTCAAACATCCGGCTTGGGATGCCGTGCCGCGCGAGCTCCAGCGCCAACGTCATGCCAACAGGACCAGCGCCTGCGATCAGGACCGTCATTTTGCGATACACCCGTTCGCGTTAGGCAGACGCGCGTTCCTTGCGGCGACGGGCGACATAACTTGCCCTTTCCGTAAAGCCGGGCTGGTTTTTGAAGGTCTCTAACGTCCAGGCTTGCAGCGCATCATCATCAAGCTTCGTGTCCCACACAGCACCCTGGGGCTGCTGCACATGCCAGGGCGTATCACAGAAGATTTCGACGCCATTCTGCTCTGGGTCCTGGAAGTAGATTGACCAGGTATTGCCGTGCGATGTTGGGCGGTAGCTGATGTCCTCCCCTTCAATTGCCGCCAGGAGTGCACGCAGCTCATCCATGCTTTCGGTCCGAAAGGCAATGTGGGCGTGACTGTTGGAGGGGCCATCATCTGTTCTGGCGGGCATTATCCCGATCTGGTGATGCTCTTCCGGGCTTTGGCTCAGGAAAATAATCTCTTGGCCAGTTGGGATGGGGCCTTGGTCCGTAATATCGAACCCGAGGACGCGGGTATAGAAATCCAGCATCTTCTCCCGGTCGCGAACCAGTAAAACAGTGTGAGACCAGCTAAGAGCCATAGCGCATTCTCCTTGAAGCAATCCGCAGCAGATGCGGTGTTTCAGAGACTTTACCGCCTTCCTTGGGCTTTCGTCTATTTCGCTCCAGCAGTGGAGGTGTTGGGCACTTCCCGCCGACCTTCTTCCACTGCAAAACAGGCAGACTCGCCGATGGCAGTTGGTTGCAGCATGGGTGAGTCTTGCATGCACCGCGCATTCGCTAGCGGACAACGCGGGTGGAAGCGACAGCCGGACGGCGGATCAATCGGGTTCGGGATTTCGCCAACAACCTGGGTTCGCGCGCGTCCAGTCATGTCCAGGTCCGGCACGGCATCCAGCAACATGGACGTGTAGGGATGTTGTGGATTCTGGAACAGCGCCTTGCCCTCAGACACCTCCACTAACCGACCGAGATAGAGCACGCCAATGCGGGTCGCCATATGGCGCACAACGGATAAGTCATGGCTGATGAACAGGTATGTCAGCCCAAATTCATCCTGCAGATCGCGCATTAAATTCAGGATCTGCGCCTGCACGGAAACATCCAGCGCCGATGTTGGCTCATCGCACACGATGAATTCTGGCTTGGCTGAAAGGGCGCGGGCGATGGCGACACGTTGGCGCTGACCACCGGAAAACTCATGGGGGAATTTGGCAGCGTCACTCGCTGCAAGACCGACGGTTTCTAATAATTCGCCAACGCGCTTTGCGGCGGAGGCTTTGTCAGACGCCAGATCAAATGCCCGGATCGGCTCAGCGATGATGTCCCCAACCCGCCAGCGCGGGTTCAGGCTAGCGAACGGGTCCTGGAAAATCATCTGGAAGCGGCTGCGCATCTGGCGGGCATTCGCTGACGTCGCTTTCCGCATATCGTCACCGTCAAACAGCACGCGACCGCCGCTTGGTGCCAATAGGTTCACGATCAGCTTAGCGATCGTCGATTTGCCAGACCCGGATTCGCCAACAAGCGCAAAGGTCTCCCCCTTGCGGATTTCGAAGGAGACATCATCAACCGCCGTCAGCGTCCGCTTCGGCTCGCGCTCAATCACCCGGTTCAGCCAGGGCTTCGACAGATCAAATACGCGCGTCAGGCCCTCGACCCGCACGAGAACATCGGTATCTGAAGGCGCGCTCATTGGCCGACCTCCTGGTCTGCCAACCAACAGGCGACAGCGCGCTCTCCAGTTTGGATTGGCGACGGACGGTCCTGGCGGCAGCGATCAAACGCGTGCGCGCAACGTGGATTAAAGGCGCAGCCGGGTGGAATATCGGTCAACCGAGGCATGGACCCGTGGATTTGCACCAACCGGTCGCTGTCATGGGCAAGGGTTGGGATTGAGCCCATCAGGCCTTGGGTATAGGGGTGCTTTGCGTGCTGTACGACATCACGAACCGGGCCAATTTCAGCCACGCGCCCGGCATACATTACAGCCACCCGGTCTGCCGTTTCGGCGATCACACCCATATCGTGCGTGATCAGCATGACGGCCGCACCCCGTTCTGAGCAAAGCCGCTTCAGCACGTCAATAATTTGCGCCTGGACGGATACATCGAGCGCCGTGGTCGGCTCATCCGCGATCACCAATTCCGGCTCCGCCGCCAGCGCCAGCGCGATCACGACCCGTTGGCGCATGCCGCCGGAAAATTGGTGCGGATAATCATCCATGCGGCGCTTGGCGGCAGGAATGCCCACCTCATCCAGCAGCGCCAGCGCATGCTCACGGGCCTGTTTTTCGGACAACGGCAAATGCGTGCGAACAGTCTCAACAAGCTGTTGAGCAACGGTATAGAGCGGGTTTAGTGACGTCAGCGGGTCCTGGAACACCATGCCGACTTTCTTACCCCGCACCCGTCGCATCTGGCTGACCGAAAGATTATCGATCCGCTCCCCATCCAGCAGCACCTGGCCAGACGCGATGCGCCCAGGTGGTTCGATCAGGCCAATGATAGCAGCTCCAGTCATGGACTTACCCGCACCGGATTCGCCAACGACGCCCAGAACTTCGCCGCGCTTGATATCAAAGGAGACGCCATCAACGGCGGTCAGCACGCCTTTGCGCGTCGGGAATTGCACGACGAGATCGCGAACAGAGAGGAGCGGCGTATCCGTCATCGGAGCCTCGGGTTCAAAACATCACGCAGCCAATCGCCGAGCAGATTGATCGCCAGCGCTAAGAC
Source organism: uncultured Alphaproteobacteria bacterium (assembly GCA_938083135.1). Classification (GTDB taxonomy): domain Bacteria; phylum Pseudomonadota; class Alphaproteobacteria; order Bin95; family Bin95; genus VMCJ01. Next base: position 161,934 of record CALLKY010000005.1, on the reverse strand, counting down.
CGCCAGCGCAATGCCCGGGAAGATGGTGATCCACCATTCGCCAGAAAATAGGAAGTCATTGCCGATCCGGATCAATGTGCCGAGCGATGGCTGTGTAGAGGGAATGCCGACACCAAGGAAGGACAGCGTTGCTTCTGTAATGATCGCCAGCGCCAGATTGATCGTGGCAATCACAAGGACCGGCCCCGTCACGTTCGGCAAGACATGACGCAACATGATTTTGATCGGATGCAGGCCGATTAACCGCGCTGCCTGCACATATTCCTTGTTCTTCTCAACCAATGTCGAGGAGCGGACCGTGCGGGCATATTGCACCCAGAAAGACAGGCCAATCGACAGGACCAGCACATAAAACGCTGAGTCTTCCCGGCTGAATTGACCACCGAAAATGCCCCGCACAGATCCATCGATCAGCAGGGCAATCAGAATGGATGGGAAGGTGAGCTGCACATCCGCGATCCGCATGATGATCGCGTCCGTCCGCCCGCCAAGATAGCCCGCCAGCAGGCCAAGGGAGATGCCCAGCACCGCTGCAAACGCGACAGAGGCAAACCCAACGGCAAGCGATATCCGGGCACCGTAGATAATGGCGGACAGGATATCCCGACCCTGGTCATCGGTACCGAGCAGATATCGAGGGTCGCTTTCCTCCATCCACGCAGGTGGGACCAGTGAATCCATCAGCGAGAGGGACGCCAGATCGAACGGGTTATGGGGTGCCACCAAGGGCGCAAATAATGCGCCCAGAAAGATCACGATCGTTATGAACGCCGCCAGCATAACAATGCGATTGCGGACGAACGAATACCAGATATCCGTATCCCGCATACGGGCAATGAATCCAGGCCGGTCGCTTTGTTCGACGACGCTCATTCTTCGCCGCCCCCAATGCGAATGCGTGGATCAACCACGACGTACAGCATATCAACCGCCATGTTGATCATGACGAATAGGAACGCAATCAACAGCAGATAGGCTGCCATAATCGGAATATCGACATTTTGCACCGCTTGCAGGAACAATAGCCCCATGCCCGGCCACTGGAACACCGTTTCCGTGATGATTGCGAAAGCGATCAGGGAGCCTATCTGCAGCCCAGCGATTGTGATCACCGGCACCAGCGTATTCTTAAGCGCATGGCCAAAGTTGACTGATCGACTGCGCAACCCGCGCGCCTGGCAAAATTTGATGTAGTCCGTCCGCAGGACTTCCAGCATTTCGGAGCGCACGAGCCGCATGATCAGCGTCATCTGGAACAGCGCCAGCGTGATCGACGGTAAGATCAACGCCTTCAATCCCGAACTTGTCAGCAAGCCGGTTCGCCACCAGCCAAGGTCCACAATCTCACCACGTCCGAAACTTGGCAGGATCTGAAACACGACAGCAAACAAGAAAATAAACAGAATGCCGATCAGGAACGTGGGCAGCGATACGCCGATCAGTGAAATCATCAGGAATAGCTTGGACAGCACGCTTTCCCGCCGGAGCGCCGTATAAACGCCCATGGGAATGCCTGCGACCAAGGCCAGAATGGCGGACACAAACGCCAGTTCCAGCGTGGCCGGCATCCGTTCACCAAGGATTGTCGCGACCGGGCGCTTGAACTGATAGGAGACACCGAAATCGCCTTGGATTGCGTTGCCGACAAAGCGCAGGAACTGCACTGGCGTTGCGTCATTCAGGCCCAGTTGTTCCCGCAATATCTCACGTTCTTCGATGGTCGTCTCCAGGCCGACCATTTGGTCCACCGGATCGCCAACGAAGCGAAACATCACAAAGGCGATCAAGCTCACGACCAGCATCACGCCGATCGATTGGATCAGCCGGCGGATGGTGAATGCAAGCACGCTGTCAGACCCCTGCTAGCGCGCGAGCAGCAGCGGACATTCCGCCTGGCTCACGGCATGACGCGTAACCCCGCCAAGGATCATCTGGCGGATGCGGCTTTGGGTGTAGGCGCCCATAACGATCAGATCAGCATCGAAATCCGCGGCTGCCTGCAATAAGGCCTTGCCGATCCCGCGCGACCCAGTTGCTTCGATGACTTCATGTTCAGATGCAATACCGCGCCAGGCCAAACGTTCCGTAACGCGTTCCAGGCTGTTAGGGCCATCAAGCCAGCCGCTCATTGATACGGCTTTGACTGCCGATGCTTTCTCCAGGAACGGCATGGCAGCACCGATGGCTCCTGCGGCTTCCGCACCACCATTCCAGCCGATCAGAATGCGCGTACCAACCGATTTGCCGCTGTTCCAACCGGGGGGTGCGAGCAGGACCGGCAACCCGCCTTCAAATACGAGCGCTTCAAAAAGCGCTGTCGTCGCGGCTTCAGCTTCGGCAAGCGGCCGCGGTGCAATGGCCAGATCAGCCGCGCGAGCCCAAGCGGCGGCGCGGGCATCTTCGCGGCCCGTGTCCTCACGCCATGCAACGCTGAACCCTGGCTGCGGCGTATGCGCGATCGGTGCCATCTTTGCTTCTGTCAGGGAATCAAACAGGCCCCGCACGCCGTGCTCACGCTCACCGCTGTCAGTCGCAGCAGCGGCAACCACTTCGTCGATCAATGCGCCGGAAAGGCCTTCACCCACATAGGGAATGACTTGGCGAGGATCTGCACTGACATGCAGCACATCCACGTGAGCACTAAATGACCGGCCAACTGCAAATGCCAGCTCCAAAGCCGGGAAGCCGCTATCGACATCGCCAACCGGTGCCAAAATCGTACCAAAGCTCATATCCGCGCCCCCTCAGACATCGGCGGCGAGTCGCATAGGACGCTGCCAGAACGTTAATCCGTTAACTCAATACCATATTCACGGTTGGACGCTACCGGTCTGATCCCAGCGCAGCCGCTAAACGCATTTGCACGGGGGATAATGTCAGGAATGGGGATCGTATTAAGGATAAAGCCGCGTCGTCCGCCATCCAGACCCATCAGGCTGGTAGATAATCCGGTCATGCAGGCGAAAAGCACCGTCGCGCCAAAATTCAATCCGTTCCGGAACGAGGCGGAATCCAGACCAGTTCTCTGGGCGCGGCGGTTCTTGGCCGTCAAACCGGGCTTCCATTTCAGAAACACGCGCTTCGAGCGCGGCGCGGCTTTCGAGCGGGCGGGACTGGTCAGACGCCCAGGCACCGATCCGGCTCATCCGCGCTCGGGATGCAAAATAAGCGTCGGCTTCTTCAGATGTGACCGGCTGCACCGGTCCCTCAATGCGCACCTGGCGGCGCAGTGTCTTCCAATGGAAGAGCAATGCAACGGCACTGTTACCCTGGATTTCCTGGCCCTTACGGCTATCCAGATTACTGTAGAACACGAAACCCCGGGCATCATGCCCCTTCAGAAGAAGGATACGCGCGGCGGGGCGTCCATCCGCGCCAACCGTCGCCACCGTCATGGCGTTTGCGTCGTTCAACTCGGACGCTTCAGCAGCAGCCATCCATTCGTCAAACAGGCGGTGGGGATCGTCAACGACCATATCATCCATGGCGTTATCCTTTCTCAAAGCGCTAAATAGCATGCGCCCAAATCGCAATCTAAGCCGGGCCGCCTTGATCTCGCCATGTTGGGCGGATTTGGTGGCGGAAAGGCCCTGGCGCGCCATATATGGGGCGCGCTATATGATGTAGACAAGATAGGGTGGTCAGGCGGCTGGGCAAAGCGTCGCGGGGCCGCATAGGGAGATTTCTGATGGTGCGCAAATTGGCCATATCCGCCGCCGCATGTGTGGCACTGACTGCATGTGCAGAGGGCAATGAACCGACGGGCCGACAAATCGGCACGGCCGCAGGCGCGGCTGTCGGCGTACTTGTTGGGTCCCAGATTGGTTCCGGCGTAACGCGCGCTGCGGCAATTGTTGGCCTCGCAGTCCTAGGCGGGTGGCTTGGTGGTGAGCTCGGCGAAGGTCTTTCCACCGAAGACAAACAACAAGCCGGTGCGACGACCCAGGAGGCCCTTGCCAACAACCGCGCTGGCCAGACCAGCGCTTGGTCCAACCCATCCACCGGCGCATCTGGCCAGGTAACCCCCGGACCCGTTTATCAGCCGAGGAGTGGCGCGCAGGCAGGCAAGCAATGCCGCCAGATAGATGTCGTCGCAAAGCCAGCAAGCGGGGATATCAATCGCGGCAAACGCACGGCATGCCGCAATGCAAATGGCGAGTGGGAGGTCTTAAGCGCTTGATCTCTACCCATCTATCATTGACCGCAAAATTCCAATCTGGCAACGGATCCGCGCATGGCTGATCCTTATGCAACTCTCGGCGTCGCAAGGACTGCGAGCCCAGACGAAATTAAGTCCGCATTCCGGAAGCTCGCCAAGAAGTATCACCCCGATATTCACCCCGGTGATGCGGAGGTTGAACGCCGCTTCAAGGAAGCGAATTCCGCCTATGATCTGCTCGGCGATAAGACAAAGCGCGCCCGCTTTGATCGCGGCGAGATAGACGCCGATGGCAAGGAAAAGGCGCGCCCCTTCCCCGGCGGGTTTGCAAGCAATCCAGGCAACGGACGAAGGGGCGGTGGGTTCGAGAGCGAATACGCACGCGCTGGTGGTGGTAGCCGCGGCTTCAATGCGGATGATCTATTCAGTGATCTGTTTGATACCTTTGGCGGCCGACGCAACAAGACGGTCCAAAAGGGTGGCGACATCCGCATTATGCTAACGCTGAACTTTATGGAAGCAGCGCGGGGCTGTTCAAAGCGGGTTAAGCTACCGACCAACCGAGAAGTTGATGTGCGCGTGCCAGCGGGGTCTGAGACCGGTCACGCGCTCCGTCTGGCGAACCTTGGTAAACCGGGTGCCGACGGCGGATCACCCGGCGACGCTATTGTTGAGTTGAAAGTGACGCCCCATCCACATTTCCGCCGCGAGGGCCGGGATATCTGGCTTGATCTGCCAATATCGCTGAAGGAAGCTGTTCTTGGCGGTCGTGTCTCGACGCCGACAATTGATGGCAACGTGATGCTGACTGTGCCCAAAGGTGCAGATTCAGGTGCTGTGCTGCGGCTGAAAGGCAAAGGCGTCGCGAAGAAAGGCGATGCGGCGGATCGCGGCGACCAGTTCGTCAAGCTGATCGTCAAACTTCCAGCGACGACGGATAGTGCGTTCATCGATGCCATCAAGAGCCTGCCTGATGACCCGGTAGACCCGCGCCGCAAAGCTGGCCTGACCTAGGAACGGACATCCAAATGGCGCCTCAAGCCCCGCCGCCACTCGACATTGGCGATATCGCACCACGCTTCACGTTCCCTCGCCAAGACGGCGGCGAGCCGTTCGACAGCCAAGCGGATACTGTCGCCGGGAAGCCTATAATCCTGGCCATTGCGCCCGATGCCGCAACGGCTCCTGTCGCGCAATTGCTGGCGGCCGCTGGCGACATTGAAGCCTCTGGCGCGCACGCCATTGCCATGACCAGGCGCGGTGGTGCGCCTGTCGCACTGGTTGATGATGGCGGACAGGCATCAGCCTTCTTCGCTGGCGGCAAAGGGCCGGGCACAGTTGTGATCGGGCGGAACGGTCATGTGCTGGCATTATATCGGGATGAACCAGAAACGCAGATCGCCCGCGCCTTGCAGCTTGTGCAAGCCTTAGCAGCAGTCGCGCAGCCAAAGCCCGCTGAACGCCAAGCGCCTGTGCTGATCGTGCCAAACGTGTTCACGCCAGCAGACTGTAAGCGCCTGATGACAGTCTACAATATGGATGGCAACGTGTTCGTGGAACCAGGCCATGGGGTCCAGAACCAGAAATCAGACTACAAAATGCGCATCCCTGAATATGGCCGCAAAGACCGGATTGATCACTGGGTCGTCAACCAAAAAACCCAGGCGCTGATTAATGATCGGCTGCAACGGCGCCTGTTCCCAGAAATATACAAAGCATTCCACTACCGCGTCACCAAACATGAGCGCTATAGAATCGGCTGCTATGAAGGCGAACGTGGCGGTGAATTGCATGGCCACCGGGACAATGTTCAGGCAAACGTCGCCCATCGGCGCTTTGCTTGCTCTATCAACCTGAATGCGGAAGACTTTGAGGGCGGTGAGCTGGCGTTCCCGGAATTTGGTGCCCAGCGCTTTAGCCCGGCAACGGGGGAAGCGGTGGTGTTTTCGTCCTCGCTACTGCATGAGCCGCTTCATGTTACCAAGGGTCGGCGCCTTGTGCTGCTGGCTTTTCTTTTCGGCGAAACCTGATCTTTTTGAAGGACTAATTCATGATCGATACCTCCAAATACAATACCAATGACGCCTTCAATGCTGGCCTGGCGACGCGCTTGAAAGTGCTTGGGCCAGAATATGTAAAGCCATCGATTGAAGGTGCAGCTGAAGACCCGTTCATGCAAACCCTGCAGCAATTCGTCACTGAAACCGCATGGGGCACCGTGTGGCAGCGCGAAGGTCTGGACCTCAAAACCCGGAGCTTGCTGAACCTTGCCATGCTCTCCGCACTTGGCCGCGAAGGTGAGCTGAAATTGCACACGCGCGGTGCCATCAACAATGGCTGCAGCAAGGAAGAAATCGCGGAGGTATTCTTGCAGGCCGCCGTTTATGCTGGTGCACCCGCCGCCGTATCCGCCTTCCGCATCGCTAAAGGCGTATTCGACGATATGGGCGTTTAAGGCAAAGCCAGACGAACCGGCACGCCGTAAGGGTCAGGACCCTAGAGCAATTCCCAACTCAACGGCGTGCCGCGCCTGATCTGCTGCTTAGCGGTTCGTGCCAGCACAACGTCTAGCCACTTGGGTGCCAGACCGAAGCCGGGCCGGATAGCGCGAACGTTTTCTTTCGTGAACGCCTCACCTGCAGCTATATCCGCCGTTACATAAAGTGAGCGACGAAAGACGAGCGATTTAGCTTCCTGCGCCGAGACCGTGCCGTATTGCGCCCGCCCAATTGCCTGCCAGGCCCGCTCACTCTCCGTGACCAGCGCCGCCATTTCTTGCGGCTCCAGGGAGAAGGCGGAATCAACACCGCCATCGGCACGGGCAAGCGTGAAATGCTTCTCAATCACCGTCGCCCCAAGTGCCACGCTGGCGACTGACGCGCCGACGCCCATGGTGTGGTCCGACAGCCCGACTTCGCAGCCAAATGCCGCGCGCATATGCGGGATCGTCGCCAAATTGGTGTTCTCAGGCGTTGCAGGATAGGTGCTGGTGCATTGCAGCAGGATGATGTCCTTGCAGCCAGCTGATCTGGCAGCGCGGACCGTTTCATCAATTTCCGCCAAGGTAGCCATGCCGATGGAGATAATCATCGGCTTACCTTTGCTGGCGACTTTGCGCACCAACGGCAGGTCCGTATTCTCAAAGGATGCGATCTTGTAGATGGCGGCATCCAGGCTTTCGAGGAAATCTGCTGCACTATCATCAAACGGTGTGCTGAGCGGGATCATGCCGTGGCTGCGGGCGCGCTCAAAGATGGGTTTATGCCAATCCCAGGGCGTGTGCGCTTCCTGATAGAGGTCATAAAGTGTGCGGCAATGCCAAAGGCTATTCGGGTCCGTGATGACAAAATCGCCCTCTGCGATATCCAGCGTCATCGTATCCGCCGTGTAGGTCTGCAGCTTTAGCGCATGGGCACCTGCAGTGGCGGCGGCGTCCACAATCTCCAGCGCCCGGTCTAAGGACTGGTTATGGTTCCCAGACATCTCGGCGATGACGAAAGGCGGATGGTCAAGGCCAACCTTTCGGCCCGCAATATCAATCACCGTGTTCACGAGGCCGATCCAACAGATTTGCGGAAGAAGCCGCTAGAATAGCGATAGCCGCAGGATAGAAACAGGTCCCTCGATGCCCGGTTCGTTGGCAACACTTCAGCTAGAATTTCTGGGACATCTGGCCAATGTTCGGCCATTGCCAACTCGCCAGCCATCAGCAGGTTTGGCCCAAGCCCACTGCCGAGCCTTTGCGGTGCCAAATATATCGAAACCTCAGCATTCGAAGGCCCTTTATCGAACCGAACAACGCCGAGCACACCGTCATTGTCGAACCCGATCAACAGGTGTCGCGCCGGGTTGTTCAAAGTGCCCGTAAGCCAAAGCGCGTGATCTTCCGGTGAAATCATCTCTGTATTGTGCGAGACCATGCGGATGAATTCATGATTGCGCCACTCCAATAGGTCAGCGCTGTCAGCTTCTGTCGCGGGACGAAGCTTGACCGGGCATGGCGCAAGCCGCCGAGCGATACGAACCGCCCCCTTACCATCAACACGGCGGCGGCAGGACGCGCTCATCTTTTCCCGGAGCCCGCTATTGCCTCGCAAAGACCGAATCTGGGCTTGAAGCGCCTCCACGCTCGCATCCGCCTGCTCCATGGCGACAAGCAGGCTAAGCCGGGCCGCCTCGTTCACTTGATCCCGCTGATTATCAGCGACGATAACAGCGATGGTCGGCAAGCCCATCGCCATGCGTTCCCAGACCATGCTACCGCCCGCACCGATGGCCAGGTCTGTGGCTGCCATCAACGGCCCCATGCGGGAAGAATTGACATGGCAGGTCCAGCCAAGTTCCGCGCAGCGCCCGGCAATAGCCGCACGACCTTCATGGGCGGCACCCACAACGACATGGGCGTGGTCACCTGCCTCCACAACAGCTGCCAAAGCTTCAATCGCCACCCGTGTCATCCCAGCAGCGTCAACACCACCGAATGCAATCAGGAACCGCATCGGCTCCCCACCGGGGGCAGGCAAGCGCGGCGGTGGATCCGCAAACTCACTGCGGAGTGCGGCGTAGCGTGGGCCGAGCAATAGCTGGCACCCAGGTGCGGTTAGATTCTTGTAGCGGTCATGGGGTTTCGCAACGAGGCTAGGGTCCGACACCAGCGCGGCAGCGTGCCGTCTGTCTGCCAGATCATCCATAGCCGCAACATTGCGATCGGCCGTCGCAACCGCCTGCTCCCAATCAGCATCAAGCCCGTAATGATCAACAACGATCCAATCGGCACCGACTTCGTCTGCGATTTCACTGGTCTCAACGGCATCATCGCGCCACGGGGCTTTCAGCCAATGGGCGTAGGGAACCTCGGCAGCCTTCGCTGCATTATCGCCATCGGTTGGAATGAGAAATTGCAGGTTGTGGCCATCGCCTGTGATGCGTTCAGCAAGCAGGCGGGGAATATCGCGGCACACAAATACGCACTCTTCGCCAAGGGCATTGGCCGCGCTAGCCAAGGCCAAGCAACGCATAACATGGCCTGTGCCGATCTCAGCAGAGGCGTCCGCGCGGAATAGCACGGTCATGGTTTAGCACCCCCAAGTGCGCGGAACATATGTTCCGCCCGCGTCCAATCTTCCAGTGTATCAATATCTTGTACCCTATGGCGCGGCAGGACAACAGGGATTGATGCGTGCGAAAACAAGGGTGTTTCAACCATCCACGCATTCGCGCGGCCCCAATAGAACTGCCCGGCGTCATGATAGGCCTCTTCAAGGTCCTGCGAGCGAGTCTCACTAAACTCTGGGTAGATTGGGGCCAATCCATCGTCTCGAATGGCTAATGCGCGCTGAACGGGAAACGCAAAGCTTGTAACGCTGAAGGCAAAAGCCTTTTCCGCTGCCGCCATGAGCGCTTCATAGGCTTTTGTCAGGTCACTGGCGCGCACAAATGGCGCTGTCGCATAAATACAGCATGCACATGTGATTTCATCGCCAGAAGCTTGCAATGCCTCAACCGCATGTTTCACGACTGGGGCCGTGCCTGTCATATCATCTGCAATTTCAGCAGGGCGCAGGAATGGGATCTCTGCGCCATAGGTTTCTGCGACACTGGCGATTTCTGTGTCATCGGTCGAAACAACAACCCGTTCGAACAGACCTGTCGCGAGCGCCGCTTCAATCGAATAAGCGATAATCGGCTTGCCTTCAAAAGCCCGGATATTCTTGCGCGGAATACGCTTTGATCCGCCCCGGGCCGGAATAATGGCGACGTTCATGCGACCCCAAGCGCCCGTTTTAGCGCCGCGACAACTTCATCCTGCTGTGCATTGCTCATAGTCGCGTAGAGCGGGATCGTGATGGCGTTCTTGTAATAAGCTTCACTCAAGGGGAAATCCCCCGGTTTGAACCCCTGTCCGCGGTAATAGGGCTGTGTGTGCACCGGAATATAGTGAACGTTGACCCCAATGCCATCGGCCCGCAGCGTTTCAAACACCTGCCGGCGGCTATGGTTGGTCTGCCGCTCATCGATTTGGATGCAGTACAGATGCCAGGCGGAATACGCGCCCGCAGCGCGGCCAGGGCGTAGCACCGGCAGGTCCGCAAGCAGCACATCATAGCGATCCGCCAGAACCTGACGGCGGGCAACAAGTTCATCCAGCCGCTGCATTTGGCTGAGACCAAGTGCGGCCTGCATATCCGTCATCCGGTAATTCAGGCCAAGTTCCAGCATCTCATAGTGCCAGGGGCCTGCGTCCAGATTGGTCAAATCATCTGGATTGCGGGTGACACCATGGCTGCGCAACCGATCCATCTTCCGCTGCAGGCCAGCATCATTGGTAAGCGCCACACCACCTTCCGCACTGGTAATGATTTTGACGGGGTGGAAGCTGAAAACCGTAATGTCGCTATAGGCGCAGTTTCCGACCGGCTGATCCCGATAGCGCCCACCAACAGCGTGGGACGCGTCCTCTATCACCTTGAAGCCGTATTGTTCCGCCAGCGCAGCGATCGCTGCCATGTCACAGGAATGGCCAGAGAAATGCACCGGAATCACGACCTTTGGCAGCGCGTCCGCCACCGCAAGCTTCGCCGCAAGCGCATCAGCGCACATGTTGAAGGTTTCTGGATCAATATCGACGAAATCAACCATGGCACCGCAATAACGGGCGCAATTGGCGCTGGCCACAAAGGTATTCGGTGTCGTCCAAACAACATCGCCTTCGGTGACACCAAGCGCCAGACAAGCGATATGCAGGGCTGAGGTGGCGCTATTCACAGCGACCGCATGGTCCGCGCCACAATAGTCCGCCAAGGCCTTTTCAAAAGCCGGCACTGCAGGGCCCTGCGTTAAAAAATCAGACCGCAGAACGGCCTCAACGGCCGCGACATCATCATCGGTGATGTGTTGACGACCGTATGGAATCATAGCTCAGCCATCGTATTGAATTCGCGGATTTCCTCAATATTGAGGAAGTGCGGATTGTTGCCGGAATTATATTCAAACTCGCTGGGCACAGGCTTGCCCTGCTCCCCCAGCGCATTGGTTTTGTAGTCGCTGGACATTGTCTGGAAGGTGATGGCCGGGGTGATGACGAAATGATCGTCAAACTCAACCGTCAAATGGCTATCATCAGCTGGACACATGATTTCATGGATTTTCTCGCCCGGCCGAATGCCGACATTCCGTTGGGCCAAGCCCGGTGCCATGGCGGTCGCCAAGTCCACGATGCGCAGCGACGGGATGCGCGGCACGAAGATTTCGCCACCGGCCATGCGTTCAAAATTCTTCAGCACAAAATCGACGCCCTGCTGTAGCGTGATCCAGAACCGCGTCATCCGCATGTCTGTGATTGGTAGCGAGTCCGCACCTTCCGCCAGCAGTTTCTCAAAATACGGCACGACCGAACCGCGCGAGCCGACAACATTGCCATAGCGAACGACCGAGAACCGCGTCGGGTTCTGGCCTGTCATATTGTTTGCCGCGACGAACAGCTTGTCTGACGCCAGCTTGGTGGCACCATAGAGATTAATCGGGTTCGCCGCTTTGTCTGTCGACAGCGCGATGACCTTATCAACCTGGTTATCAATGGCTGCCAGAATCACATTCTCCGCGCCGTGGATATTGGTTTTGATGCACTCCATCGGATTGTATTCCGCTGCCGGCACCTGCTTTAGCGCTGCTGCGTGAATCACGAAATCAATGCCGCGCATCGCCTGGGACAGCCGTTCCCGGTCACGCACGTCACCGATGAAATAGCGCAGCTCTGGGGAATTGTATTGCTGCTGCATATCAAACTGCTTCAGCTCATCCCGTGAATAGATCACAACCCGGGCAGGCTTATGCCGCGCCAACAAATTCTTCACATACTTCTTGCCGAAAGAGCCTGTGCCCCCGGTGATCAAAATCGACTTGTCGTCAAACATCGCTCAAACCCTACGCGCTATATCAGTACCGGCCCTATTGTAGCGCTTTCAGATAGTCAATGATGGTCTGACGCAACGCCGCATCTTGAATGCCCTCGAACGCCATTGATGTGCCGGGTACTGCTGCTGGACTCGCCAAGAATGCATCCAGCGCTGCCTCATCCCAAGCCCCGCCCGCCGCCTTCAACGCATCAGAATACTGCCCGCCAGGAAGGCTCGCCTTCGCGCGCCCATGAACGCCCCAGAGCGATATCCGGTCTGGCCCGGCGATGCCTGGATCAAGGTCATGGCAAGCGCGGCATTGTTCTATGGTGTCCTGGGCATCCTCAGGCAATTTCGCCGCCAGCAGCGTCGATTGGGCAGGTGCTAAATCTGCCGTCAGGAACATCAGTTTGCCGCTGTCCGTCCAGAGGGCCACCCGGCCATCTTCCAGCATTTGGATATCGCGCAGCCGATCACCAATGCGAATCGGCTCATCCACCACAACCCGACCTTCACGGATATGCAGGCGGTGCAGCGTTTCCTGCTTTAGGCTGGCGACCAATAAATCCCCATCCCAAATCGGAGCGAAATCCTGCAGCTCAACCAGATTGCTGATGCCGATTGACGGCACAAAAGCATACACTGGCAGGCCATGGCCATCATGCCGCCCTTGCTGTTGCCAAGCGCAGGTCCGGCAATCCCTGCCATATGTAGCGACAGGCCAGCCATAGTTCGCACCTTCACGGACCAGATTGACCTCATCACCGCCAGAAGGTCCGTGCTCTGTTGACCAGATACGCCCATCCGCAGCAATCACAAGTCCCTGGGGGTTGCGATGGCCAGTAGAGAATATTTCTGTGATGCCATTGGCCGGGTCAATCACATGCAGCTTGCCGTAGGAATTGGATGGGTCAGCGGTGGAGATGTCCCGCTTCACGCCGTCATTTTTGAAATCACCAACAGTGAAAAGAATGCGCCCATCCGCCATCTCGACCATGCGACCGCCTGCTTGATGGCCAGCGAAAGGTTTCCGCTTGATGCCGCTCAAGGGCATGCAGGGCGTGGTGCTGAACAGCGTCTGCCAAGGGCCAACCTTTGGCACGTTCCCAGCCGAAAAATCCGCGATGACCAAATGCAGCTTCACGCATTTCGCGACATCATCCCAGCGGGTATGGGTCGCTGCCAGCCGTTTACCATCGCGCAGCAACAGCAGATCATGCAGCCGCATCCCGAGGCCCGCATAACCGACATTGCGACCGGGCTTAATAGCATAGCCTTCGGACGCGGCGTGGACCTCAAACTGAATCTGATTGGTATCGAGGCTGATCTCTGTTGCCGTTAGCTTCGGTTCAGCGCCGCGCTCATCAAAAAAGTGGAAGCGCCCGTTCCGTTCAGCGATCAGCATGCCGCCTGGGATTGGTTCGATGGCGCCAGCACCGCTGACAAACTCATCGGCCATCGCAGCGACGGCGTAGGATTTGAGCTTCAGCCGAAGCAGCGTTGTCTGGATCGCGGTTTCGGACTGCACCGGCTGCACGCTGGTCGCCAGCGGATTATACTTCACCAATAACCGCAGCTTATCGACGGTGAAGGTATTGGTGTACACAAGCCCCGCTGCGGTCAACATCGCGACGAGGCCGAAAAGGCCAAGACCTGTCAGAATACGGCGAATAAGACGGAACACTGGGGCGGGCGTCCTGGTTCTAGCGGGCTAACATGCGCTCGGTTCCCATGCCCTCCCGCACCTGTCAACCCGTCAGACGGGCCGGTCACCCTTAACCGTCACCCTGTAGCCGGATCGCACGTTCGGGAAATAATCCCACATGGCGATGTGCTGGACACAGCGGTTATCCCAGAAGGCGATGGAGTTCTTCTGCCACTTAAACCGAACCTGCCAGTGTGGGCGGTTGTTGTGGGCATAAAGGAACCGCAGGATCGCATCCGCTTCGTCGCGCGGCAGATCTTTGATGCCAACGGTGAACACCGGATTCACGAAGATCGCCTTCTTGCCGCTGACCGGATGGGTTCGGATTAACGGATGTTCAGCTCGCGGAAATACGCGATCATCCTTACGACCATCCCGTTGCGCGCGGTCATGATAATTGGGGTTGCCGTCATGGATGGCAGTGAGACCATCTAGATAGTCTTTCATCTTGTCCGACAGGGCGTCATAGGCTGCATACATGCTGGCAAACAGCGTGTCGCCGCCTTCTGGCGGGATTGTGTGCAGGCGTAGGATGGAGCCCATTGGCGGTTCTGGATCGCATGACACATCAGAATGCCAGCGCTCACCCGCTATCTGTTTAGCGTTCTCATCCGCATGGATTGTCAGCACATCCGGATGGCCTTCAGGGCCGGGGGCGGAGGGATGCACATGCAGATCGCCGAACTTCCGCCCGAAATCCTTGTGTTGATCCAAGGTGATATCCTGGTCGCGGAAGAAGATCACCTGATGTTCGATCAACGCATCGTGGATTTCAGAAAACGCGCGATTGCCCAGCGGCTTCGACAAATCTACGCCGTGGATTTCAGCGCCCAGTGTTGGTGTTACGGGGCGGACATCAATTTCTTCATACGCCATCAGTGATCTCCTCGTTACAGGTTCACTCAACTCTACAGACAAAAAGTCTGCGCCAACCATCAATCCGGGTCAAATGCTGCCAGCCGGCCTTGGCTGGAAAGCGTGACATAGGCCCGGCCGCCAGGATCGAAGCAGATATTCGTCGGCAGCAAATCCGGCATCGAGTAATATGTTACATCCCCATCTGGGGAGACGCGCGTCAGGCCATGCGGGATCGTCCCAACCCAAATGTCGCCCGCAGCATCAACGGCCAGGCTATCGAACATATGGTAGCCCGTTGGGTTAGCGAGCAGCCGCCCTGGCTGCCAAGGTGCAGGTCCCGGTGAACGGTCAATCTTGCCAGGGCTGACGATATCAAACACCCAAAGCCGCCCCGTCGGCGTTTCCGCCACATAGAGCGTCTTGCCATCTGGAGACAGGCCAATGCCGTTCGGCCCTTCCATCGGTGCCCAAACACGGTTGATGTGGGCGCCATCGGCGTGAGCGTAATAAACACCGCCCCGGTCCCGATCATATTTGCGGGCCTTGCCGTGGTCGGTGAAATAGAAGCCACCCGCCGCATCAAACACCAGATCATTCGGCGCGATCAGCGGCCGGGCATCACAATCCCGGTAGAGCGTTTCGACGGCACCCGTTTCCAGATCAATCGCGTCGACCCATCCCGTTGCTGCGTCTTCCTCACCATGGCCCGGCAGGATCAAACCATCGGAATGGTGGAATGCCATGCCGCCATTGTTACAGACATACACCCGGCCATCTGGCCCGAGCGCAGCACCATTTGGCCCGCCGCCCGTATCCGCCAACGTCGTAACCACACCATCGGCACTGACGCGGGACACCCGCCCAGCCTCAATCTCAACCACGAGAAAGCTGCCGTCGGCCAAGGCGATGGGGCCTTCTGGGAAGCGAAGGCCCGTTGCGACATCCCGCAAATTACGCTCACTCAAAGGTCTGACTCCGGAAGAATGTGCTGCGCGGTGTTGCCAATCCCACGATCGGGCTTGGGCTTTCTATTTGGATGAGCACCGGGCAACTGAGAGGGGCAGAGCATTCTGGCCTTGGGTCCAACCAAAAATGCAAATCCCATATCCGTGGAAGCCATACAGGCCGAGCGGGCGAAGTGCCCAATGCGGCAGCGGTCACTGAATCCTCCATAACGACAACTCTGGTTTCGCCCCGAACGCGTTCGGGCCGTGGCGGCGTGGGCAAGAACCCTCCATCATCGCTGTGAAACCCAGCTTCATGCACAAACCAATGCTTTGAAGGTATGCATCGAAGGCTTGGCCGCCTGCGGACATCGCGCTGCGTTTGCGCATAAGCCCATCCCGCAAGCCGATAAGGTCTATCGGGTAGAATGTCTGTTACGCGCCTGAAATATTCGGCGCGTGTTTCATTCACTGCGCGCTGTCGGCGCGGCGCATACATCGCAAGATCAGGTGGGCCAAACCGCACCGTATTCGCACCAGTGGCTACCTCTGTTTTCGCCATAGTAAAGCCCATGTTTCTAAGGCTCACCATGAAATGAGTTGGCACCGGATAGCCAAGGCGCGGTAAAGCAGTTTCTGGATTGCGAACCCGCAACCCCTGCGCCATTGACTGCAATAGCAGCAAATCAAGGTCCGTATCCGCCTGCGCACAGCCAATCGTTTTTTCACTCAGCGGCGATACAGCGACACGGGTTCGTTGCGGCTCGTTGATGGCAAGCCGGCGATAGAAAATCTCCCATTGGACAAACAGGCTATCGCCCCGCGGTGCGGCCCCAGCGACGGGATTGGCGCGCCATTCTCTGCTTGCTTCATCAAACACAGCGGCGACGCGATGTGCTTGATCGCGACCCGGCCAGTGGTGACGTGCGAACGTGGCATCAACGCGAACAATTCTAACCCCAGTGGGTGCCACCATCGGCAGCATGCGCGCCCTCAAAACGCGCGGTTCATCACCGATCCAATTGCCGGTCACGTCCCGAATTTGCGGCGTTTGGGCGAAAGCTGCTGTTTGCAGTAAAGCGCCCAACAAAAGTGCTGCCAAGGCAATGGGCCAACGTTTGATCATGGATTGTCAGCGTCCCAACACGTCCCAATGCCCAGTGCGCGCAATTCATGGCGGGCGATTTCGTTCTTGGTCATGGTGCGGGGGAATTCAGCGACGAATTCGATATAGCGGGGTGTTTTGAAGTAAGCGATACGCTCCCTGCACCACGCGACTAAGTCTTCTGGTGCCGGTTGATCCGCCCCTGCGACGACCTCAACATAGGCCTTGATATCTTCCTCACCCAATTCAGACGGCACGCCAACAACGCCGCAATCCTGAACGGCTGGATGGGCGGTCATGGCTTTTTCGACCTCGAACGCAGAGACGTTCTCACCGCGCCTGCGGATCCAATGCGCCTCCCGCCCAACGAAATACACATAACCATCCGCATCCAGATACCCCAGATCGCCAGAGTGGTACCAAAGGTTCCCCCATGCTGCGATTGTTTCATCTGGTTTGTTGATGTAGCGCTGCATCACGCTGTTCGGCACGGTGGGACGGATCAATATCTGGCCGGTTTCGCCCTGGGGCAGTGGATTATCCTCATCGTCCACGATCAGGAATTCTGCCCAGCCATGGGGTCGCCCGCAGGAGCCTTGGCGACGGTCGTGCATACGCTCACTACACAGCAGCACGCCCATCTCCGTCATGGCATAGACCTCCAGCATCGGCGTGCCGAAGCGGGTCTCGAATTCTTCTTTCAGTTCCCGGCGCACCTGGCTCGCGGCGATGCCAACACCCACGCGGGCCTTGTGCCGTTTGTCCAAAGGCGATTCCGGCACCAGTAGCAGCACGGACATCATAGTCCCTAACGGATCAAGAATGGTCGCACCGTATTTCCGCACGATCTCCCAATATTTGGAGGCGCTGAACCAGCGATCCATAACCCCCGTCATGCCGCAATAAAGCGGCCCCGTGACGCCAAATTGCTGGCCGCCAATATGGAAGAAATGAGAGTTCGCGTAATGAACGTCATCCTCCGTCGCATCCGCAATTTCTTGGTAGCGCATGGCGGCAGCGATGTAATATAGGTGCGGTGCGAGCACGCCCTTCGGCATAGATGTGGAACCACCGGTATAGACGATGCATACGGGGTCCGTCATGCCAACGTCAGCATCCGGCAGTGTCTCGTCGCCTTCAATCAATTCATCCAGCAATGCCGCACCCGGCACGCATGCGGGATCACCATGGACGAAGACCTCTGGCGTGATCTCTAAGCTGGGCAAGGCACCGTTGAATACCGGCGCCAATTCCTCATCAACAACGAACAGTTTGGCACCCGTATCGTTCAAGCTATAGGCCAGATCATCCTTAGCGAGCGACACATTGAGAGACGCATAGACAGCACCAATCTTAGCGCAGCCAAACCAAAGCAACGCCTGTTCAACGGCGTTGTACATGAAGGCCGCAACCACATCGCCTTTGACCAAGCCCCTGGCCAGCAATTGATTGGCAACACGGTTGGAGAGCCGGTCTGCATCCGCATAGGTCAGCACTTCATCCCGGCAGATCAGCAGCGGCTTGTCGCCATATGCCGCCCGCATGACGACCAGATCACGCAGCGTGGTTGCATGCGGCGTGCGGCCCAGAATCTCCACCATGACGCTTGCCCGTTACCCGGCTTTTTGAATGGCGCGAACCTTCTGGTAACCCTCCCGCGCAAGGCAGGCCTTCAGCCATTTGTCCATGTTCGGATATGCGGAAAGATCAAGCCGCGCTGTCGCCGCCCAAGCCAGCACACTGGCGACGTTCAGATCTGCGATGGTGAAGCGCCCGCCCATCAAATAATCCCGGTTCGCCAGATGCCCATCGAGCACTTTGAAGGGCCGCGCCAGCTCTTCCAAGCATTCCGCGACAATGGCTGGGTCTTTTTCGTATCCCATAGCGCCCAGCGTATGGAACAGTGCACGGAGGACGGCTTTCTCTGTTTCTGTGACCACCCACAACGACCATTGTTCGTTGGTTGCGTCTTCTCCCAAGCCCTTAGGTGCCAAATCGCCACCCGCTTTCTTGGCGATGTAGGTGTTGATCGCCAGGCTCTCAAACAGCACGAAATCACCGTCGACCAACACCGGGATGCGGCCATTGGGGTTGACGGCCAG
Organism: uncultured Alphaproteobacteria bacterium; assembly: GCA_938083135.1. GTDB lineage: Bacteria > Pseudomonadota > Alphaproteobacteria > Bin95 > Bin95 > VMCJ01. Next base: position 143,166 of record CALLKY010000005.1, on the reverse strand, counting down.
GAATTCAGGCGTGCCCGTTTCCTTCCGCATCACCACATCGATCCGTTCGTATGGCAGGCCGGTTTCCTCCAGCGCCCAGATATTGCGGGCGGCGCGGCTGCCGGGAATGCCGTAAAGCTTCATGGTCATGGGTCAGGCTTTCACTATGTTTGGGCGATAGGTTCAGGTTTCTTCCGCTGCGAACTTTTTGCGGGCTTCCGCCAGCGCGGCGCGGGCACCGGGCATGTGCGGGTTAATTGCGAGCGCGGCTTCAATCCAGCGGATAGCACCGCCCCAGTCTTCCAGCGTAATATAGATCATGCCAAGACCGGAAAGCGCGCCGTAATGACGGGGCTCTAACTTCAATACTTGGGCGCAATCCGCGACAGAGCCTTCAAGGTCGCCCGTGAAGAATTTCAGCGTGGCCCGCTTGTTCCAGGCCTCTGCGAAGTCTGGATGGCGCTTAATGGCTTCGTTGAATGCACCCATCGCCACATCAATCCGGCCCCGGTTCATGGCAGACGCACCCAGCGTCAGCAGTGATTCCGTGCGGTCATCTTCATGGCGCAGCCAAGCTTGCCAGATCTCACGGTCCAGTGCCTGGCCAGCATGGACATTCGGGGCCGCCTGCAATTGCTTGAACAGGCCATCCAACACCGGATCATTCTGATCGGCGGAGGCATGCATTGGCGCCAGCATGATCGTAGCTGAAAGCGCGGCGAAAAGCGGAAATGTGCGCGTCAGATATCCCATGGCGACCATTCTGGCGCCATTTTAGGCGTTACGCCAAGAGAATAACAACCAATCAAGTTCATTTCGGCAAGAGAATGCACTGGAACAATATAAAACTCCGGAAAGTGTTGTTTCTTTTGGTCTATGACTTAACAAAAATCATGATCAATGCTATAATAACATTATAACTTTCTAGAAAGAGGGATTATTATGTAGTATATAATATGTATTGCACTAAGATATTTCGTTGAAATATGCACCTTATTACATTAAAGAGGGAAATATTTTTGTAGAGTAACATCAACTGGAGAGTAAAATGAAATTTAAAGCTAATAACTTTGTTCAGTGGTCATCATATTGACTTTGATAATATTGATCTAGGATACACATGCATGGCGAGGTTCTCGTCATGCATGACCTACCAGCGTCAAATGTCATTCCCACTTTGATTCAAAATTAAACAAGTAAAAACTCAGCGCCGCATTCTTCGGCGACAACGCGGGTTTCTTCAATCAACATATCGGCGACAGGGATGCCAAGGCGTGTGCGCTCCGCCGTTTCCTTCACTTCAGGATCGCCTGCCACCATGACCGGTTTTGATGGATCTGCTGGCGGCGTGGCGCGCAGCATATCCATCATTCGGTCCATATCGTCCTCGAATTCGCCATCGGCGCGGACAAGACTTGGGTCTATTGCGAAGAAGAAATGGCCAACGTCATAATCAGTATGCTTGGGGCGACCTTCGTCATCCACACCGTCCGCCCAGGCACCCGTCAACACGGCGCACAGAATTTCGACCATTGTGCCAAGGCCGTAGCCTTTGTGGCCGCCGCGCTCACGGTCCCCGCCGAGCGGGAGTTGGCGCCGGGCCGCGTGGGCGATATCGGCATTGGTGGTCGATTGGCCATCTTCATCCAACGCCCAGCCTTCTGGGATCGCTTTGCCCAGGCGCTTGGAGATTGTGAGCTTGCCGAACGCCACGGTCGTCGTCGCCATATCCAGGGAGAATGGCGGGTTCTTGGTTGCTGGTGCTGCAAACGCAATCGGGTTGGTGCCAAGCATGGCCTCCCGGCCAAAGGTTGGCACCATGGCAGCGCCGGGCGCATTGGTCATGGCCATGCCGACCATGCCCATTTCTGCGGCCATGCGGCTGTAATATCCAGCCGCACCAAAGTGATTGGAATTGCGCACGCCGACAGCAGCAACCCCGCAGGCCCGCGCCTTCTCAACCGCGAGCTTCATTGCCATGACCGAAGGCGGATGGCCGATGGAGCGGTCCGCATCGATCAGCGCCACCGCCGGTTTCTCACGAACGATTTTGAGGTCCGGCTGCATATTCATGATGCCGCGCCTGCGCCGATCGGCGTATGACGGCAGCATGCCAAGGCCGTGGCTGTCCACGCCGGAAAGGTCCGTCGCGACCATCACTTCAACCGTCGTGGCGATACGGTCTTCGGCCATGCCCCAGGTCCGAAATACGGCTTCAAGCTGACGGCGGATGACATCCGCTGGAATGCGTTTCACGCCGGCCATGGGGGTGGTTCCTTCGGGTATTGGTTCATTTTCCGCAATTCTCCCCCTCCTCTCCCTGATCCCTTCCCCACACCGGGACGGGCTGGAGAGAGGGGGGAGGCCTGCAGAAAGTGAGGGAAGCCTTAGTGGCTGATCTTAGGCTCAAGCGTTTTGGCCTGTTCAACCCACTTAGTAACCTGGCTTTCAGACGGCGTTTGGCGCGTGAGCTTTTTAGCCTCATTCACCTCTTTCATCTTGGCGGTGAGGTTATCCGGGCGGCGCATTTTCAGCTCTTTGACAGTATCAACGCCAGCCGCTTCCAACAGTTCTGAATATTCTTCACCAACGCCGCTAATGCGCATCAGATCCGCCATATTCGCCCATTTCAGCAGTTGGGATTCTGTCAGGCCAGTGTCACCCGCTGTGGCTTTGCGGCCCTTCTTGTCGGCGCATTTATCCAGCAGGTCATCGGTGGTGTTGATGCCAGCTTTACCAAGCGTCTCGCCGTATTTTGGACCAATGCCTTCGATTTCGGTAATCTTGTAGGCCATGTCTCGCCTCCCTCATTGATTGGTTATGCGTGTTTACTGCACGCTTCCCCAACAATTGCAGCGCGCATGGGAACTTTTTTTAAGGTGCATTCTGCCGTGGGGCAAGCAGTTAGCGGTTATTCGCCACCTTCCCGAAGCTCCACCCGCCGGATTTTGCCAGATATCGTTTTCGGCAGTTCATTCACGAATTCAATCACCCGCGGGTATTTGTAGGGTGCTGTTAGGTCTTTACAGAAATCCTGAATTTCTTCCGCCAGCGCCGGGCTGCCATTCCGCCCGTCCGCCAGAATGATGAACGCTTTGACGACCTGGCCGCGGGTCGGGTCCGGATGGCCAACAACCGCACTTTCCATAATCGCTGGATGCTCCAGCAGCGCTGATTCCACTTCAAACGGGCTGATCCGATACCCGGCAGACGAAATCAGATCATCCGCGCGGCCAACGAACCAAAGATAGCCGTCTGTATCTTTCCGGGCCGTATCGCCAGTGTAGTACCAGCCATTGCGGAATGCATCCCGGGCAACGCCGCCGTCAGATTTCAAGTAGCCGTCAAATAGACCCGGCGGCCAAGCCCCGCCCGTATCTGTGCGGACGGCGATATGGCCGACTTCTTCCGGTGCCAAGCGGTTGCCGTCATCATCCACCACATCGATATCGAAACCAGGAACCGGCTGGCCCATGGAGCCAAACTTGGTTTCCTGGCCAGGGAAGTTGGCGACGATATTGATTGTTTCCGTCTGGCCATACCCGTCGGCGATGACAGTGCCGGTGTGCGTTTCCCAATAGCGGATGACTTCAGGGTTCAGCGGTTCACCCGCGCCTAAGCAACGGCGGAGGCTGGAGACATCATATTTCGACAAATCCTGTTGCGCGAACAGGCGATAAACCGTGGGTGGCGCGCAGAAGGTTGTCACCTGCAGATCTTTGATCATGTTCAAATGCTGGTCCACATCGAAGCCCTTGCCGTCGAACAGCACAATCGTGCAGCCCAGGAGCAATTGCGGGAATAGCATGCCCCACGCAGCCTTGGCCCAGCCGGTATCAGTCAGCGTCCAGTGGATGTCATCTTCATTGAGGTCCATCCAGAACAGGCCTGTCGCCGCATGCGCCAGCCCATAGCCAAAGTCCCGCGGTACCATTTTCGGCAGTGCCGTCGTGCCAGACGTGAAATAGGCCATCATCATATCGGTTGATTTGAACGGCCCGCACTCTGCCTGGCTGATTTCTGGGCTTTCAGCGGCACACATCTCCCGGAAATTCAGCCAGCCATCCCGTGCGTCGCCTATGACGATTTTGTGCGCGAGCGTCGGGCATTCCGCCAGGATTGCCTCAACTTTCTCGCAATGCTCCTCCGTGACAATGACCGCTTTGGCACCGGACTGGTTGATGCGATAGGCGATGTCCTTCGCTGTCAATAAATTGGTGCCGGGCATGGAGACAACGCCTAGCTTCATGCAACCGAACAGCACCCCGTACCATTCCGGAATTCGGCCTATCACCACACAGGCGAAATCGCCCTTAGCCAAGCCAAGCCGCTTCAGCCCATTGGCGAATTGACCAGATTGGCGTGACAGATCGGAATAGGAGACATCACCCGTGCGCGCGCCATCCGGGCCAACGGCGATCAACGCTGTTTTGTCATGCTTAGCGCCGCGCACGTCGATCACGTCAAAAGCGAAATTGAACGTCTCAGGCATGACATTGCGGTAGTCATTCCGCGCCACGGTGTAGTCACGAATAACGCTATCAGTCCCAAACATTTGCTGTTCCCTGCATTCAACGGCTCAACCAAACCTAACGGATGCGCGCCCGTCGCGAAACACGAAATCATCGCCTTGCTCCGCCATCCCATCCCGCACTATCGTACAAGTTGGATCAGAGGTTTTGGGCAAAACCGGGGGAGCTATCCAACCAATGACAGAAAGCGCATTTATTCCACCGAAACTGACAATGCGTGTCGGCATTGCGGGGCACTTGCCAGAGAAACTGGAACACTGGGACCAGGCAACGCTCCTACAAAATATTAAAGGCGCACTGAAATTCGTCACGGAAACGATGGACGGTGCCAACGCGGAGAACGGGCGTTATTCAGCTAACGAAACGCCTTACAAGCAAGACGGCTTTAATCTTCGTTTCATGACCACTTTAGCCCCCGGTGCCAGTCAGATTGCAAGCAAGGCCGCCAAAGAAGCTGGCTACTCCATCCATGCGATCCTTCCAGCAAAAAAGGAAAAGTATCTGGAACACCTAGAGTCTGATTTCAGGCAAGATTTCGAAGCCTGGTTTGAGCCCGATATGTTGCGATCCAACCTGGCGCTGGATCATGAGCTGACCACTGATAAAGATGAGGCCTTCCGCCGCGCTGGATATCTGATGATAGCGCATGTCGATGTGCTGATCGTCGTATGGAATGGCCAAGAACGAGACAAAAAAACCAACAGAATCGCATATGAACCGGCAGGCTCTACAACGGATATAGTGGCAGAGGCCCAGCGGCGCGGTGTTGAAATTATCTGGATCCAACATGGCACATTGCATCGTTACAAAGATAACAATCCTCCCGACAACCCGGAGGCTGATTTCGCCTGGGACCCGATCGCACTGGACGGGCAGGACAATACGGCGGCGGATGATCTACGCGGCAATCTCCTAAGCATCCTGGCCGCCCCGACGACTGGATTAGCGCTGGAAGGTCTTCAGGGGTTTAGGAAACTGAAGTTGCGTAAGCGCTCCTACGCGTTCGTATACAACTTCGTCGTATCTGCGCTCGCTTGGCGACGTCCATCCGGACGGCTGGAATTGCGGCTCGCGGAGAACAGGGCGGCTTGGTCTGCCTCAATGGCCCTTGCCAAGGATATCGGCGGGCAGAAATATGCGGCTAGTTTACGGGAGAGCCTACTCGAACGCTAAGTCAGAGCTGACAACATCGCTTTGCAAAACGCACACAGGTTCAGAAGCGCTTACGTTGGCAACTTCCTCTTGGCTGCGCTCGCGGTCGCGGCGGGATTAATGGCGCTTTTCATTTCGCATGACAAGGGAGTCTGGGTTGAGCAAGCGTTTGATGCTTGCCCTGCTACGGCAGGAACTTTTTGCCCGTCGCTTCTATTCAAATCTATGACCACAAGCGTGGAGCTTCTTATCCTGGCCGTCATGGTTTTCATCACAATCATGGGACGTAAGCAACGATGGCAAGAGCATTGGATGACTGGGAGAAGCCTTGCTGAAATCCTGCGGCCAAGCCGACTGCATTTCATCATTGGCGGCGCACCCTATCGGCGGTCAACCCACACGGATGAAGCAGGGCTGCAACGGCACCAGATCCGGCTACCATGGTACATTCGCGCAAGCCTCCGCGAAATTGAGTTGCCAACGGGTGTCGTTGGACAGGATCAGCTGCAGAGGGCCATCGACGTCGCAATTGTTGAGGAGCTTGGAGCGCAGGAAGAGTACCACGAACGTACGCATGGGCTGCTCGAGGCACTTGACCATAGGCTTGAATTGATTTGTCTCGCTTGTTTAGGGGCTGCGTTCTTGATTGGCCTGTATTTCCTCGGGGCGTTCTTCGCACAAACCACATCTGATGGTTCGGGCTATGCAGCTCTCTACAAATGGAAATCTTTGGCGACCTATGCTGGCGGCGTACTGCCTGCTATCGGCGCTTCATTGTTCGGAATTCGCTTGATTGGCGATTTTAAGAGCGCGGTACGTCAGTCAGAACGAATGATTGGGCGGATAGCCGAACTCCGCGACCGGTATGAGTACGAGCGGTTCAGGCCTGCCCGCCTCACGTTGCGAGAATTGAATGCGCGGACAACACTGATCATGGCGGATGATATACTGATATGGAATATGATCTTTAGTGAACGTGAGCTGACGCCCGGCGCATGATGGAACCAACAGCTTCATGAAACTGCTTGGCAAGCCAGGAACGGCGGCGTGGTATGTGAGCTTAGCCGCACTCATTACCATCGTCCTGCTTGGGACCTGGGGGTTCCAACGGTATGACATAGCCTTTGGTGCGCCGCAGAACTTATCGCAGAACTTCTTTGATGCATTGATCCTGTTCAGCTTGGAAACCGAGCTCCGCCACGAGGACGCTGACGGCCACTTCCTGCCGTCGCAAATCCATGGGGCGCGGGTTAGCATCGTATTGCTGTATTTGATGGTCGCAGCGGCCGCTATCGGGGCCACCGTCCGGGCGGATTTCAGGCGTTGGCGCGCCGGCTCACTCAGCGGTCATGTCATTATCACTGGCCTGAATCCAGGGGTGCGCGCACTGGCTGCGAACCTGCTGAAATCTGGCCGAAGTGTTGTTCTATTAGCCCCAGAGCCTGATGAAGACTTAAGCGCTGCCGGGGCCGTGGTGTTTGATCGTGCCGCACCCGATGAAGCTGCATTCAGCTTGGCGGGTGCTGGCCGGGCGGCCAAAATCGTCATCGCCAGCGAAAACGATGCCGCCAACCTAGACGCCATGGCCGCAGCCGAAGCCGCTGTCATCAAATCAGGTCAATCCGGTTCTGTGGTTGAGGTTTTGGCGCGGATTTCCGATCCGCCGCTCTATCGCCGCATGGCCGCTGAACGGCGCAATCTAGCAGCTGCTCCAAACCTCCGCGTGACGCTGCTCAACGAAAAATATCTGGCATTGCGCAAGGTCTTCAACACACACCCGTTTGAGCTGGCGGCGGCAGTGCATGGTGCCGAGCGACCGCATTTCCTCTGCATCGGGTTTGGGCGCATGGGTGCCAGTATCGTCCTGCATATCCTGAAAACGTGCGTGTATGACCCTGCCACACCGGTCATGATCACGATCATCGACCAGGGTGCAGATGCCGCCGGTGCCGCCTTTCGCGACGCCAATCCCTGGGCAAATGATTTTGCGGACATCACGTTTATCGAAGCAGCGTTGGCGAGCAATGGCCAAGAAACCGCATTCAACACGGCCTTCGCCCAAACACCACCCCCAACGGCTGCGTTCATCGCGCTTGGTGATGACGAAGCCTCATTAGCGGCTTGCATGGCCCTCACGGATTTCCTGAAGCGCAGTGAGCGGGCGATCCCCCATGTCTTTCTCCGTCAGCGCGCAGCAGCCAACCCGCTCGGCATACAGCGGATGACAGAACTGTTCGGTGCCGACGTCGCAGTCGTGCGCACATTCGGCGCGGTCCAGGACGTCTGGGCGGATGGCGATGTATTGCGGGATGCGGGAGATCGGCTGGCCCGCGCGATCCACGAGCGGTATCTGGCGGAATATGGCGCCAACGCCAATCCCGCAGCCGCAAAGCCATGGGCGGAGCTCGGTGAGCAATATCGGAATGCCAACCGCGCCCAGGCGGACCATATCGCAGCGAAGCTTCGGTTGGCTGAATGCTCCATCGGACCGGATGCAGCAGACACAGTACCCTTCACACCCCGTGAGATCGAACACCTGGCAGCAATTGAGCACCGGCGCTGGATGGTGGAGCGTTTGGCGACTGGATGGCGGCTCGGCCCACGTGTGGATCGCCGCCGGACCCACCCCAATCTCATCCCATTTGCCGCACTGGATGAAGATACCAAAGCAAAAGACCGCTCAACCGTGCATGAAATTGCTGGCCATCTGGGTGCGCTCGGGCAAGGCATCCGGCGGGACCGGCGCGTCGCACTCCGGGCCAGCACCGGTCAGGCAGAACTCGAAGCACTTGCCGCCACGCATCCGGGCGACTGGATCGTCATATTCAGTGCCGGGCTGCTGGCAGGCCATCGCACAGCCATTCGCCACCTGCTGGACCAAGGCTTAGCCGACTTCGTCGCCATCCCGCTTTGCCACGATGGCCTGTCACTCACCGATGCGCTGCCGGGCGAGGCCGAGCGCGATCTCAAGGATATCACTGCCCGCGCCCGTTACAGCCTCCTGCTGGACCTTGGGCCGAATTTTGACGCACCTGCAGATGATGCTGCCGCCATCATCGCTGCCACCGATGCCGCCGCTACACTTTTGGCCGCCCGTGTGCCAGGCGCTGAGCTGCTCTAAAGCGGCTCCGCCAGCGTCACGATACCGTCGTCTATGGTGAATTTGCAGCGATCCAGCACATCTCCAACGCAGGGACCGTCGATACAGAGGCCAGTGTCCGGTTCAAAGCTGGCACCGTGGGTGGCGCAGAAGATGAAATCGCCGCTGCGGTCAAAAAACCTGTCTGGAATCCAGTCGAGCGGCGTGCCAGCGTGGGGGCAACGATTGCGGTAGACGATGGTTTCGCCTTTCCAGCGCAGCACCACGAATTTCCGCATCTTAGCGCCATCCCGAATGGTGACGCCGCGGGCGTCATCTTCCGGCACGTCAGCCAGCGCCATCAGCGCCATGCCTTCAAAGCTCATGGTTTGACCCCGCCCATTTCGCAGAGCATCGTCCAATGCTCATCCGATATTGGCACGACAGATAGGCGCGATTGGCGCACCAGGGCTAAGTCCTCGAAGCGGTCATCAGCCTTGATATCCGCTAGCGTCACCGGCGTCTTGAAGGGCTTTACGGCTGAAATCCCAACCATGCCGAACTTACCGCTTGCATCCGAAGGGTCAGGATGGAATTCCTTCGCCACCTTTACGATGCCGACAATCTGCTTCTCTTTGACGGAGTGATAAAAGAAGCCTTCATCGCCAATCTTCATTGCGCGCATATTGTTGCAGGCTTGGTGGTTTCGCACGCCGTCCCAGCCTTCAATATCCGTATTCATCTGATCGTCCCAGGACCATGTCCCAGGCTCGGTCTTGAACAGCCAATAGGCCATCGCGTACCTCCTCTGATATGCAGTACAGAAAGCGCGAGTGCTGGCGCGCCGTCAACAGGGTTTGGAGTCCGACATGACAAGCGGCGATGATGCAGCGGCCAAGATTGCCCGCAAAGCGGCGGATGGCGGATTGAAAGTCGCGGTCGTGGGCCTTGGCTATGTGGGATTACCGCTGGCGCTGGCCTTCGCGGCCAGGGGTGTCAACGTGCTCGGCCTCGATATTGATCCCGCGAAGCCGAAGCGCCTGCTTGCGGGCGAGAGCTATTTGACGACAGCCCCAGCAGCAGCAATCCAGGCGGCCAATGCCAGCGGATGCTTCGACGCCTCCACCGATATGGCCCGCGTGAACGAGGCAGACGCTGTGCTGATCGCCGTTCCAACTCCGCTCGCCGCCGGGCGCCAGCCGGACATGGGCTTTGTCGAGCGCACAGTTGAAAGCCTGGCACCACATTTAGCTCCAGGCGCACTGCTCAGCCTTGAATCCACAGTTTATCCGGGTGCGACACGGGCATGCGTGCTGCCAATCTTGGAGGCCGCAGGCCTGACCCCAGGCCAGGACGTTCTGGTCGCCTACGCGCCAGAGCGGGAAGACCCCGGCAATGCCACATTCGGCATTTCGGACATCCCAAAAGTGCTTGCGGGCTTGGACGATGCATCGCTGAAAGCGGCGGAGGCGGTTTACGGCCTCGTCTCACCGAAGCTGACGCCGGTATCTTCACTGGAGGCAGCGGAGGCCACGAAGATCACGGAAAACGTATTCCGCGCCGTCAATATTGCACTCGTGAATGAATTGAAGGGTGTCTATGCAGCCATGGGCGTTGATGTGTTTGAAGTGGTGGATGCGGCTGCGACCAAACCCTTCGGCTATATGCCGTTCTATCCAGGCCCAGGCCTTGGCGGACACTGCATTCCGATTGATCCGTTCTATCTGGCTTGGCGGGCGGAAGCGCTTGGCCTGCCAACGCGCTTTGTCGAACTTGCAGGCGAAATCAATGCGGCCCAGCCCGCAGGCGTCATCACTGCATTGGCGGAGGCGCTTAGCCAGAAAAGCCGGATGGCGCTGAATGGCGCACGGGTGCTGGTACTGGGGGTCGCGTATAAAAAGAACGTCAACGACATCCGCGAAAGCCCCGGCCTGGAAATTCTTGACTTGCTGCAAGCCAGGGGCGCTGAAGCTGCATATCACGATCCGTTCGTGCCAGAGATTGGCAAGACCCGCCGGCACCCAAACCTTGCAGGCATGCGCTCAACATCGCTCGATGATCTATCCCAGTTCGACGCTGCCCTTGTTATCGCGGACCACACAGACGTCGACTACCGCCGCATCGCCGAGACCATCCCCGTCGTTGTCGATTCGCGTGGCATTTATCGCCAATGGCCAGATCTATTGCCGAAAATCACGCGTGCCTAACCAAACAGTGTGAGCACGCCGGTGTAGCCGTAGATGCGGTCGTGGGCGATTTCACCGTTGGCGAAGAAGCCGACAACAGGGCAATCGCCGCCAATAGCTGCGTGCAGGATGGCGAGCTCCTGGTCGCCGGGGCCAAAGAGGTTCGGGCCGCGAGCGAGGCACGATACATAAAGCGCGCCGCGCGGCGGACGGCCTAAGCGGCGGCGGGCGTCTTTGGCCATGCGGTTCAGGTCTTCGGCAGCGCTGGTGCGGTCGCGCCGGCAGAACATGGCCCGATCGCCATCCGCCACGGCCTCAGAAATGCCAACGAGGCCACGTTGCACATCAATACCTGTCAGATTGCGGACCAGATAATCCTCCCGGTCTGCACCTGCTATCGGCAGCGCTATGTGAATATCACGCAGCGCCTCCCGCAGATCAGCCACATCAGGCTCTGCTGAAAGACCAAGCTCCGCCAGGAGCACGCTCATGGCAGGGGTGTCATCCATGCGGCCAATAACACCATCGCCCTCGACCGTGATTGTGCGGGCCGGGCCAATTGGCCGGCAGCCTTGGCTGACGCCTGTCGCAACGCCGCTTTCAAGCGCCACCAATGCGCCGCCCACTGCCCGCGCTGCCAGGCCTGCAGTCGCGGCGATGGGCATGGCGTCCCGGCCTGAGGCCAAGCCGCCGACGAGATACAGCCCGCCAGCGTCCGCAAGCATACCCGGCAGTGAGCCAAGACCCTGGCCCAGCGGATCGCCCGTCGGGTCCATGTGGATGATACCAAGTGCGGCACCCGCATCCTCAGAAAAACTTGCGGCTTGCTCTACTGCCACTTCAAAGCTCGCAGCATCAGTGATTGGGCCGTAAGGCTGGACCGCATCATCAGGCAGATCCAGCAGCATCACGGCGAGTGCCGGGCTCTCGAACAATTCTTTCCGGCCCGCGATCACGCCAAGTGCTGCCGCACCCGTCCATTCTGCAACGCCGGTGGCGCTGGAAAGAATCTCGACTACGGCGTCCATGTCATCCGCAAACAGGTCCGAGATATACAGCAGGCCAAGTTTGGGACGCGGCCCCTGTCGCATCTGGCCAACCAGTTCTTGTGCCACGGCGCGGGCCGCGACCGCAGCATTATCAGCTTCAGACCATGCGAAGGGAAACGGTGTTGCGTCACTCATCGAAGCGACTTCTTGCGCAGGAGTTTCAGGATATCCGGGAGAATGCGTTGCACGATAATCGCCACTCCTTTGACGTTCGGGTGGATGCCGTCCGGCTGGTTAAGCTCCGGCTGGAGCGCCACGCCTTCAAGGAAGAATGGATATAGCGCCACGCTTATGCCACCGGAAATATCGCGGTAGATATCATCGAATTCATCAGCATAGTCATCCCCAAAGTTCCGGGGGGCACGCATACCAGCAAGCAGAACAGGCACATGCGCCCGTTCCAGCGAGTCCAAAATGCGTTGGAGGTTTTTCTTCGTTTCTTTCGGATCCACGCCACGCAGCGCATCATTGGCACCAAGCTCCACCAGCGCATGGGTTGGCCGTTCGGTCAGTGACCATCCAATCCGAGCACGCCCGCCGGCTGATGTATCCCCAGATACGCCGCCGTCTATCAGCACAACCTCATGCCCGGCCTCTTTCAACGCTTGGTCAAGCTGGGCGATAAACCCGGCCTCCCGCGGCAAGCCATAGCCCGCAACCAAGCTATCGCCGAAGATCAGCAGGCGCTTCTGTTGGGCGTTGGCAGGGTTCACGAAAATGGCAGCCATCATCGCCGCAAAAAGCGCTATATTGAAAACGCGGCGCGGCGCGCCATATCCAAGCGCATCACCCATTCGTCTTTTCAGGCCCAGGAATTTCATACCAAACATGCCGGACCTCGCCATTGATTTGCAGGACGTATGTCTAAACTTGGAAAGCGACGCAGGAGAGGTCAATGTCTTACGCGGCGTTAATTTTAAGGTAAACGCCGGAGAAACAGTTTCTCTGGTGGGTCCATCGGGTTCTGGCAAGTCATCCTTGCTGCTTGTGACAGCAGGCCTGGAGCCTGCAACATCCGGCCAAGTGCATGTGGGTGGACGGGACCTAACAGCGCTTGGCGAGGATGCCCGCGCCCGCTTTCGTCGGGAGCGCATCGGGTTCGTATTCCAAGCATTTCACCTGATCCCATCAATGACCGCACTGGAGAATATCGCGACGCCGCTGGAGCTTGCCGGTCGCCGGGATGCCCATGATCGCGCTGCTGCTGCCCTTGCGGACGTTGGATTGAGCCAGCGCGCAGGCCATTTGCCAAGCCAGCTTTCCGGCGGCGAGCAGCAACGCGTCGCCATTGCCCGCGCCTTCGCTGGGGACGCAGATATTCTATTGGCGGATGAGCCCACCGGAAATTTGGACGGTGAAACAGGTGCCGCAATCGTCGAGCTTATGTTTGCGCAAGCCGCAATAAGAAAGGCGGCTCTCCTGCTCGTCACCCACGACCCTGCCCTCGCAGCCCGCTGCACACGGCAGTTCCGTATGGCTGATGGCCAAGTGAGCGAGGCATGAGCGAACCAAGCGAGGCAGCAAATGATTGGCGCTCCGCGTGGACGATCGCGCGCCGAGAGTTGCGGGATGGATTAGGGCGCGGCCTTGCCGGATTTAGAATTTTCATCGCGTGCCTCGCACTTGGCGTCGCAGCCATTGCTGCCGTAGGTGCAACGCGGACGGCTGTTGAAGATGGTATCGCCCGGGACGCACAGCGCTTGGCCGGAAGCGATCTGGAAGCACGGTTGCTCTACCGCGAGGCCAGCCAGGAACAGCAGGACTATATAAAATCCCTTGGCCGCTCCACCCGGATCGCAGAAATGCGCAGCATGGCACTGGTCGGCGAAAAACGGCAGCTGGCCTCATTGAAAGCCGTAGATGGCGGCTACCCGCTATATGGCGGGTTGACGCTCTCTCCCGATATTCCGGCAGAACAGGCCCTGGCTCAGGCAGATGGCGCATTCGGTGCCGCCGTCGAGCAAGCCTTTCTGGATGCCACCGGCCTGAAGATTGGCGACCAGTTCCGATTAAATAAAACCAATCTCATCGTCCGCGCTGTCATCACCGAAGAAGCAGATCGGGGCGTTGGTCTTCTTTCACTCGGGCCACGGGTGATGGTCTCCCACGCAGCATTGGATGCAGCCGGATTGGCCGTGCAGGGTGCGCTGGTGACGTGGCGCTATCGGGTGGCGTTACCGCCAGGGCAGAGCGCAGATGCCGCACGGGATGCCCTCAAAGCCGCATTCGATGATCCAGGCTGGCGGCTTCGCACGGCAGCAGAGGCAGCACCAACGCTCCGGCGGATGATCGAACGCCTCAGCCTGTTTTTGACCTTGGCGAGTTTGGCCGCATTGCTGGTCGGTGGTGTCGGCGCCGCCAATGCAGTTAAGGCCTACATGGATGGGCGCGCGCGGACGGCGGCGATCTTGAAGTGCCTTGGCGCGCCGGCCCATGTGATTTTCCGGGCCTATCTGATGCAGATCGCACTGATCGCTGCTTTCGCATCCATCCTGGGTGCCGTAATTGGCGGCCTGACCCCCATGGCACTGACCGGTCTACTGGCGGATATCCTGGGTGTGCGGTTGGCAGCAACGCCTGCATTTGCCTCCATGGGTTTGGCCGCTTTGTTTGGCCTAGTGACCGCATTCGTCTTTGCACTTTGGCCGCTTGCAGCGGCTGAGCGCTTGCCCGCAGCCCGCCTGATCGGCGCTGCCGCACTTGGCATCTCCGGCACTCGTCCGGCGCGCGGCAGGCTTTGGCTGCTTGCGCTCGGCGCGATTGCGCTTGCGGCATTGGCCGTCCTGACAGCGGCGGACAAAATAGTCGCTGCAGCTTTTGTAGCGGGCGCGCTTATGGCGACGCTGCTGTTTCTTGGTTGCGCAACTTTGCTGATCCGTGCCGCCCGCAAGATGCCGCGCAAAGGCGGGCCGTTATTCCGATTGGCGATTTCGGGCATCGCCCGCCCCGGCGCGCCAACGCTTTCCATCGCACTATCGCTTGGTCTTGGGCTGGCCGCGCTGACGGCTGTCACCATGACAGAATCTGCGTTCTCCAGCCGCCTGGACCGCACGGTCGCGACCAAGGCACCGACATTCTTCTTCATCGACATTCAGCCGCAACAATTGGAGCCCTTCCGCGCCATCCTGCAAGACCTTCCCGGCGTAACGCTCGACGGTGAGGCACCGATGCTGCGTGCCCGGATCACCCACATCAATGGTGTACCCGCCGCCGAAGCCGTCATCACCGATGACACCCGCTGGGCCATACGGAACGAACGCGGGCTGACCTTCGCCGCCGAACCGCCAGCAGCGACCCCCATTGTTGCCGGTGAATGGTGGCCAGCGGACTACCAGGGCAAGCCGTTGGTTTCGTTCGATGCCGCCATTGCGGAAGGCTTCGGCATTGGCCTTGGCGACACGCTGACCTTCAATGTGCTTGGGCGTGCAATTACGGCAGAGATCGCCAGCCTGCGCCAGCTCGACTATTCCAGCTTCGCCATGAATTTCTCCACCATCCTTGATCCCGCCACCCTAAAACCGGCACCACACACCATCCTGGCAACAGCATCTGCCACCCCAGAAATGGAAGCAGAGACAACCCGTCGCGTCACCGATGCACTGCCGAACGTCACTGTCATCCGCGTCAAGGATGCCGTCGTGATCGCCCGGCAAATATTGGACCGGATTGGCGGTGCCCTTGCTGCCGTCGCTGCAATGTCCGTTATCGCGGGCGCGTTAACGCTCGCAGGTGCCGTCGCGGCCAGCCAACGTCGACGGGTGTATGAAGCGGCCTTGCTGAAAACGGCAGGGGCTACACGGGCGCAAATCATCACGGCGCAGGGGATTGAGTTCGCGCTGATTGGCCTTGTTACAGCCGTGCTGGCTGTTGGCATTGGCGCGCTTGGTGCCTGGGCGATTGTGACCTTCCTGCTGCAGACGGATTTCGTATTCTCCATCCCAGCCGCAGCAATTCCGGCTGGATTGGCGTTGGCACTGGCCGTATCTGCTGGCGCATTTGGCGTCTGGCGCGCATTGCGATTGCCGGCCGGGCCAATGCTGCGTAACGCATGAGTATGCATGCCAGAAATTTCGCCTTATTCCCGCTTTCGAATTTTGGCTAAGATTGCGCATCAACGTTTGGGGAAAAGACTTTGAGCCGGAAATTCATTGCAATCGCTGCACTTGGTCTAGCCTTCAGTATCGGAGCAATCGCGCCCGCCATCGCCCAGGAAGGCAAGCCCGCCAGCCGGGAAGAGACTGCCGCCGCGGTCTGCATGCTCGCACCCATGACAGCAGAAAAGCGGCTTGAAGCGTGTGATTACATCATCGACAGCGGCTCCGTGGGCGGCAATGCACTGGCGGTGGCGCTGATCGGCAAGACCAACGCCTATCTGGAGATGAAGGAGGACGAGAAAGCCCTCGCATCCGCCACCAAAGCCATCGCCGCAGCGCCGAACCTGCCGCTCCCCCACGTCACGCGGGCTGCCATCTATTCCCAAATGGATGAACACCAGAAAGCTATCGCGGATGCTTCTCGCGGTATCGAATTGGACCGCCGCAACCCAGGTGGATACGCCATCCGTGCTGAGGCCTATATCGGCCAGAAGAACTATGCGTTTGCGCTCGGTGATATCGATGAAGCGCTGACCATGGCACCAAAGTTCCCGCAGCTACACCTGCTGCGCTCGATCACACTGCTTGGGCTGGACAAAGATGACGAAGCATTGAGCGCAGCACGGTCAGCGCTCCGCCTAAACCCAGAATTGGCAAGCGCGCACCTTGTTCGGTTCGATATTTTCATGAACCGCAAGCAATATGCCCTCGCCGCCGCAGACGCCAATCGTGCGGCAGAGCTAGAGCCGAAGTTCTACGAAGCCCAGCACGCTGCCAGCACGGCCTATGCGCATGACGGCAAGTTCGAGCGATCTGTCGAAATTATGGATGACCTGATCGCGAAAACACCGGACAGTGCCCAAGCCAGAAACGGTCGCTGCTGGGCGCTCGCTCTCATGCCGGACCCCGAACGCGCACTGCCAGACTGCCAACTGGCCATCAAGAAAGACCCGGAGCATTTCCAGGCACTTGATAGCCGCGCCTTCGTCTATTGGCAGACGGGACGGATCGAAGAAGCCCGCGCAGACTTGAAAGCGGCAAAGAAAATTGATCCGGACTTTTGGGATTGGGATAAACGGGAAGAACGGTTTGTGACCGTCCTCGCACGCCGATATCTCATCTCACTCGGCCACTATACCGGCCCGATTGACGCGAATTTCGACGATATGACGCCGACCGAAAACGCTGTCAAAGCGTTCCAAAAACAGATCGGCGTGACGCCAACCGGCAAAGCAACCCTGGCGCTCGTAACCCGCATGGGCCGGGAATTGCGTTAGAGCAACCGGCCAGATTGGGTTAGTCGTCAAAGAAGACCAGTGTGCGGATTTCAATGCTCTCGCGGGGCCGCGCGTCCGCCGGGGCATTCGGGTCAAAGAAGGCGGAGTGCGCGGTGAAGCGGGCGCGGCCATCTTTGGCACTGTCAAAGCATTTGATCAGAATCGCTTCATCCGGCGTCTGCTTAGACAAATAGACCCAGTGATGCGCCTCTGAGTGCTGAACCAAAGTCGTCTCACCAACGCGGTCTGCATAGATCAGATCCTGCTCGATGAAATCCTTTGGTGGCACGCTCTTTGCGGAAGCGATTGCGAGCGGTGCGTCTTCAACCGGATGGCCGATAGGACGCCACAAATTGACGATGGCGAAGCGGCCTTTCAGCAGCGTTTCCGCCTCATCGCCCATGAGGTCCCGTACCCGCTGTGGCCCGGATTTCTCTGTGTAGTCATTATGGACACGGGCGACCGGCGCGCGGTCCGCGCCTGGAACAGCGCGGCGGATCGTGTGGTCAAATGTGATGACCCGCGCGGCACCCGTCGCCTGGGCGACAATGGCCTCACTTTGGGCGTAATAGGCCGTGCGGATCGCCTCTACATCCGAAAAATTCTGAATAGCAGACGGAGCGTTCACAACGGCGAAGCCTTCAGCATCCAAAGTCTGCTGGCCATCCGTTTCCCGCAGATCATGCACCCGCATCTGGATCGGCGCGTAGGTCGCGTTGGTTTCCAACTGGCCAGGACCAGGCGGATCCATACGCCGATATGGTTTTTCGCCAGATGGAATCGGCTCAATATAGTTGAACGCAGCCTCAATAGCGGTGCTGGCGGCAGATTGCTGGTGCGAAAATGCGGTATCCGGCATGGTTCAATTCTCCTTCAGCAAAAACATATGCGCTTATCTTGAACATCAATATGACCATGTAAAGCCGGATTGATAATACAGCCAGGAGCGAAAGTCGCTTTGCGCTTAGCGCATAGATGGCTGGATATTTGATCCATTATTGCGCACTTACACACCAGAACTGACACACCAGAATTGGCACATATGGCGAAATATATCCGGGTGCTCCGCTTCGATAGCATCCCATCGCCTGAGATCAGCGATGGCTGGATCATCGGGGAAGCGCTGACGGTAAAGCGATGCAGCATCGGAATGCGTGAGCTCCAACCCTAGAACACGGAGCCCGAGCGCCTCTGTCATATCAGCCAGTTCTGCTGGAGAGAGTTCATGCTCTTCGGCGTGAAACAGGAAATCGCGGGCACCGCTCGCCGCATAGAAATCAAGCTCATCAGCAGCCTTGCGTGCGTCGCTGCCATCCGGCTCTGCCATGGCAAAGGTGCGAGCAGCGCGAAGATCAGCATCTGATTGGCCATGGAAACCAGCATCCCGAAGGGCAGATCGCGCGGCCTCGATCCGGCTCCGCCCGCGCTTGCTGTAAAACCCAACCCGCATGGACCCGCCCGGCTTCAACAATCCCGTGAGGATGCGCCAGCCCGCCAACGGGTCGGCCAGATGATGCAACACGCCAACGCTCTCGATATGGTCGAACCGTTGTTCCCAATTCCCCAATTCCATAATGTCTGCCTCAGCGAAGGTCATGCCCGGGCGGTTTTTCAGCATCCTTGCCGCATAGCCAAGCGATGCGCGTGAAAGATCAATAGCTTGGATGCGGGCGCCCTGAAATCGGGTGGAAACATCGGCTGCATGTTTACCGGTACCGGAACCGGCAATCAGAACGTCCAACCGCCGCGCGGGCCAATCTGGGAGGTCCGCATGGGGAAAAAGGCCCGCAGCAATCTCATGAATTGGCAGCGGTTTGCGGCGAACAGCCATGGACCAGCGGGGATAAGGGTGCGCTTCATACTGCGCTTTAACGGCAGCGGACGCGCCCTCGGTCGATACTGCCCCGCCGACCCGCTCTAACTTCGCAGCAAGGCGGCGCTCTTCGCCAGGGTCCTGGATCAGCAGGCGCGCCGCATCCCGCCAAGGCCCTTTCACCTGGATATCTGCAAGGCCGGGGACATCCGCTAACGGACGGTAGAGCGCGTAGACGATATGCACATAGCCAAACGGCAATTCCGGCAAGCGTGGCGCCAATATCCCAAGGGCTTGGGTTTCGCTTGGAGCCTCCGCCCACATCCACCCGTTCAACTGCGCTTGGGCGGCCATAGCTTGGGCAAACCGCACCGCTTCGGCCTCTGGTACAAAGCCTTCCGCCGCCAGTTGTAGAAGCTGACGGCGCGCCGCGATCAACATGGCTTCAAGCTTCGGGCTCGGCAGCATAGTGCGTTCAAGCAATGCCAGCAGGAGCGGGTCTCGCGCCATAGCAGCACCAATAGCAGGCGCATCAGCCGACAGAACGTTGTGTGTCGCCAACAGAAGGGAGATTGCCGCAGGTGCGAGCGACTGTGGATTGATCCATGGCGCATGCAGAGCATGTACGACAGCGCGGGCCACAGCTGGGCTGGCCTCTTCAAACCGCATATCGCCCAATAGACGGGAGAGTGGGGGATAAAGTTCCGGCGCGTCTGGCTTATCCAACACACCTTGCAACAGTGCTGAAAGGGCCGCGTCGCCATCCCCCACACGTTCCGCCGCTGCCGCCCGCGACAACGCATCCCGCACCTTGGCGGAACCGCCTGCTGCTTTTCGAGATTGACCTTTGGCCATGGTATGGTCCTTCTACGCCATCGGCGAATTCTATATCTGGCAAATCGATAGCACGGGCAGGCGATGACCTACGATCAAATTGCGAGCGTGAGTGTGCTGGGTTTAGCCCTGGTGCTGTTTGCCTGGGGGAAACTTCGCTACGACATTGTGGCGCTGTCCGCATTGTTAGCGGGCATTATCCTTGGCGTTGTACCCGGTGGGCAAGCGTTTGTGGGGTTTGGCCATCCAGCCGTTATCACCGTCGCTGCTGTACTGATTTTGAGCCGGGGCCTTGGCGAATCAGGGGCGACGCAAATTATTGCGGACGCCTTGGCACCCTTGTTCAAAAGCCGCTTCGCCCATACCGCCGGTCTTTCAAGCGTCGCTGCAGCTCTTTCCGGATTCATGAATAATGTGGGCGCTCTGGCGTTGTTGATGCCGGTCGCCGTGCAGTCAGCGGCGGATGCAAAGCGGTCTCCCAGCCTGCTGCTGATGCCATTGGCCTATGGCTCGATCCTCGGCGGCTTGCTGACACTGATCGGCACGCCGCCGAATATTATTGTCGCCACATACCGGGATCAGGCGCTTGGTGAGCCGTTTTATATGTTTGATTTCATGCCGGTGGGCTTCGTCGTCGCCGTTGCTGGCCTGTTGTTTGTCGCACTGATCGGCTGGCGGTTGATCCCAATCCGCAGGCCCGTTAGCGGCGATGCAGCGTCCGCCTACGGCATGGAAGATTATCTGGCCGAAGTGCGCGTCGTTGAAGGGTCGCAGGCGATTGGGCTGACCGTGCGCAAGCTTGATCCACTGATCGGTGATTTCGATGTGAAGGTTGTTGGATTGATCCGGGGCGACCGCGTCTTTCCCGCCGCCCCCCGGTTCGCGCGCCTAGAGCAAGATGACATCTTACTGATTGAGGCAGCGCCCGGCGGGCTGCAAGACGTGGTGGCCGCACTTGGGGTTGAGTTGATTGACCCAACCGCGCCGCGCACAAGCCTGCTGCATTCCGAAGATGTTGAATTGGTTGAGGCTGTGGTCGCTGAAGGCTCCCGCCTCGCCAATCGAACGGTTATGGCAGCGCGCTTGCAGCGGCGCTACGGCGTCAATTTGCTCGCAGTGTCCCGCCAGGGCCAACCACACAGAGGACGGCTTAGGAACTTCCGCTTTGCTGCAGGTGACGTATTGTTGCTGCAAGGCGAAGGTGAACGCCTGACAGACGTGATCTCGGAGCTTGGATGCATGCCGCTGGCGGCACGCGGCCTTAAAAGCTTCGGCGGCAAGCGCCGTGGGCCAATTTTGGCGGTCGGATTCTTCGCAGGTGCGATTGCGCTGGCGGCCCTTGGTGTGCTGCCAATCGCTGTAGCCCTAACGGGTGCGGCGCTTGCCATGGTGTTCTCCGGCATCTTGCATGCCCGCCAGCTTTACGAGAGCGTGAACTGGTCAATCCTTGTGTTGCTGGGCGCGCTCATTCCGCTGGGCAGTGCTTTGGAGGCATCGGGCGCTACCGCACTCGCGGCCAACGCTATCGCTGAATTCGCCGTCGATTTACCGCCCTGGGCGGTGCTGACGCTCATTCTGGTCGTCACCATGACGGTGTCGGACATTCTCAACAACGCAGCAACTGCCGTCGTGATGGCACCATTGGCGGCCAATGTCGCCGCAGCACTCGGGAACAATCCGGATCCATACTTGATGGCTGTGGCCGTGGGTGCATCCTGCGCGTTCCTCACGCCAATTGGGCATCAAAATAACACGCTGGTGATGGGGCCGGGCGGGTATCGCTTTGGCGATTACTGGCGGATGGGGCTGCCACTGGAAGTGATTATCGTCATCGTCGCCATTCCCGCGATCATGTTCTTCTGGCCGCTATAACGCCTGCAAGCCGGTCCAGCGCGACCTCCATTTCCTCCGGTGAGAACGCGCAAAATCCCAGCAGCAGCCCAGACACTCCACCTTCGCCTGCGCTAAAGCCAGAAAGCGGCAGGCACCCA
This sequence comes from uncultured Alphaproteobacteria bacterium, assembly GCA_938083135.1. Taxonomy (GTDB): domain Bacteria; phylum Pseudomonadota; class Alphaproteobacteria; order Bin95; family Bin95; genus VMCJ01. Next base: position 121,180 of record CALLKY010000005.1, on the reverse strand, counting down.
ACCCCAACCGCAGACGCATCCGCCGCCAGCGCTACATCATCCGCGACACCCGGCAGCGTGACCGCGATCTGCATTCCCGCCTGATGATCTGTGAATGTGGCGGCATGTCCCAATTTTTCTTCGATCAGGCGGAGGAACACTGCCCGCCGCTCGCCATAAATCCGCCGGGTCCGCCGGATATGACGATAGAAATCTCCATCCTCAATGAACGCGCCTAAGGTGCGCTGTGCAGCGATGGAGGCTTTCACGCCGAAGCGCCGCAAGGTCTCCGTAAAGCGCTCGATTAATGGCTCTGGAATTACGAGATATCCAAGCCGCAGCGCATCTGAAAACACTTTTGAGAAGCTGCCGATATAAAGGCTACGCCCTGCCTTATCGAGGCTAGCGAGCGCAGGAATTGGGCGGCCTGCATAGCGGTACTCGCTGTCATAGTCATCCTCGATGATCCAGCTCTGGTTGGCATCCGCCCAATTCAAAAACGCGATCCGTTGCGCCGTCGGCATCGCGCCGCCAAGTGGGAATTGGCAGGAGGGGGTGAGCATGGCGATCCGTGCTGGAACATCCGGCAAAGCAGCACCATCCACACCAACCGGCATCCAGACCGAACTCAAACCAAGGCTTTCGACAAAGCGGCGGATTGGCAAATATCCAGGATCCTCCAAAGCCACCACATCGCCCGGCGCACCGAGCGCACGTATGCAGATTTCAAGGGCGTCGCCAGATCCGGCTGTGATCAGAATTTGCTCTGGGCTGGCGACAATCCCGCGCCATTCCGCCAAATGTTTTGCAAGCGCCTGACGGAGGACCGGATCACCGAAACGGTCTGGAGATGTCACCAGCGCTTCCGGGCTGTTCCGGGCCGCACGCGCCATCGCGCGCGCCCATTGGCGATAGGGAAAAAGCCGCATATCCGGCCGGCCAGGTTCGAACGCCCTGATCTTCGGCAGGCCTGATGGGGGTGGTGCAGGCTTCGGCTTTATCGGCCGCGTTGGCTCCGCACGCACTGGCTGCTCGACTTCGCCAATAGCGCAGACGTACAGGCCAGAACCCGGCTTGCCTTCCACAAACCCCTCCGCACCCAGCTGATCATAGGCTGCGACAACAGTCGCGCGGGAAACGCCGAGCTGTTCCGCCAAGGCCCGGCTGGCAGGCAACCTGTCCCCCGGTGCCATATCGCCCGCGATGATCCGATCCCGGAAGCGGGTATAGACCTGTTGGAACAAAGGCGCGGTTGATTGGGCGTCCGGCGCAATAATTGGATTGGTCATTTTTTCCATAATTGGTCATTTTGTATAGTCCAAAAATCCCATAATTATCCCTCCAACGCAATTGGAGACCAAGACGATGACTGCTGATTTATCCCGCACAGACCGCACCCGCCTCCGCCGCTCCCATGAGCGCGGGCATTTTGACCGGGAAACCCTTTACGGCATTCTGGATGCCATGCCGCTCTGCCATGTGGGTTACAATATTGACGGCAAGCCTGTCGTGATGCCGACCTGCCAGTGGCGTCAGGGGGACCATGTGTATTGGCATGGCTCCAGCGCCAGCCGGGGTCTTCGCGCTGCTGAAAAAATGGATGTCTGCTTGACGGTGACACTCATGGACGGGTTGGTTTTAGCGCGCTCCGGCATGCATCACTCCGCCAATTTTCGCTCTGCCATGATCTACGGGGTCGCGCGAAAGATTGAGGACACAGACGAGAAAGTTGCCAGCCTGGAGGCGTTCGTTGAAGGCCTTACCCCTGGCCGTTGGGACACGCTCCGCCCCATCAACGCCCAGGAAATTAAGGCAACAACGGTGCTCTCAATGCCCATTGACGAGGCCTCCGCCAAAATCCGCACCGGCGGCCCAAAAGACGACGAGGAAGACTACGCCCTCCCCATCTGGGCTGGCGTCGTCCCCATCACCATGACCATCGGCGAACCAGAAGCCGATCCACGCAACCTGCCCGGCCTAGAGGTGCCAGCAGATGCAAAAGCAGTGAAGATCGGCTAACGGTGCCGGAGCGCGTGCATGCGCGGCGCTGGTTCAGAGATCACCAGCGCCGCACTCACGGCTCGTCCTGGTACCAAGGGTGATCTTCGGGGAATTGCCAGTCTTCGGGCGCGCGGGCGCCATAGTCGAGGAGGCGGTTGGGTTCCGCGCGTTGCCAGCGCAGCGCGCCGTAGCCGAAGCGTGGTCAGCCCCCACAGAGTGGTCCGGGTGTAATGTTAGTGGATATACAGTCTCTGCTCTAGAGGCATGACTGCCTCCGGGGCTGGCGGCCGCCAGCCCAAAGCGCTGTGAGGTCGCTTGCGGTTATAGTGCTGTCGCCATTGTTCGATGATGATTTTGGCCTCCTTGAGTGTGTAAAAGATTTCGCCGTTGAGCAGCTCATCCCTGAAGCGGGCGTTGAAGCTCTCGCAGTATCCGTTCTCCCAGGGTGAGCCTCCCTCTCGCGGTTTGAAGACAAACCGCTGCCGGGCAGCGGGAGTGATATAGGCTGTCTTGGCTCCCACTGCGTTGATCCAGTCCCGAACCTTTTCAGCGATAAACTCTGGTCCCACTGACCGGCAGGCTATTGCGCAGCAATGGCCGAGAGGGATTATCAGAACGGATGAATGCTGGCGGTCCCCGCAGGATGAAGAGATCCGTCAAAGCATCCACCACATCGATGGAGTTGAGCTTCCGGTCAACACGGATAGCCAGAGCCTCCCGTGTGAACTCATCAATGATATTCAGCGTGCGGTAAACACGCCCGTCGTCGGTCCGGTCATGGACGAAGTCATAGGACCAGACATGATTGGGACGCTCTGGCCTGAGGCGGATGCAGGATCCATCATTCAGCCACAGCCGTCCCTTCTTTGGTTGCTTCTGCGGTACTTTAAGCCCCTCACGCCGCCATATCCTTTCAACCCGCTTATGATTTACATGCCAACCCGCCTGGTTCAGCAGAGCTATCACGCGGCGATAGCCGTATCGACCATAGGTGCGAGCCAACTCAATGATGTCTGCTGTCAGGCTGGCTTCGTCTGCTGGCTCCGACGGACGCTGGCGTTGCGTTGAACGATACTGGCCAAGTATGCGGCAGGCTCTGCGCTCCGATACGCCAAGCCGTTCCCGAACATCATCGATACACCGCCGGCGACGCGCGAGGCTCAATAGTTTTCCCGTCCCTTCAACAGACTTACGCGGCCTTCGGCCACGGTTCTGTCTCAGCCTGAGGAATTTGCTTGTCCAATGCCAGATCCAAGACCGCACGCCGGAGCCGAAGATTTTCCTTCTCTAGCTCCTTCAGGCGGCGAAGTTGGTCACGCCCCATCCCGCCATATTGCTTGCGCCATCGGTAATACGTCTGCTGCGTTACGCCAATCTGACGGACTGCATCCGCTATCGACTGGCCTTGGCCTTGAAGCACATCTACTTGGCGCAATTTCGCTACGATCTCTTCTGGTTTGTCTCGTCTGCCTGCCATCTTCTGATCCTCCTCTGACGGGATAAATACTATCCCAGTGGGTGGACCACTTCAGCGGGGCTGCTCCACCGCCATATCCCGGATTCTAATACCTAGTGTCACTACTCACAGATGGAATGAGGCCGTTTGGGCGGCGCTGCCGCAGCCCGAACCGTGCGGCAACTTGGGCGTGGCGCGCCGCCAGTGTTCCAGCCCGCATCAGACGCTCGAACGCGTTCAGCACATCCGCCGCTTCACAAGGGCGCTGCGTTGGTTTCAGGCTTGGCTGGCCGCGCGCACCAGCCAGTATTAACGCGGTGTTTGCAGAGGCCCAGAACCAGGCATCCTCTGCATCATTGAACAATTCATAGGGGGCGGCATTCCCAGACTTGAGGGCGTATCGGCGTTTAGACATCAGTTTCTCCACGGATTACGGGCGCCGACCAATATATATAAATGTTCTATTTATGTTTCAATGCAAAAATGAGAACAAAAGTAATATTTTTTGAACTTCTGCAACGCACCTGACTACAGCCATAAAGCGATGCGATTTCGCCTATCGGAATCAATCCCGGGCAGCCGCAATCATATAATTCATGGAAACATCCGGGCTGAGCCGCCAATCCCCCGTCAGCGGCTCATAAACCGCACCCTCTGTCCGTAGAACCCTCAGTCCTTCGGCGCGGAGCGGGCGGGCCAATTCTGACGGCTTCATGAATTTCCGCCAATCATGGGTCCCGCGCGGCAGCCAGCGCAGGACATATTCGGCACCAAACTTTGCAAGCGCCAATGATTTAACCGTCCGATTGATCGTAGCAGCGATCAGAAGACCGCCGGGTGCCACCATCTCTGCGGCAGCGCGCATGAACACATCCGGGTCTGGCACATGTTCGACCACCTCAAGCGCTGTCACGATATCGAACTTAGCACCGCTGGCCGCCAGGGCCTCTGCCGTTTCAAGCCGATAATCTATCGTCAGTCCCGAATCAGCAGCATGTGCGCGGGCAACGCCCAAATTCTCCTCTGTCACGTCCAATCCCGTAACATCTGCGCCAAGCCGCGCCAGCGGTTCTGATATCAGCCCACCACCACAGCCAATATCCACCGCTGTCATGCCGTTCAGCGCATGGGGGCCTTCTGCGACGCCGAAATTCTCCTGCACGGCGTTCATAACGAACCGCATGCGCGCAGGATTGAGCCGATGCAACGGACGGAATGGCCCATCTGGGTCCCACCACGATTCGGCGATTGCGGCGAACTGTGCGGCCTCACGCGGGTCGACCGCACCTTGAACTTGGGCTTGTATATCGGCGGGCATAACGATTTCCGGCCTTTCTTCTGGTTTCAGCGCTTGCGGGCACCGGAACTCCAAAATATGTTGCGCGCAATCCCGACGGCAACTTGTGACAGGCCAGTCGGTCCGCGCGTCCAGCGGGCCGAGGCCAAAGGTATTTTCCCGTGGCGCGCATTGTGCAGAAATTCGGCGGCACTTCGGTGGCTGACCTTGATCGTATCCGCAATGCAGCGGGGCGGGTCAAACGCGCCGTTGACGCAGGCGACCAAGTGGCCGTCGTGGTCTCTGCCATGTCTGGTGAAACCAACCGGCTGGTGGACCTCGTTCGCGCGGCCTCCCCGTTGCAAGACGCCCGCGAATATGACTCCGTCGTCGCATCTGGTGAGCAGGTGACCGCAGGCCTGATGGCGATCGTGCTGCAAGAAATGGGCGTGCCAGCGCGCTCCTTCCTTGGTTGGCAAATCCCACTGCACACAGATGGCTTGCACGGGCGTGCCCGCATCATGGATGTGGAGGGCGAGCTGTTGATGGAGCGATTGGGGCAGGGCCAGGTCGCTGTGATCGCTGGGTTCCAAGGCGTCAGCCCGGAAAACCGCATCACAACCCTTGGCCGGGGCGGGTCAGACACAACAGCAGTGGCCCTTGCCGCCGCAATCAAGGCCGACCGCTGCGAAATTTATACGGACGTTGACGGCGTCTACACGACCGATCCGCGCATCGTACCCAAGGCGCGCAAGATCAACCGCATCACCTATGAAGAGATGCTGGAGCTTGCATCCCAGGGTGCGAAAGTGCTGCAGACGCGGTCTGTCGAAATGGCCATGAACCATAATGTGCCGGTCATGGTTCTATCCAGTTTTGAAGATAAACCCGGCACCCTGGTAGCCCACGAAGAAGTGGGGGAGAATGCGGATATGGAGAACGAGGTCGTCACCGGCATTGCCTATGACAAGAACGAGGCGAAGATCACCCTGGTCAATGTTGCAGACCAGCCGGGCATAGCCGCGTCAATCTTCGGCCCATTGTCCGAAGCGGAAATCAATGTGGACATGATTGTCCAGAACGTTTCGCCCGACGGTGAAACCACAAACATGACCTTCACGGTAACGGAAGCGGACTTCGACCGCGCCGTCGCCATGCTGGAAGGCCGTAAGGACGAGCTGAACTATCAGCAAATTATGGCCGACCGGAATGTGGTGAAGATTTCCGTCGTTGGCGTGGGCATGCGCAGCCACGCGGGCGTCGCCCAGCGGATGTTTAGCGCCCTTGCGGATCGCAGCGTCAATATCCAAGTGATCTCTACGTCTGAAATCAAAGTCAGCGTTCTGATCTCTGAAGACTATCTTGAGCTCGCCCTGCGCGCGCTACACACCGCCTACGGCCTCGACGCAACCGAATCACTGGAAGCCTAATGACCACCATGACCCGCGCCGACGCCCTTGCCCATATCCAGACGCTTTCCGAACGCGGCCGTACACTGCTGGGCGTTGAGCACGCCATTCTTGGCGGTGCGATGACCTGGGTATCTGAACGCAACCTCGTCGCCGCAATTTCAAACGCCGGCGGGTTCGGCGTGATCGCATGCGGCTCCATGACGACAGACCTTCTGCGCGCAGAAATCCAAGCGACCCAAGCCCTCACCCAGAAGCCTTTCGGTGTGAACCTCATCGTGATGCATCCGGATTTGGATGCGCTGATCGAAGTTTGCGGTGAAGAAGGCGTAGGCTGCATTGTGTTGGCGGGCGGAATCCCGCCGCGCAAAGCCATGCGCCGAGTAAAAGACTTGGGTGCCACACTGATAGCGCTGACGCCAGCCCTGGGGATCGCCAAAAAACTCATCCGTGACGGTGCCGATGCGCTGGTTATCGAAGGTACGGAAGCCGGCGGCCATATCGGCCCCGTTTCAACATCCGTTTTGGCGCAGGAAATTCTGCCAAACGTGCAGGATGTTCCTGTCTTCGTTGCAGGTGGCATTGGTCGCGGTGAAGCAATGCTCTCATATCTGGAAATGGGTGCAGCCGGCTGCCAGCTAGGCACTCGCTTTGTCTGTGCTGAGGAAAGCGTCGCACACCCGGATTTCAAGAAAGCATTCTTCAAGGGCTCGGCTCGTGATGCGACAGCAAGCGTCCAAGTGGACCCGCGCTTCCCGGTTATTCCTGTGCGCGCATTGGCGAATAACGCCACCCGCAAGTTCGCTGAAACCCAGCATGACGTAATCGCCCGCTGGCGCACCGGTGAATTGGACCAAAAAGCAGCGCAGCTTGAAATCGAGCACTTTTGGGCAGGTGCACTGCGCCGTGCGGTGATCGATGGCGACGTTGAAAACGGCTCCCTGATGGCAGGGCAGAGCGTTGGCATGGTCACGGCTGAGCAACCAACCGCAGAAATCATCCAATCGCTCGTCGACCAAGCGGCGGATGCGCTGATCCAGCGCGCTGCCGGGGCCGCGTAGGCGCGCGGTGGCGGAGGGGGAACAGACCACCGGCTGGCGTCATATGCTCCGCGCCGTTCGCGATGCCGTCGCCATGGATGCGACGGCGGCAGACCGGCTGAACCGCGCTGTCGCGGTTATCGCCGATGCCCTCACCGCTGACGTTTGCTCACTTTACCTGCAACAGCGTGATGGCGCGATGATCCTGGCCGCGACACACGGCCTTCGCCCAGACGCAGTATTCCGCACGCGACTAAGCGGCGGTGAAGGCCTTGTCGGTGTCGCAGCAGCATCCCATCGCCCCGTCGCAATTCGGGATGTGCAAACCCACGAAGCCTTCGCTTACCGCCCAGAAACAGGGGAAGACCCCTACAGCACATTCCTTGGGGCACCGCTCCTGCGCGGCGGTGCTGCCGTTGGTGTGCTCGTCATCCAGCATGCCCAGGACCGGTCTTATTCCGGTGATGATATTGAAGCCGTGGCCATCGTCGCTGCGCTTATGGCCGAAGTCGCGGCAGATCCAGATTTCGCAGCCTTTGTTGCCGCTGGTACTGCCGCCCCTGCCGCACGATTAACGGGCGCACGCCTCTCCCCCGGCCTCGCCATTGGCGTCGCTGCACTTCGGGACCCGCCATTGCCGATCCAGCGCATGGTGGCAGAGGACGAGTCGGAAGAGCTCCGCCGCCTGGCCCAAGGCGTTGACCGGATGCGGAATGAGCTCGACACGCTGCTGGATGATCCAAGCCTGGATCATGCCGGTGAGCATCGGGATATCCTTGACGCATTTCGCCTTGCCGCCAGTGATGACGGATGGATCCGCCGCATCCGCGCAGGCATCGCCAATGGCATGACGGCGGAGGTCGCAGCGCGCAGGGTGCAGACCGAAGCCCGCATCCGCATGCGCAGGGCGCAGTCAGCCTATCTGCGCGACCGGCTGGCGGATATGGATGATCTGGCAGGGCGGCTCGTCCGCGCTATCGCCGCCCAGTCTGGCGATGACGGCATGCATGCGCTGCCGCCGAACGCCATCCTGTTCGCCCATGCACTTGGCCCTGCCGAAGTGCTGGAGCTTGACCGAGGCGCACTGGCGGGGCTGGTGCTGGAAGAAGGATCAGCCTCCTCCCATGTTGCCGTCGTCGCCCGTGCGCTAGGCATTCCGGCCATTGGCGGTGCGAGAAACGCCCTGGCGGGCGTACAGCCTGGTGACCCAATTGTGCTGGATGCAGATCGCGGACAAGTGTTACTGCGCCCAGCCAATCAGGTGATGGCAAGTTTTGAATCCGCAGTCGCCGCCAAAGCGGCCCGTAAAGCCAGCTACGCCTTCCTCGGTGATGCGCCGAGCCGAACCCGAGATGGCGAAGGCATTGCCGTCCTCGCCAATGCAGGCCTGCTGCTCGATGTCGAATCGGCTGTGGCAGAGGGGGCAGAAGAAATCGGCCTGTTTCGCACCGAGCTATCCTTCCTTGGCCGTGCCGGGCTACCGACTGCTGAAGAACAAATCGCACTTTACCGGGAAGTGCGCGACATCGCAGGCGATCGGGCCATTGCCTTCCGAACGTTCGACCATGGCGGCGATAAAACACCAGCATCATTGGCCGGCACGCGGGAGAACAACCCCGCCCTTGGCTGGCGGGCGCTCAGGATCGCGCTCGATATGCCAGAGACCTTGCGCAGCCAGCTTTACGCGCTCGCCGTTGCGGCATCAGACGGGCAGTTAGACGTCATGTTTCCAATGGCAGCGGAGGCTGCAGAGATCTCCGCCGCACGGGCCATATTGCGCGGCGCGTTGGAACAGGCGGAAGCGGATGGTGCCGCGCCTGCAAAAGTCCGGGTTGGTGTCGCGATTGAAACGCCATCCCTGGTTTGGCAAGGCGAAACTGCACTTCGCCGGGTGGACTTCGCCACAATCGGCACCAATGACCTATTGCAGTTCGCCTTCGCCGCAGACCGGGACGGCGTGCGCATGTCTGAACGCTATGACGCGCTGTCTCCGCCTGCCCTGGCCATGCTGCGCCATGTCGTCCAGTCAGCGAAGCGCGCCAATACGCCGCTATCGGTTTGCGGTGAGATGGCGAGCGATCCGCTAGCGGCAATTGCGCTGATTGGCCTGGGGGTCCGGCGATTGTCCGTAGCACCCGCCGCAGTCAAGCCAATCCGGGCGGTTGCGGCTCATATTGATGCTGCTGAAGCTGCCGTGCTGATTGAGGAGCTGATTGGCTCAGAAGAGCATAGCGTGCGCGATCAAGTGCGGGAATTTGCTGAATCTGCGGATATCCCCATAGATGAACAGTATTAACCCGTTGCCGCCAGCCCCAGGGCATTGTAAAAATGGTGCTAACATAAGACAGATACGTTTGCTGTGATCATCTATTTTAGATCACGGTAACGCGGGGGCCGTAAGCTGTCAGCGTAGCAATTTGTAGGTTTTCACGTGGCGGGCAAAAGCAACCTCAAACTATGGGTTGTCGCAGGGGACGCGAGTTTCGCGGGGCCTAAGCCTTCAGTGTTGCCTGGTGAATCAGTTGGTCTCTTCCTAAGGTTGGTGCGCGAGCGCGCTGGCCTGACCGTTCAAGAAGCCGCTGCACAGGTCCGCATCCGCGAGGCTTATATCCAAGCCATTGAAGATGATCGCTTCGAGTCGCTGCCAGGCCGGGCATATGCCCAAGGCTTTGTCCGCGCCTATGCGGAATTCCTGGGCGCTGATGTCGAATCGACAGCCCGCGCCGCCATAGAAGACATTGGCAAACTTCCAGCGCCCGCCCATCGCGCTCGCAAGCCTGAAACGGAACGTGTGTCCCGCGCTGCCCCCCTGGCCGCAGCCGCTATCTGCTTGGCGCTGGCCGGCTATGTCTACTGGTACTTCGAGAACACCAAATCCCGCTTCGAAGACGCCGCCCAAACCCTTGCCCGGGTCGACGCGCCAGACTTCGTAGAAGGTTCGGAGCCGCGCAGCACAATTGCGACCGGCCCATACCGCCCATTCCCCGATGCCGTGCCGCCTTCTGAGCGCACGACCGTCGCACGCGCCCAGGCCCCCGTGGCCACCCGCCAGACAACCGGTGCACCTTTGCCGCCAAGCCGCAGCAATCCTGGCGCTGTCCGCTATGCAGCACCGGACCAACCACCGACAAGGCAAACAGGAACCGTGGCCACAGCGCCTTTGCCAGACTCCGGCATTCTCGCAGCCGGATTGCCTGAGCCGAGGCTAACCCCGCCACAAGCTTCCCCGCGTTGGTCCATTCCAGCGCCGGGCCCTGCTATGGCATCCACAGATGTTAGAGGCGCGCCGCGCTATAACGCTAATCCGGGTGCCGCTTATGCTGCGACTCCGCCCCATGCTTCAGGTCTCGTTGTGCTGCATGCAGTGGACGATACCTGGATTGAAATTAAGTCCGTGAAGACCGGACGGGTGATGTTCTCCCGTGTGTTGCGCCAGGGTGAACGGTATTCCGCCCCGGATCGGCGCGGCCTGATCATGACGACCGGGAATGCCGGCGGCCTTGAAATTCTGGTTGACGGCCGCGCTGCGCCATCGCTGGGCGGACACGGCAAAGTCGTGCGTGACGTTAGCCTTGAAGGCCATGCCCTGCTAACCGACCGACATTAGCGACGGCATATCTCGCGCGCGCCCTGCGTAAGCGGCGCCTGTTGCAGCCCGAACCCATTTTCACCCCGGTTTGGCCTTTATCGAAGCAACGTTATATATCCCTATAGCAGCGCGCGAATACAGCGCCTCCAAGATCCTCCAAGGGAGCCAGCTTCATTATGAGCGTTCGGCCTTACCGCGACATTCACCGCCGTAAATCCCGTCAGATCATGGTCGGGAACGTCCCCGTCGGCGGCGATGCCCCGATCACCGTGCAGACGATGACCAACACCCTGACATCTGACCCCAAAGCGACCATCGCCCAGATCCGGGCGGCGGAAGATGCGGGCGTTGATATCGTGCGCGTCTCCTGCCCAGATCAGGAATCGACGGCAGCGCTGAAAGAGATCGTTGACAGCTCCAATGTCCCAATTGTGGCAGATATCCATTTCCACTACCGCCGCGCCATTGAAGCGGCGGAAGCAGGGGCTGCCTGCCTGCGCATAAACCCCGGCAATATCGGCTCCTCAGAACGCGTGCGCGAAGTCGTGCAGGCTGCCAAGGACCACGGCTGTTCCATGCGGATCGGCGTTAACGCTGGCAGCCTTGAGAAAGAACTCCTGGACCGGTATGGCGAGCCCTGCCCCGAAGCGCTGATTGAAAGCGCACTGACCCACGCCAAAATCCTGGAAGATCACGACTTCCATGAATTCAAGATCAGTGTCAAAGCCTCTGATATCTTTCTAGCGGTCGCAGCCTATCAAGGCCTGGCGGATGCCTGTGATTATCCGCTGCACCTTGGCATCACGGAAGCTGGCGGCCTGCGCACAGGTACGGTGAAGAGCGCTATCGGCATTGGCTCCATGTTGTGGGCTGGGATCGGCGATACCATCCGCGTCTCGCTCTCTGCCGATCCAGTTGAGGAAGTCAAAGCTGGGTTTGAGATGCTGAAAGCGCTTGGCCTGCGCCATCGCGGCGTCAATGTCATTTCCTGCCCATCCTGCGCCCGCCAACAGTTCGACGTGATCAACACCGTGACGGTGCTGGAAGAACGCCTGGCCCATATCGCAACGCCAATGACGGTTTCTGTGATCGGCTGTGTCGTTAACGGCCCCGGCGAAGCGCGGGAGACGGACTTAGGTGTTACGGGCGGCGGCAAGGGCACGCATATGGTCTATGTCGGCGGTCTACCAGACCATCGCATTACAGATGTTGATCTGGTTGACCATCTGGTCGAGCAGATTGAGCAGAAAGCCCGTGAGATCGACGCTGAGCGTGCAGCCGTCGCAGCCGAATAACCATTTGAATTAGAATATCATACTGGAAGGTATGTCTGTCATGTCCGTTCGCCCAGTTCGCGGGACCGTTGATCTGTTTCCTGATGATTCGCGCCGCCATCGCCGCGTTTCTGAGACTGCGCGTGAATTGGCGGAGCGGTATGGCTTTGGCGAAATCAACACGCCGATCTTTGAGTTCACAGACGTATTCGCCCGGACCCTCGGCGACGTTTCCGACGTCGTGACCAAGGAGATGTATACATTCGAGGATCGTGGTGGCGAGCACCTAACGCTACGGCCAGAAAACACTGCTGGCGTGATGCGGGCCTTTATCGCGGCCAAACTGCAAAATGCGCTACCGCTCAAATATTTCTATTCCGGCCCCATGTTCCGCTACGAGCGCCCACAGAAGGGTCGCCAGCGGCAGTTCCATCAAATTGGTGTTGAGCTGTTTGGCGTTCCTGGCCCTGCTGCCGACGTGGAAGTGATCGCACTTGGTGCCCAGGTGTTGGCCGCACTCAATATGCTCGACCAGACGGTTCTGCACCTGAACACGCTTGGCGATACGCCAAGTCGCGACGCATACCGCGCAGCACTCATCGACTATTTCTCCGGCCACAAAGACCAGCTTTCCGAAGACAGCCTGGGCCGGTTGGAAAAGAACCCACTGCGCATCCTCGATTCCAAGGACAAGAACGACCGTGCCGTCGTGGAAGCAGCGCCCGTATTCGACGATTACCTGACCGGCGAAGCCGCAGACTTCTTTGCCGAAGTGCGCCAAGGCCTGGACGATTTGGGCGTCGCCTATATCCGCGACCCACGCTTGGTGCGCGGCCTGGACTATTACTGCCACACTGCGTTCGAATTCGTAACCGATGCGTTGGGTGCCCAGGGCACGGTCATTGGCGGCGGTCGATATGACGGGCTGGCAGAGATCATGGGCGGACCTGCTACAGCAGGCGTTGGCTGGGCTGGCGGCATCGAGCGCCTGGCAATGCTGGCCGACCAGACCATGGAAGAACTGGAGGCACCGCGCCCAGTGGCTCTAGCACCCATCGGCGACGCGGCGGATCGACGGCTCCGGCAATTGGCTTATGAGCTGCGCGGCGCTGGCATCGTGACCGACATAGGCTATTCCGGCAATCTGAAGCGCCGCATGGCCCGCGCTGCCAAAGTGAACGCTCATACCGCTGTCATCCTTGGCGATGATGAGCTGGTGAAGGGCATGGCCACACTCCGCGATATGGAATCTGGTGAGCAGCAGGAAGTACCGCTTGACGGGATCGCCGCAGTATTGGCGGCCCGGTCATGAGTTTCGACGAAAAGCTTCAGCAAGTCCTGGAGCGGGTCGATGAGCTTTCGTCCCGCATGGCAAGCGAAACATTCGATGCCGACGATTTCGCCAATCTCAGCCGCGAATATAGTGAGCTTGAACCGGTCGCGGAGGCCGTGCGTGCGCTGATGGCGCGCAAGGAAGAATTGGCTGGCCTTAGCGAAATTTTGAATGACCCCGAAGCCGACAAAGAAATGCGCGACCTGGCGGCGATGGAGCAATCGGAGCTGGCGACACAGATAACGGCTGCGGAGCACGACGTACGAATCGCGTTGCTGCCTAAGGATGTCGACGACGAACGGAACGCTATTCTTGAAGTCCGGCCCGGCACTGGCGGGGATGAGGCCGCCCTTTTCGCCAGCGAGCTGTTCCGCATGTATCAGCGCTACGCCGAAAGTGTCGGCTGGAAATTCGAAACGCTCTCATTCGGCGAAACCGAACTTGGCGGCCTGAAAGAAGGCATTGCGGAAATTGGCGGTCGCGGCGTGTTCGCGAAACTGAAGTTCGAATCGGGCGGACATCGCGTACAGCGCGTACCAGTGACGGAAACTGGTGGACGAATCCACACCTCCGCCGCGACTGTAGCCGTACTACCGGAAGCGCAGGAGGTTGATATTCAAATTGAGCCTCAGGATCTGCGTGTTGATACTTTCCGGGCGCAGGGGGCGGGCGGCCAGCACGTCAATACGACCGACTCGGCTGTGCGCATCACGCATATTCCAACTGGCACCGTCGTTAGTCAGCAGGATGAGAAGTCGCAACATAAGAATCGCGCCAAAGCGATGACCATTCTCCGCTCCCGCCTCTATGAAGCCGAGCGTGAGCGCCAGGCCAATGAACGGGCCGAAGATCGTCGCAGTCAGGTCGGATCCGGGGACCGGTCGGAGCGGGTGCGCACTTATAATTTCCCGCAAGGCCGCGTTACGGACCACCGGATTAATCTGACACTCTATAAGATCGACCAGATCATCACCGGCCCCGGCCTTGCTGAGGTCATTGATGCGCTGGTTGAAGAAGATCAGGCCAGCCGCCTCGCAGATATGGACTGATGCCGGAACTGATGTTGGCCGGCGACTGGCTCGGCAAAGCCGCCGCAGCTCTCCACAGCGCAGACGTGCCCCGCGCCATGGCGGAAGCAAGAGCGCTGCTGGCGAGCGCTACCGGGGAGACGCCGTCATTTCTGTTCGCCCATCCAGAGCGCACTTTGGCACCCACAGAGCAGGTCCAAGCCGATGCAATCCTCATGCAACGCATCAGTGGTGCACCGCTCGGGCGTATTTTGGGCGTCAAAGAATTCTGGAGCCTGCCGTTCCTACTCTCCGATGAGACGCTAGAGCCGCGCCCGGATACAGAAACCATCGTCCAGGCAGCGCTCGACCATGCGCCGTCTGCTCAGCCATCGGTGTTGGACCTTGGGACCGGCACCGGCTGCATTTTGCTTGCCGTCCTGCATGATCTGCCCGCTGCGACGGGTGTCGGCGTAGATTGCAGTGTTGGTGCCCTTAAAACAGCCCGCGCGAACGCAGAGGCTCTCAGCCTGCAGGACCGGGCCGCGTTCATGGCTGGTGATTGGGGGCGGGCGCTTAAACCCGGCGCGGCTGACCTCATAGTCTCCAACCCGCCATATGTCGCGACTAAGCATGGCCCGGCACCAGATTTTGCGACCGCGGCCTATGATCCAGAATTGGCGCTTTATGCCGGTGCAGACGGCCTCAATGCCTATCGCACCATCCTGCCAGACCTACCGCGACTGCTGGCACCAGGCGGCGTAGCGGTGCTTGAAATCGGCATTCACCAGATGCCACAGGTCCGTGCGCTCGGCGAGCAGGCGGGGCTGGAATGGGTCGAAGCGCGCCCTGACCTTGCCGGCATTCCGCGCGCAGTGATTTTTCATCAGCGGCCTCAGAAATAAAGGCCTTGGCAACGCCTAGGTTTTAGGCTTACTTACATACGTGCTGGTCAAAGCATACATGCTTCCGGCGCAGTCGATCCGTTGCACAGAATTGATGCCTTCGCCGCTTCAGGCTTTTGTCTGCGGTAGCAAAGCTGATGTCAGTGCGCGTTTGCGACTATCCCCGCCAACCATTGCGGAAATTCAACATGAATCAGCGTCGTTCCCGTGGTCGGAACAATAACGGCAATAATAATTCTGGTGGCAATCGCGGCGGGCGCCCTAGCCCACGCAACCAGTCGTTCGACAGCAATGGCCCAGAAGGCCGGGTGCGCGGTTCCGCAACCCAGGTGCTGGAGCGGTACCTCGCCCAAGCGCGGGATGCACAGACCGCTGGCGATGGCGTCCTGGCTGAAAACCTGTTTCAGCATGCCGAACATTATTACCGCGTATTGAGCGCCCATACCGCCCAGGCTGAACAGCAACAGCGTGAACGGGCACAATACGAAGAGCGCCGCGGCAACCGCAACCAAGGCGAGGGCGAAAACACCGAGGCCAGCGATCGTGAGCAGGGCCGCGAGCAGGGCCGTGAGCAAGGCAGAGACCAAGCTAGGGATCAAGGTCGCGACCAGGGGCGTGATCAGGCACGGGGGCAAGGCCGTGATCAAAATCGCGATAATACCCGTGACGACCAAAGGCGGGATGAGCCAAGACGTGATGAGCAGAGCCGGGATGAGCAAAGTAGGGCACCACGTCGCCCAGAACCCATCGCAGCCGAAAGTGCTGAGGACAACGCTGCCGCCGAGTCGCCAAGCGTGACTGCCGAAGTTCAGGCAGCGCCAGAACCGCAGCAGACAGCGGAAGCGCCAGCAGTGGAGGCGGCAGAAGCACCGCCGCCAGCGCCACGCCGTCGCCGTGCGCCACGGGCGAAACCCGCACCGGCAGAGCCCGCTGAAACCGCACAGGCCGACAACGGCATTGATGCTGCTTTCTTGAAAGCAGAACCCAAACCACGCCGACGCCGCAAGCCTGCAGCCGAAGTAGACGCAGCAGATTGACGCATAACCCGCTGAAGGCGGCAGAATCTCGGGCCAAAACCCTTGACTGTTATGGCTTTGAGCCGTATACACCGCCGCTTCTGAGTTCCACTGACATGCACCGTGAGACGTTAAATGGCCAACAGCAAACAAGCTGAAAAACGCATTCGCCAAACCAGCCGGCAAACGGCTGTCAATCGTATGCGGGTCAGCCGCTACCGCACCTACGTGAAAAAGGTCGAGTCGGCGCTTGAAGCGGGCGACAAGTCCAACGCGCAGACAGCGCTAAAAGAAGCGCAGCCGATCATGCACGGTGCGGTCACCAAGGGCATCATGCATCGTAACACGGTGAATCGTAAGCTTTCCCGTTTGGCTAAGCGCGTTAACGCAATGGCATAGTCGCCAGTTCCAAATTGCGACTTTTAAACGCCGGGGTTCGCTCCGGCGTTTTTGCGTTTGGATTAAGCCCACGAGGTTTTTCCACAGAATAAGGGACTTGGCGCGAGTCCCAACACGGCAATCAGAGTCAAGCTTAGAATTTGTCTGAATCGCGATTCTATTCGTTGCAGCCGCCCATCATCCTAGCTAGTCTGATCATGCATTGGGTCATGCCAATGCAATAAAAACGAAGAAACGATACGGACGACTGGGATTAAAACAACACGGTTACCCGCTAGGTGGAGTTTGCTTGAAGCATTCGTCCTGCCCACTTGAGTAACAATATTGTTTCCTAAAGTACCGGTATAAAATAATTTGCTAATGACCTGTTTTATTAGCAAAAACGCCAATGGTGGCAGTAAATTCGGGGGCGATTTTACTATGACTAAGGCTTATGCTGGCGATTTAACGCCAGCGCAGGCATGGGAATTGTTAGGCCAGGATGGCCAGGCGGTTCTCGTCGACGTGCGCACACAAGCAGAATGGCAATTTGTTGGATTACCTGACGCCAGCAGTCACGGACGTGACGCTGCACTTATCGCCTGGCAGGTTTATCCTGATATGAGTATCAACCCAGAGTTTATAGAAACACTCGCCGAAGCTGCGCCAGATAAGGCTGCGCCGGTTATGTTTCTGTGCCGGTCAGGCGTCCGCTCCCAGGCAGCGGCCAGTGCCGCTACGGCAGCAGGCTATTCTAAAGCCTACAATATTTCGGAAGGCTTCGAAGGCAATCCAAATGCCGATCAACAACGTGGCAAAGTAGGCGGCTGGAAGGTCGCTGGCCTGCCCTGGCGGCAGGGATAACGGCAATGGCAAGTCTTGAAGAACGCAGAAATGCCGAATGGGCCCGGATTCGTGGCCGCCTCCGCGCTGATTTTGGCGACGGCGTGTTCCGCAGCTGGCTCCGCCCGCTGACCCTCACCGCCGTTGACGATGCCTCGGTCACCATGAGCGTGCCGACCCGATTCGTCCGCGACCGTGTGAACACCCTCTATGGTGATCGCTTGCGTGAGCTGTGGCGCGCGGAAGACGACGCGATCACGGGCATTGATATCGATGTTTCGCCCGAAACGGCTGGCCGCAAGCCAAGCCTGATCGCAGCCCCACCGCCGGAGCCTTCTGAAGCCGACGACTCGGCAGAAGCGCTGACGGACGATAGCTGGTCGGATGGTGTCGCATCACCACTGGACCCGCGCCTATCCTTTGACACCTTCGTCGTCGGCAAACCGAATGAGTTCGCATTCGCGGCCTGCAAACGAGCGGCAGAAACAGAAAAACCTGCGTTCAATCCGCTATTTCTCTATGGTGGCGTTGGGCTCGGCAAGACCCATCTCATGCATGCAACAGCGCTTGAGATGCGCCGCAAGTTTCCTGAGAAACGCATCCTGTTCCTCACGGCTGAAAAGTTCCTTTATCAGTTCATCCGCGCCCTGCGCGCCCGGGAAACGGTGGCATTCAAAGAGCTATTCCGCTCTGTCGATGTGCTAATGGTAGATGACGTTCAGTTCCTGTGTGGCCGCGACGCGACCCAGGAAGAGTTCTTCCACACATTCAACGCGCTGGTTGACCAGGGTGCGCAGGTGATTATTTCGGCGGATAAATCCCCGAATGATCTGGACGGCCTTGAGGAACGGGTCAAATCCCGCCTTGGCTGGGGCCTGGTGGCGGAAATGAACCCCACCAATTATGAACTCCGCCTATCAATTCTACAGGCGAAGGCTGAGGCGATTAACTTTGACGTTAGTCAGAAGGTCCTGGAATTCGTCGCTCAGCGAATCACCTCTAATGTGCGTGAGCTTGAAGGCGCACTGACCCGCCTGGCGGCCCATGCTCAATTGGTTGGCCGTGAGATCACGGTCGAGTCGGCGAACGATGCGCTGCATGATCTACTCCGCGCTAATGAGCGTCGGGTGACGATTGAAGACATTCAGAAAACCGTCGCTGAGCACTTCAACATCAAGCTGGCAGATATGAGTTCCCCACGCCGCGCCCGGGCCGTTGCCCGTCCGCGCCAGGTGGCGATGTATCTGTCAAAACATCTGACCTCGCGCTCCCTGCCCGAAATTGGCCGAAAGTTCGGCGGGCGGGACCACACGACCGTGATGCATGCGATTCGCAAGATCGACGAGCTAACGGCGGATGATCAGACCCTGGCTGAAGATGTCCGCCTACTCCGCCGCGGCTTAGAATCCTAGAAGGCCTCGTGAATCCCATAAATTGGATCACGCTGCCAATTTCAGAATGTCCACCACTTGATCCGCGCTCGTAATCGGGCGCGGATTGGTGTGCGTCCAACGATCATGCATTGAAAGCTCAGCAACGCGCTCGAACTGATCCGGCGTGACGCCAACAGCACTTAAGCTGCGCGGCATGCCCAGGCCTTCAATGAATTCATGCAGTACATCTGCAGCGTCCCGGCCCGGCGCGCCCATGGCGATGGACACCAAGTTCTGCCGATTCCCATGATCCGCCGGTCTATTCCAGCGCATGACAGCCGGCAGCGTCACACAGGACGTATGCCCATGGGCCACGCCAAATGATCCGCCAAGAATATGCCCGATGGCATGGCTGGCACCCTTTGGCACCCCGGCCTGGGTGCTGGCCATAGAAAGCCACGCGCCCATCTGGCAATCCATTCTTGCCGCCAGATCGCCCGCATCCCGCATGACCCGAGGCAGTGCTTCAGTGAGGAGTGCGAGACCATACAGAGATTGCGCATCTGAAAAAGCGTTCGCAGATCGCGAACAGATCGCCTCAACACAGTGGTCAACGGCGCGCACCCCGGTGGACAGCCACAGCCAATCCGGCGTCGCCAGTGTCAAAGCCGGGTCCAGGATAACTTCGGACGGTGCGCAACCAAGTGAGCGGATCGCCTGTTTCACGCCAATGCGCGGATCGGTAACACCCGCGAGCGGATTATATTCACCGGCAGAAAGTGTGGTGGGGCAACAGACCATTGGGATGTTGGGGCTCCGGTATTCCGGCGAACTGGTCGTGCCGTCCGCCGCCGTCTGCATGATGTAGGGGTCGAAATCCGGCATGTCCCTCAAGTTATGCTCAAGTGCCAGGGTGACGGCCTTCGCGGCGTCCGTAATAGACCCACCGCCAACAGTGGCGACCATGTCCGCCCCCGCTTCCCTGGCACCGTACGCCGCCTCCAGCACGGCATCCCGTGGGGTGTGGGAGGGCATGCCGGAATATAGGCCGGCATAGCGCTGACCAAGGCCCTCCTTTATTGCTGCAATCTCCGGCCCCCGCTCGACGAGGCTTTGGCTGGCCATAATGAAGACACGGTTGGCGCTTGCGCGTTCCGCCGCCGCCGGTAACGCCGCCGCAGCGGCTTCGCCGTATGTCACCTTCGCCAGCCGTGAGAATGTAATGGCACCTGAATGCATCGGGTCCGTCCTTCAGAAATTCATGGAGCCGCATCTTCAACTGCCCAGCCATAGCGGGCAAGCGCCAGAATGGTCTAGGCTTTTGGAAATTGATCCTGTCGGAGACCGATTATGCGCTATGGCTTTTACCTACCAACCCGCGGCCCACTCGCGAACCGGAGCGACCTTTCCGCGATTCTCGACACAGCCGAGAAACTTGGGTTTGCGTCCACCATGGTGGCCGATCACATCATCCTGCCGACCAAAATCGACTCCGCATATCCCTACACCGTCAAAGGTAATTTCTTGAGCCAAGGCGAGTGTTTTGAGCAGCTAGCGTTGATGTCCTTCGTCGCCGCCCGTACGGAAACCATGCGCATTGTCTCCAGCGTCATGATCGTCCCGCACCGAAATCCCGTCTTCAACGCGAAGTCGCTGGCAACCATCGATGTGCTGTCCGAAGGCCGGGTGACGGTTGGCATCGGCGTTGGCTGGATGGAGGAAGAATTTAAGGCGCTGGGCACAGCCCCCTTCAAAGACAGAGGCCGCGTCACGGACGAATATGTTGATATCTTCCGCAAGCTTTGGACCGGCAAGCCTGTCTCCTACCAGGGCGAACATTACAGTTTTGAGGAAGTAATCTGTGAGCCAGTTCCAATCCAACAGCCCGGCCCGCCGATCTGGATTGGCGGCCATTCAAACCCTGCCCTCCGCCGTGTCGCGAAACTGGGCGACGGCTGGCACCCCGTTGGTGCCACCGCCGCATCACCACTGCCGCCGGCCGAAATGCGGGAGAAGCTGGACAAGATCAAAGGCATGATGGATGCCAATGGCCGTGATTTCTCCAAACTGGAAATCAGCTATAAGGCTCCGTTCTATGATGGCGGCGTTCCACCAGAGGGCGAAGAGCGCCGCTTGTTCACAGGCGGCCGGGATGCGGCACTTTCAGACATCGCTGAATTCGAAGCGCTTGGCGTTGATGAACTCGTTTTCGACTTCCGCGCAGATACGGTTTCACAAGCGCTCGACCGCATGCAGCAATTCGGTGAGGACATCATCAACGCTTAAGGTCAAAGCCCGCCAGCCAGTGGATGTTTCTCCAGCACGAGCGCTTTCAAGCGTTCATCAAGGACGTGGGTATAGATTTCGGTCGTTGATAGATCAGCATGGCCAAGCAGTTCCTGGACGGTGCGGATATCTGCCCCGTTCGCCAGTAGATGTGTGGCGAATGCGTGGCGGAGGACATGGGGTGAAACCCTTGCTGGATCAATGCCAGCCTTGACCGCAAGGTCATCCAGCATTTGCCCAATCCGGCGGCGGGACAAACGCCCCTCTTTGCCAGTAGAGGGAAACAGCCAGCGGCTATCCTTCACCTTAGGCGCAAAGCTTGCCCGGTCCGGCGCGTAAGCATTGAGCGCGCGCACAGCCGCACCTCCCAAAGGCACAAGCCTGTCCTTACCGCCCTTGCCGGTGACGATCAGCGCGCCCTCTGCCCGCAGCGCCGTTGCGGGCAAAGCCGCCAGTTCGGAAACGCGTAAGCCCGTCGCATACAGCATCTCGACAATTGCCAGCAGGCGGCGGCCATGGCGGTCATCTGCCTGATTGGCGGCATCCAGCAAGGCTTCAACCTCAGCCTCCGTCAGATGTTTCGGCAGGGCACGGCCTGGCTTTGGGCCATCTATTGCAGCGGTCGGGTCATCGTTACGAAGGCCCTCATTCAGCAAAAACTGAAAGTACTGGCGCAATGCTGAAAGCCGCCGCGCTGATGTCGCCCGGCTAAGGCCACTTCCTGCAAGCCCCGCCAAATAGCGGTTCAGGCCATCAGGACGGCCCGCATCCAACGGCGTTGGTGCCAGGCTTGCTGCAGCATCCACCAGATCACGCCGGTATGCGGCGAGGGTGTTTTGGGCCGCCCCCCGCTCTGCCGCCAGCATCTCTAGAAAAGCGTCGAGATGGGGAACGGTCAAAGATCGCCCTCGACTGCCGCCTCCAGCGCCAGAAAGCGTGCGTCTTCATAGAGCCCAACCGTCGAAAGCGCTTGTGCTGCTTCAGCCAGTCGGTGCGCCCGGTTGCCAACAGTATCGACCTCAACCAGATGCAGCGCCCGCAACACCGTTTCGCCAATGCGCTTATCCGCCGAGGCCGTCTGCAATGGCAGCAAGCCTAGAACTGAGGAGTCGCTGCCAGTTGCATAAGCCTGTGCGGCACCTGCGAGAGAGAGCGGTACGGGCAAACCGACAGCACGACGAAGCTTGGCCATTAACGCAGCTTTCGCCGGAGCAGACGCTGCATCCTGCCCATTGACCGCTGCGATCCAAAGCGCGGCGCGTGGACCATCGAACGGTCGTACGTCCTGGCCTTCCGCCAGACTAATCAGTGCAGCCAGGCGGGCAGCGGCATTCAACGCACCCGGCACTTTTCCCGCACCATCTAACGAACGCAGCCAGTTCATGGCCACTTTAGGCTCCCCTGCCGTGAGCAGGCCGCGCCCAATGCGAAGCGCAATATCTGGCCCGCTGGCAAGCGCCAGCAGGTCACGCAACATTGGATGGACCAGTTCCGCCGCCGCACTGTATCCACCGTCAGATTGTCCCGCGAGCAACAGGCGTGCCAAGGCGATCGTCTTATCCGGCCCGTCATTCGCAGCTGCAGCCGCCGCATAGTGCCGTGCGACGCTGCCGCCTGGCGCTTTGCCACCAAGGGCGAAAAACAGCTGGCGGGATTGCTCATAATCAGCAGCACCAGCACGCAGCGCCCGCCATGCCGCTTCCATACGAATGGTTGGTGAGGCGGACGGGTCCGCCGCAATCATCTGTTCTTTGGCGACCTGCAGCCGAGCAATTTCGGCAGGCATCGCATCCAATGGCGGCAAGGCTGGCGGCGGTACGCTGAGCGCCCGCATCATCGATAAATGCAACGGCGACGGTACCTTCAAGGCAGCGACTGCACGGCCTGGCGCGCTGACGGCACCGGTCATCATATCCAGAAGCTCAAAGAATGCTGGATCGTTCGGGTCCTGCTCAGCCAACAGGCCTGCGCCCAATTCCGCCCGTGCCGTATCGCCCGAAAGTGCCTCGCAGACGGTCAGCATTTTCGCGAAGATCAATGCACCACTGGTCGCGGCCCGGCCGCGTGCAACGGCGCATGCACCCGCATTATCACGGGCGAGCAGGCTGGCGTTCAGCAGCAATACATCCGCCGCCTCACTGCGGCTGGATTTTGGAATGCCGGCGAGCAAGCGGGACGCAAGGTCCGCCTGACCAATTGCCAGCAGCGCTTCTGCGCGGGTTTCAGCAAACCCTGGAGCCGTCTTAGCCCCTTGCGGTGGTTTAGCGGCGACGGCCAATGTGCGGCGCGCCAAATCGGCCAAGGTCGCCGACTGAAGACGCGCCGGCAGGCCTGCGATCAGTCGCGCCATGTCCGCACGGTCCGCCCCACGCCACAAGTTGGCGGCTAAATCAGCGTCAGATGGATCAATCGCCCCCGCTGCTGCCGGATCAAACCCACCATCAAGCTGCAGCGTGCGCACAATGCCGCTTTGCGCTGATGCATGGGCGCTCACCCCGGCGGCGAAGGTCAGAACCAGAAGAAATTTAGTCAGGAAAACGCGCATTGGGCAGCACCTTTTCAACCGTCGACCTGGGCGCTGGGATATCCCAGTACGCCAAGAATATGGCCCCACCAACGGAGACGACTACAAGCGCCGCCGCCAAAAATCCGAAAAACCGACCGATCACTTACCTGCTCCCTTAAACGCCCCTTGGCGCTTCTCTTAACCGCAATCCCGGAACCTCTGCTATAACGCGGCCAAACCATGGCGATTCGATGACCGTATGTCGAGGCAAACATCACCGGTCGCCCGAATTTGGATGAGAGTTTGAACCGTTTAACCCGAACTGTAGCGCTCGTCGGCATGATGGGCGCTGGTAAAAGTACGATTGGTCGCAGACTGGCCACCCGGGTCGGTGCCCGATTCGTGGACGCTGACGAAGAAATCGAACGCGCCGCCGGTCGCACCATCCCAGAAATCTTCGCCACATATGGTGAGGAAGAATTCCGGGATGGCGAGCGCAAGGTGATCGCACGCCTATTGGAGGACGAGCCCCATGTTCTGGCCATGGGCGGGGGCGCTTTCGTCAATGATGAAACGCGCGCAGCGACGAAGGCATCTGCAGCGTCTATCTGGCTGAAGACGGATCTTGAAACGCTCTACCGCCGCGTTCTCCGTCGGGCCAATCGCCCGATGCTGTTCGTGGAGGACCCGAAGGCGGAATTAGAGAAACTTTTGGCCGCCCGCACACCTTCCTACAGCGAGGCTGACATCATCATTGAAAGTGGCGAATGGTCTCCCGATTTAACAGCTGAGCAGGTTGAGGATGCCCTCATCGCCCATGGCGCCGCGCACCAAGCCAATGACGACGAGTATGATTTCCAAGCGGAGCGCCGCACGTGAGCCCAGAGATTCATGAGCCAATCCATGACTGACACCCTGATCGTCCCCGTAGCGCTGGGCGACCGCAGCTATGAGATCGCCATTGGCCAGGGCTTACTGGCGGAAGCGGGCCAGCGCATCCGCGCCGTCAACCCACAGAACCGCCTGATCGTGATCGCCGATGCTGCGGTGGCCAAAATCCATGGCGCTAAACTCAATGCCAGCCTGGATGCAGCCGGGTTCCGCACCGATGTAATCGACGTGCCAGCGGGTGAGGCCAGCAAAGGCTTTCAGACGTTCTCTGGCGTGCTGGAGAAGGCTCTGGCGCTGGGCATTGATCGGCGGACGACCATTGTTGCACTTGGTGGCGGGGTGATCGGTGATCTGGCCGGGTTCGCCGCGTCGGTCCTGCTGCGCGGGCTGGATTTCATCCAAATCCCAACATCACTCTTGGCACAGGTCGATAGCTCCGTCGGCGGGAAAACGGCGATCAATGCTGCGGCCGGCAAGAACCTGATCGGCGCATTTCATCAGCCGAAGCTGGTGCTGGCTGATCTGGATGTGCTGGACAGCCTGACCCGCCGGGAACTGCTGGCAGGCTACGCAGAAGTTGTGAAATACGGCCTGATCGACCGCCCGGACTTCTTCGATTGGCTGAACAAAAATGGCCAGGCCGCACTGGCGGGCGATAAAGCACTGATGGCCTATGCGGTCGCCGAATGCTGCAGGTCTAAGGCTGAGGTTGTGGCGGCTGACGAACGCGAAGCCGGGCGCCGCGCGCTCCTGAACTTAGGCCACACCTTCGGCCATGCATTTGAAGCTGAAGCCGGGTATGACGGCGGACTGCTCCACGGTGAAGGTGTTGCCATCGGCATGGCACTGGCCTTCCGGCATTCGGTCAAGCTCGGCCTCTGCGACCCCGAAGTCGCCCGTGCTGTCGAAGAAAGTTTGGCGGCTTCCGGCCTACCAACCCGTCCTGATCTTTCCGGTAACCGTCCCATCCCAACCGTGGATGACCTGCTTGGCCGGATGCAAAAGGATAAGAAGGCACTTGATGGCAAGCTGACGCTCATTTTGGCGCGTGGCATTGGCAAGTCTTTTGTGGCGGCGGATGCTGATGCAAGTCTCGTCCGCGAAACCTTGGCAGAGGCGTTGACCCCCTGATGGAAGATTTCTTTCTGGATGTTGACCTGGAAATCTGGCTGACGATCGGTGCTGTCTTGGCGCTGATTGCGTTATCCGCATTTTTCTCTGGCTCGGAGACCGCGCTGACGGCGGTTTCTCGGCCCCGCATGCATCACCTGGCGCGCAAGGGCAATGCGCGGGCAGGCGTTGTCCGCCGGTTGAGCGACCGGAAGGAAGATCTGCTGGGCGCACTGCTGCTTGGCAATAATATGGTCAATATCCTGGCAGCGTCATTGGCGACGAGCCTTGCGATCAAGCTCTTCGGCGAAGCCGGCGTTGTATACGCGACTGGGGTGATGACGCTGCTTGTCTTGGTCTTCGCAGAAGTGCTGCCAAAGACATTCGCGATCAACCATCCAGACAAATCCGCACTCGCCGTGGCACCTGTCGTGCGGTTGGTGGTGGCTGTGTTCTCACCGATCGCGAAGGCCGTTCAGAAGGTCGTGCGGGCAGTGCTGTATCTGCTTGGCGACAAGCCCAATGCCGCACTCCGCCGCGAAACGTTGGATGAAGAACGCGAAGAGGCTCTCCGCGGCGCAATCGAGCTACACCACGGCACAGACGCGGAGACCGAGTCCGAGCGTAAAATGCTGAAAAGCATCCTGGAGCTGGCAGACCTTGAGGTTGAGGAGGTGATGACCCACCGCCGCAACGTCGTCATGGTGGATGGCGACAGGCCATCTGAAGAAATCGTCGCCGAAGTGCTGGCAAGCCCCTACACCCGCATCCCAATCATGCGGGACACCCAAGAAAACATCGTCGGCGTTCTCCATGCAAAAGCGCTGCTGCGTGCGGTCCATGCCGCCGGTGGGGACGCCAGCCACTTAGATCTACAAGAGATCGCATCCCCTGCATGGTTTGTGCCCGAATCAACAACGCTGCTGGATCAGCTTCAGGCATTCCGGCGCCGCCGGGAGCATTTCGCGCTGGTTGTGGATGAATACGGCGTCTTCATGGGCGTCGTTTCGCTTGAAGATATTCTGGAAGAAATCGTCGGCGACATCGCTGATGAACATGACCTGCCACTCGCCGGTGTGCGCATGCAGCCGGACGGCAGCTACGTGGCACCCGGCGTGACCGCTATCCGCGACTTGAACCGGGAGCTGGATTGGGACTTGCCAGACGACGACGCAACCACCGTCGGCGGACTGATCATGCATGAGGCACGCTTGCTGCCAGATGCTGGGCAAACCTTCGAATTCTACGGCTACCGGTTCCGCATATTGCGACGGGTCCGCAACCAGATCGCACAAATCCGCATTACACCACCATCCCGCCGCCGGGGCGGCCAGGGATCAGGGGACGACTAAGTTTCATGAGCACATCATATGACGCCCTCGCCGCCCGCTTCGCCCGTGCAAACCGCGTCGATGAGGCGTCAGGATGGCTTCATTGGGACCAGAGCGTCACCATGCCGCCCGGCGGTGCCAGTGCCCGCGCCGAACAGCTCGCAGCACTGGCTGAAATCTCCCACGAGCTGATTGCGTCCGACATCACTGGCGATCTGTTGGCCAAAGCAGAAGCTGAAGGTGCCAGTTCTGCAGAAGACCCGTGGCGGGCTGCAAACTTCCGGGAAATGCAGCGCAATTACCTTATGACGACGGCTATACCGGCAGACTTGGTCGGCGCCCTTTCTCGCGCAAAGAACCTGTCTGAGACGGCGTGGCGCGTTGCCCGCCCAGCGAGCGATTTTGCACTGGCGCTGCCAGCTTTTACGGAACTGGTGAAACTGGTGCGCGAGGAAGCAAGCGCACTCGGCGAAGCGCTTGGCCTCTCCCCCTATAACGCCCTGCTTGAGCAGTATGATCCGGGCCGTCGTATTGCGGATATTGAACCGGTCTTCGATGATCTTCGTGCGTTCCTTGGCGATACAATCCCCGAGATTGTTGAACGCCAGAAAACTTGGGGTGACGGTCGCGCCATCAAAGCGCCCGTCGCGGCGCAGCGTGAGGCAGCACAGGGCCTGCTGAAATCCATCGGTTTTGACTTCGATCATGGCCGCCTGGACGACAGCCTGCATCCATTCTCCACCGGCACACCGGATGATGCCCGCATCACGGCCCGTTGGAACCCTGATGACGCGTTGACCGGCATGATGGCCGTCCTACACGAAGCTGGTCACGCCGCCTATACACGGGGTCAGCCCGGTGATTGGCGCGGTCAGCCCGTTGGCGGTGACGCTGGAATGGCTGTGCATGAAAGCCAATCGCTGAGCTATGAAATGCAGGCCGGACGCACCGCCGCCATGTCGCACTATCTGGCCAAGCTATTGTCTGATGCCGCAAGCACCGACATCACCGGCGAGGCCGTATCCCAGGCGTTGCTGAAAGTCTCACCAGGCTATATCCGCGTGGATGCTGACGAGGCAACATATCCGCTGCATGTCATTCTCCGCTTTGAGTTAGAGCAGGCGCTGATCAGCGGCGAGCTTGCCCCAGCAGACCTGCCCGCCGCATGGAACCAGCGCGTCGTCGAAAGCTTAGCGCTTGATCCGCCGGATGACCGCAATGGCTGCCTGCAAGATATCCACTGGTATGATGGCGCGTTCGGCTATTTCCCAACCTATACGCTGGGTGCTATGGCGGCGGCGCAATTGTTCCAAGCAGCGTCCGACAGCATTGGTACGGATGATCTGCATGGCGCGCTTGAAAAAGGCGATTATGCGCTACTAACAGCTTGGATGCGGGACAATGTCCACAGTCAGGGCCGCATCTATCCATCCAGCAATGACCTGCTGCAGGCAGCGACCGGCGCGCCCTTGAGCAGCAACGCCTTCAAGGCCCATATCAAAGCGCGATACCTAAGTTAGGGGGCGGTATTCAGCCCTTTGCATCAAAGGTGCCGCCATTAGAGACCATTCCCCAATGGTGCCAAGCCCAATGGTCTAATACCTTCGCCCACAAGGAGTTAGGCCTAAATCGCGATACATCTAAGACCGTTCGAAGGGCGGACATCCTGTCGGCCTAATCACAATTCGCGAGGTCTTGAGCGATGTTGCTTCCCGTCGCCTTTTTTAGCCTGATGGCATCCCTAATGATCATCACAAATGTACCCGTATTGGCAAATAGCATGCCCGGCTTAACCGGTCTTGCCGCCGTCGTCGCCGTCATTATCACTTTGACCGCCATGATGCTTTGGCGCCCGGAAGATATGCCGGATTAAGTCCCGTTTAGCGATTGGCGCCCGGCACCCAGAGCACATCATTGGCACCGTCGTCATTGGCATGGCGTGCCATCTGGAAGAGCAGGTCAGAGAGGCGGTTCAAATATTTGATCGCCGGGGGACTGACCGGTTCTTCCGCTGCCAACCGCGTCGCCTCACGCTCTGCACGCCGGGTTAGGGCGCGGGCCATATGTAGATGCGCGCCAGCAGGCGTCCCGCCCGGCAGTACGAATGAGTTGAGCGGCGCCAGGTTTGCGTTAAGCCCGTCAATTTCCTGTTCAAGCCGATCAACCTGGGCATCCACGACCCTCAAGCCACTTGGCTGGTCTTCGCCTTCCTTTGGCGGTGTCGCCAAATCCGCACCGACATCAAACAGATCGTTCTGAATGCGCGCCAACATGGCGTCTAGCGCACCATCAGTGTGCAGGCGCGCAACGCCAATCGCGCTCATGGCTTCATCAACGGCACCGTAAGCTGCCACCCTGAAATCATGCTTTGGCCGACGCTCGCCGGACGCCAGAGAGGTCAACCCCCCATCACCGCCGCGGGTATAGATTTTCGTTAAACGCACCATGTCGCAAAGCTCCAGCTGAATGACTTCTGCTTGGGAGATATGCCGCTTTAGGGCGTAGGTAAACCGTGCTCTAGATTAAAGCATCCGCATTCGAGCGGAGGGATGGGTTGTTCGTCACGTAGGTGATGTAGGGCAGCTTGCCAACGCGGCGATAAACCAACCACAGCCCATAAAGCGCCGTCACCATCGCAGCCAGGAAATAGCCATAACCATAGAATGGGAACCCGGCGGCGCTTGAGCCAATGGCACCGATGACGTTTGTGCCAAGGAACACAGCCTGCAGGCGCATGTTGTCGTAACGCAGATCAAAGTAGCAGAGCAGAATCGTCGCCACGACGATCAGCATATGAAACGCCGCACCCAGAATGCCGAAGCGCAGCATGCCGACCTGCCGGAAATCCATATCCAGCATTTCCACCAGTGTGGGCACCGCAAGCAGTGCGGTCACTGTTACAGCCGCTTGCAGAACCACAAGGTTCCGAAGCCCGCCAAACAGCGTTTCCATCAAGTTCCTATGGGCGCGGGTGATTTCTGGCAGTGTCGCGTGATCGGCGATGTCATCGTAGAAGCGGCGGTAACGTTCGAAGAAACCGGTCTCCACATGCAAGGTAAACGCGGCCAGTGCTGGAATCATGGTCAAATATGCCGCGAACATCGCCCCGTCATAATGGGAATAAAATGGCAGGTTGATGGCGCTCTGCGCTTCTGGTGCCGCCCACCACATGATCCATTTGTCCGACCATCCGCCAAGATTATGCAGCGCGCCAACGACCAGATACGGCCAGAGCGGTCGCAGACGCTTGCCCAGATTCTGCACGTTGCGCACGTCAGATGGATATTCCGCCAAGATCCGCCCCAGCAAAGCAAAGGCGATTGCGCCAAGGCCAATATTGAAGCCCCACAACAAGCCTGATGTCTGGTACATGCCGCCAAGCCAGAGCGCCATGACGAAGGCCATTATCATGCCGACGGCAAAGGCGATGGTGATCGTCCAATAATCCTTCAGCGCGGTGATGAACGTGGCCCCGGCCCATACCGCCGCTAAAAGCCCAAAATTCACCACAGCAGCGACAGAGGCGCTTGGTGATAGGTCTGCAATCAAGAAGAACAGGGGTGCAGCCACCAATAGGGACGCGCCAAGCGACACCGCATATAGCGCCACAATCAGGCTGGAGGCCTCGCCCATCCGCCGGGCGAAGATCATATCCGCCATCATCCGGGAGGCGACCATTGTCGGCCCGCCTGTCAAACAAAGCGTGATGCAGAACGTGTAGATCAGCACAGTTCGGAACGCGAGCGCATGGCTTGGATCAACCACACCCTCCGTCAGATAAGCCACGCCTGCGAGCGCTAGGATCGTCATCAGCCAAGGGCCGCTGGTGATCACTGTCGCGTGCAAATAGGCCTGGGCTGCACCACCCAAGTCAGACCGGTCCGCCAATCGGCGGAGTGCGAACCCTACACCCGCCATTAGGCCGCCTCCTCAATCTGTGGGCGCTGGGCAGGGGCATCGCTGGTGGTTTGAACCGTCCCCAAATCTGGCGCGCGCGCAGCATTCCAATAGAGTTCGTTATAGACCGCCAGAATATCTGGCTTGTCATAGCTGGCCTTAACCCGCTGCTGCATGGCCTTGCCCATAGCAGTGCGCCGGGCTGGGTCCGCAAGGATAGCGCCAAGTGCATTGGCCGTCGCTTCTGGATCTGCGCCTGCGGTCACTGCACCGCCTGCCCCGAACGGCGGGTCTTCTGAGGCTTGCCCAAAAATGAGCTCACGGCAGCAGCCCACATCTGTCGTCACCGATGGCACGCCAGCGGCACCCGCTTCAAGCACCACCAAGGGCTGGGCCTCGGATAGAGACGTCAGCGCGATTGCATCCAATTGGCCTAGATAATCATCCAGCTTAACTGAGCCTGTGAATTGCACCGTGTCCGAAACGCCTAAGTGAGCAGCCAATGTCCGACATTCCTTGGCATAGACCGGGTCTTCTTCATCTGGCCCCATCACATAAGCCACCAGGTCCGGGAAGCGCTGCTTCAGGACTGCGGCAGCGCGGATATAGGTTTTGACGTCCTTGATCGGCACGACCCGGCCAATCAGCGCAATCTGCGGCGGGCGCGCCGCCTGATCCCGTTCAATTCGGCTGAACCGCCCATAATCGACGCCGTTCGGGATCACGCGAAGAGCGGATTCGGGCGCGCCATCACGGCGCTGCATGATCTGGTTGCCGGTATAGAGCGTCACAATCGGGTCAATCGCCTGATACGCAACGCGGGCATAGCTGCGGAATGCGTCAATCCAGAATTCCCGCAAGTCCCGCTTTGCGCGCTTCAGGCTGAACCCGGTCGGCGCACGTTCATGCAGCCAGTCCGCCATGGCGATTTCAATACGGCGTTCATTGGTGTAGATGCCGTGCTCGGTCAAAATGGCGGGGCGGTTGGTTTCAATCCGAGCGCGGGCCGCAAGCAGGCCAGCATAGCCAGTTGAAATCGTGTGATAGGCGCGCGCTTGCGGCAGCGGCGTTAACAACATCTGAAACAAGCCACCCATTAAGGCCCGCCAGCTCCAGAAGAAATCCAGGAACGACGCGCCAGGCAACAGCTTCACATAAAGTCGCTCCGTCAGCCGCCATGCCGCTTCGGAATCCAGCAGTTGGGCCGTGCCAAGCTCACCCTTTTCCTGCTTGAGGATAGCCATCACTTCTGCCAGGTCGCTAAGTTCGCCCCGGCTGAGAAGTCGGCTGAGCGGGTCTTCCAACGCTTCAAACAGCCGGTCCAGCTTCCGCATGCGACGACCGCCAGAGGACCGCAGTTGCAGCGGCGTCACATCGAACCCAATGACGTTTTCCGGCAATTCATAGCGCAGCTCTGGTTGCTCGCGTTCTGGCGTCAGGGCGACCAGATGGAAAGTCAGGTCCGGCTGGCCTTTGATCATATCGTGCATCCAGGACGAAACGCCGCCAGATACGAATGGATATGCGCCTTCAAGGATCAAACAGATATCCGCTTGCTGGCTGGACTGGCTCATGCGGCTGCCTCCTGGGCGGGCGCGGGTTTGTGTGGTGCAGGGGGCAAGTCGCCATGCCACAATGCAGCGGATGCGGCAAGCCGATCTGGCAGAACACCATCTGGCGCTTCATTAATCACACGCTTCAATTCGTCGAACTGCCCAAGCTGGAATAATGCTTCCATCAGCCAGCCTGCCGCTTCTGGGGACAAATCGGCTTCCAATGGGCGGAGGACAGCAAGCGCATCTCTTGGGCGGTCTGTGCGCAACAGCAACCGGCCAAGCAGCATGTGCGCACGGGCATGGCGCGGCTCAATCTCGATCACACGGCGATATTGGGATTCAGCTTCGCGGCGAAGCTCAGCCTCGCGGCGCTCGTCCAAAATGTCTGTGAATGCGTAGGCATCAAGCAGTTCCGCCAGTTCCATTTGCGCCGCAGGATCACTTTTGCGGGCGTCGGCGCGGCGTTTGGAGACGACCCAGCGATCAACGAAATCATCTTCAATGTGCGCGGCAGCTGTTGCGGCCTGCACACGAACGGTCGGGTCTGGGTCATTCAATGCTGCGTGTAGTGCTGGTGCAAAACGGGGATCAAAGCGCCTGGCCAACAGGGCGACAACAGCCAGCTTCTGATCGATCTCACCATAACGAATCAAGTCCGTGAAGGACTCAACGCCGCCGCTGTCCTCGTCCCCAAGCGCCTGGCTTAAGTCATACCAAGCCCGGGCCGTGCGTTGGGTTCGGGGTGGAAACAGCGTGTAGTACCAAACCTGAAATGAGCGCGCCTCACTGCGATATGCCCGTTGGCCAAGGGCGGCAAACATCACGCCAATCGCACCTGCTAGCCCAAGCGTCGCGGTGCAAATCGCCAGCAATGCCGGGAACCGGCGCGCACGACGGCGGCGACGCATGCGGTGCGCCCAAAAAATCAAAATCGCAGACACAACAACATGCCCAAGCAGCCATACCGGCCAAAGCGCTGGCATGGAGGCCACACCGAGTGTCAGCAAGCCTTCTGCCAGGATCGACAGCAATCCGGCAAGGACGGTTTCTTGTTTCTGCGCCCGGCGGAGGTCACCGCGCTTTTTGATGCGCGGATCTGCAAGTCGGTCCTGGGGAAGCGTTTCAGCGGTCATGCAGCCAGTTCCAGCGTTTCAGCACGAACGGCGACCCGCCCCGCTGTCGCTGCAGCTGGGGCCAACCGGCTCAATGCAGCTTCCAAACGACGGGCTGCAATGTCGGCGCTCTCTGCGTCCGCACCGGGCAACAGGATTGCGTATTGACGACCATGGCGGCCCATATCGAATGTCAGGTCCGTATCGCGGAGCGCTTCTTTCGCCGCCGCCGCCAGGGCTGTTGCAAAGCCGCGTTTATCATCCGCAGACAGCGCATGGGCCAATTCCGCATCGACGACCAGTTGCGCCACATCGAACCCGAAGCGCGCACCAAGCCGGGTCATCAGATCAACTTCATGGGAATAAAGCGCAGCCGAAAGCGTCGCCCCGCCCCCCGCCGTGACTTGCCCCGCCGCCAATGCTTCCTGGCGCCGCGCACGCTCTAAGGCACTTCCGATCCATTCGGAGCAGAGCCGGAATGTTTCAACGGAACTTGTCGTTAAGTCTGCGAATGACAGCGCTTCAATCTTCAGCATGCCAACCGGTTGCCCTGATGGACCGCCCAAGAGCGGCGCTGCGAGCACGCCTTCACCGGTTAGAATGCGCGCGTCATCGGCATGTGCCGCACATAACATCCGCTCCTCCGCCGCAATCGCCTGGTAGAGTGCTGAATCAGCGGCGAACACGCGGGCTTGTTTTGCGTCGTCCTCCCAGCCTTCCTGGACTGCTGCTTCAAGCTGCGAGCCGTTCAGCAGGTAGATCGAGAACATATCCGGGTCCAGCACACGGCGGATCAGCTCAACGGCCCCCGTCAGCACATTCCCGACACTAGAACGTTCAACGGCCCGCGCGCCCTGATACAGCGAAAGGGTTGTCGTGAGGTCACTGGCCAGCCGTGCTTCCAGTGTGTCCTTAGCTTGGCGGGCTT
The DNA here is from genome assembly GCA_938083135.1 of uncultured Alphaproteobacteria bacterium. Taxonomy (GTDB): domain Bacteria; phylum Pseudomonadota; class Alphaproteobacteria; order Bin95; family Bin95; genus VMCJ01. The sequence goes on along the minus strand of CALLKY010000005.1, from coordinate 86,684 downwards.
TGGCATAGGCTTCTGCGAGACCGTCAGCTTCCTGGCGGACATCGGCCAATTCCTGCTCAGTCCTGGCAAGGCGACGGCGGCGACGCATGGCCAGTTCACCAACGATAATGGCTGCGATAAACCACATCAGCGGTTCTACTGCGACAGCCTGCAGGTAATCGTAAATGTCTTGGCCAAACCGTTGCTCTGGCAGCGCGCCAAGCAATAGGGCGATGGTCGATATAACCGCCGCCAGCAAGCCTTCGCTTGTGCCGTACTGCACGCTGAGCAGGATCACAGGAATCCAGAAGGGGTGCGGCTGCAGGCCCTGGAAGCGGGTTCCGCCGAACACCAGGAAATCAATGATGAACGCGATGGCGAAGAAAATCGCCAATTCCACCAGCGCAGAGGCCGATAAGCCAAAGGCAGCGCGGCCCTTACGGGTTGAATTAAAGCGCTTCTCAAATGGCTCGAATTTGGCGCGGATGTCTTTCATCGTTGAACCGCTCCTGTTGGCGCATTGGCGGGTGGGACTGGCGTCGCCTGCAAAGGCGCACCGATGCGACGCCGCACATAAAGCCCGAAGTTAGTGACCGTATCGTTATCACCGCGGGTCGCTGCGAAGCTGCGGGAGGCAGAAACCCCTAGTTTCCAATCCGGCGATGGCTCCCAATTGATGGAGCCCGCCGCGGTCATGCCATCACCGCCAAACCGGTCGATGCCGTAGCCGAGCGTGCCAGAGACCGACAAACCGGTCGCGACTGTTGCCGTCGCTGACACATCACCGAAGTGCACTTCGCGCTTCTCAATGCCAAGCGGCGTAAAGATGTTCCCGCCGGTATCCAGGCGCTCGTCATCTTCAATCACATATTCCGCATCAAGGCCGTATCCGGCATCCACGAAGAACGGTGCTTGATTATAGATCCGGCGCCGAACATTCAGCGTGCCGCTTGCGGTGCGGGATACGTTTTCATCACCACGGACACCGTATTGATTTAGGCCGCCAGACACACCCGCAGACCAATTCGCATCGAACCGGCGCTCATGACCAAGCGCTACACTATGGTGCCGCCCCCGATCGGCGATGCCAGCAACCTCATCATGATATGGCTCACCGATAGCGGCTGCGATAGTCGTCCGCGCGGTTTGCGGACCAGCCCGGTGCGCCAAACCAATGCCCGGCCCGTGCTCTGCGCCATAAAGCGTGGCAGCCGTTTCGTGGTCGGGCGTCCAGGCATAGGCGATGCTGGCCTGCCCCCGACCAAAGGTCTTCTCAACCGGTGTCACCCGGCCATCAACGCGCTGCACGACAGGCGCATCAATATGACTGATCACCCCTTCCGCTGCGAGCCGCCAGCGCTGGCCATAGCGCGCGGCAAGACGCACACCACCGGTCCCAATATCATCAGAATCATCTGTGTCCCGATATCCAGCAAAGGCTTCAACATATGAACCCGTATCGCGGGCCAGCCGGGCACGGTCACGGGCGAGATCTGGATCATCAGGACGGCTAGCGATGGCCTGGTCGAGATATGCGAGGGCACGGCCAGGGTGCCCAAGTTCGGTTTCTGCAGCGGCCAATGCAGCCAACGTTTCTGGGTCATTAGGGTTCTGCGCACGGGCTGCCTGCAAAGAGGCAACTGCTGCTTCAGGCTGTCCGGTCGCAAGCTCGACCCGCCCTCGTAGCACTTGCAGCCGCCGTTCCGCCGCCGCTTGGTCTGCTGCAGGTTCAATCACATCAGGCTGAAGGCGGGCGACGCCAAGACCGGCGGCAGGCGTAAAAGCAACACGAACACCCTGGGGCGTTGTCCAAGCTTGGAACTGGCCCGGACGCGCAGCCGTCATCACAACACTATCGAAGCCTGAACGAACAGCGCGCAGGTCATCTGGATATTTGAGCGCCAATTGGTCCAATTCCGCACTGCTGCCAAGCGGGCCTGAGAACTGAAAATAGATCTCACCTTCAGCGCGGCGCATGACGGCCTGTGTCGATTGGCCGGTGTCGATATCGACCATCAACGCTTCGCCAGCCCGCCAGTCACGGACAGTCGCAGCGTTTGCCGGTGCCGCGACTGGCGCAAGCACAGCCAGAAAGGCGCATACGGTTAGGGTTTTAGCGATTAAGCGCACGTTTGGCCTCCTCAGCGCGACCTGCATCCAGGAGTGCTGCGACATATGCGGCCCGGGCGCGGGCGTCACGGGGGCGGGCCTCGGCCAAACCGGCAAGGGCTGCAATGGCGTCATTTCTCTTTCCGGCTTTCTGCAGGGCATAGGCCTCTGCGAGGCGGGCGGGCGTTTCATCCTGGCGCGTGCGGCGGAACGTCAACGCCGCCCGGCCATAGGCTTCTGCCGCTTCGCTATAGCGGCCAAGCCGTTCAGCCGCTGCGGCGAAATCCATGGCAGCACTGGCATCCGCAGGTCGGATTGCGACATAGCGAGACAATGCGGCATAGGCTTCATTCGGGCGCCCAAGCGACAGGCCCAGATACCCCGCACGCCGCAACACATTCGGGTTATCCGGTGCCGCCTGGGCAGCGCGCGCGATGGCGGCATAGGCAGAGCGTTTATCGCCCAAGTTTTCGCTGGCATTTGAAAGTGCGACCAACGCGCCTGTATCTCGCGCGGCACCAATCAGCCCCGCAAGGCCCCCAGCAGCAGTGCGCTTATCCCGCACGGATGGTGCCAATTCCGCCGCCATGCGCATGTCCGCCGGATCAGCCGCACCGGGTGCAGCGACAATCTGGCGGAATACATCTTCACCAGCGCCGAAATCGATCATATGCCGACGCCATAGTCTGCGGGCCTCCGGCGCTTTTGCTTGCCGTGCTCTAAGTGCCAACCACGACTTTGCATCCGCACTCGGGCGCGGCCCCCAAAGGTACAGCAGCCGCTCAACGGCGACAGACCTCGCGCCGGCCGTTTCCGCCAATTGGCGGTAAATCGCCTCTGCCTCACGCTTGCGACCATCGGCGGCTAGGGCGTCAGCGAGTTCGATCCGCTTTTGCTTCGGCAATGCACCGCTCGACGCACGGCGCACACGCGAGGCCGTCGCTACGTCTTTGCGGCCAGCTTCGATCAACGCGAATTCATAAGCTTCCGCCCACTTCCCGCCGAACCGTTCAGCGGCAATGCGGCGGAGATCCAACGCAACGTCCTGCCCAGCCGCTTCCGCGACGGACGAAATCCCGGCTTCAGCAACAGCGGCGGGAGCACCTGTATTGAACGCATTCGCCTGAACGAACGCCACAAATCGTTTGGTCTGGCCGCGCTTCTTTGCAGCGGCCCCATAGCTGTAGAGCCAGTCTGTCTCGCCCGCCTGAATGCGCCGCGCCATTTCGGGTTCGGCTGTAGTGAAGGCGCCAGCAGCGATCAAGCCGTGCAGCGCCTGTGTCGCCGCTTTACCGCCGCGCTTCAGATCGCGCCCCAGGGTTTGAGCCACAAGCCGTTGGTCGCCACTAGCGAGCGCGGATGCGGCATAGAGCTGTTGCTCATCCCGATTGAGCGGCTTGATCGCGCTGAGCAATGCGATGGCGGCGCGATGGTCACCCGTTTTATGGCGGATATAAGCCAAATAAGATTTGTTCTGTCGGGTCGGCGTTTCAGCCGCGATCCGCTCACCGGCTTCCCGAGCAAGGGGGTAAGCGCGGCGCTTTATGGCTGCGTTCGCAATGTCATAGAGAACACCAACCGGGACATCAGCAGTCTGTTTCAGCCAGGCGCTGACAGGTTTTAGGTCGCCCGCAGCCGTGGCGAGCCGAACCCAAGCGCGGTCAACCGCTGGCCCTGGCGAAGACTGACGAAGGGCAGCAAATGCTGGCAATCTCGCTTTCGCTTGGCCGAACTGCACATAAAACCGCGCCATCGCCTCAAGCTGCGCAGCATTGGCGCGCGCGGGCGGTGGGAACTTTGCAGCAGCCCGGCGCGCAGATGCACCATCACCAACGTCTTCGGCGAGGATCGCCAGTTCAACAATTTCAGTACCGCCGCTCTGCGCTTGGACCAGCGCCTTAGCGATGATCCGCCGGGCGTCTCTCTTCGCACCCGCAGCCAATGCCACGCGCGCGGCCAGCACAGGATTGCTTTCAACGAATTCAGGCCCAGCACCATTCATCGCTGCCTTAGCAGCGGCCACATTGCCCCCATCCAGGTGCGCATCGATCACCGCGCGCTGCCGGTCCAGCGATAGGGTCGCAAAACCGCCATCGGCAGTCAGCGCTGCAAGTGCCTGCTGATCGCCGGTATCGGACAGGAGACCAGCGGCCTCTCTGCGAATGGCATCATTTGGTGCTGCGTCATACACCGCCCGCGCTTCAGCCGCTGCACCCGCTCTATCACCGACAGACAGTTTGAGCCCTGCACGCTGTAACTGCAGGGCTGGATCATTTCCCGGATCGAGCCGCGCGATGACACGATAGGCTGCCTCCTGATAGCCATAGCCGCTCAACGTTTCGATGAAACCGCCAGCGCTCGAGAAATCATCCCGCCGATGCAATGCCCGGCTGGCAATAGCTTCCGCGCGATTTGGGTCCTCAGCATCCAACGCCAGGCGGAATGCCAAACGGGAGTCCTCAATCACCTGCTGCTGTGTGCGTGACCGGGCCGGGATTTGGTCCAGCACGCGGGCGGCGTCTTTGAACCGCGCGTTCTGTGCCAGCAAGAATGCAAGACGGCGGAGATGGTCTGGTTCTGCTGCACCCTTGGCTGACAATGCAGTTAACGCCTGTTCTTCAACGGGCAAATCCTGGCGCATCACCGCCGCCTCATAGAGGGTGCGGAGGTGTGCGGTGTCATCGCTGTTCAGCGCAACGTCTTTGAGCAGGCGATAGTAATCATCCATCCGCTGGCCGTCGTTATAGGCTTCAAGCAGCGCAAGTTTCGCCTCAAGATGATCTGGCTCACGGCTCAGATAATCGCGGTACACGCCAATCGTTTTATCGATATCGCCGGACCCGGCATAAGCGCGCGCAAGCTGGGCGAGCGTGGCTTTCGATCTGTCGCCATGGGTCGCGGCTAGCTCATAACTCGCAACAGCACCGTCATAACTTTGGTCGCGAAGATCCATCGCGCCCATTTCATTATCGCCGGGCAGCATGACAAAGCTGAGCATTAATGCGCCGCCCGCAAAAATGGTCGCGGCAATTGGGAACGGCTGTTTCATTGCGCGCCGCCCTGCCCCATTGATCGACCGGCCAGCGACCGGTGCCGGACTGTAACGGAGACCCCTGCTACCGCATCGGCCTGCACGGAGAATGCAAGTGTGCCGGATTGGTCAGATTCGGCAGCGCCTGACCACACGACCTGCCCTTGCCGCCGGGCCTCGATCACATATCCGCCGGGCTGTACCGCGCGCCAGAGATAGGCACCATCGCCATAGCCTCTTGCATTGAATGCGAAGCCGTTTTCATTGATCACAAGCCGTTCGGTCAACCAGCGGCCTTGCTCCAGAACGGGTCTGGCGGACGAAGCGCTATTGGCTGGCTGCAATGCGATCAGCGGCGCCGTCGCTACAGGGTCAAGGGCGACATACAGGTCGCTGTTCACGAACCGATGGCCCAGAATGCCCTGACTCCGGGCATAATCCACGGCGTTGTTCAGACCGCTAAATCGGATCGTGTTCAGGTTGCCACGATCCCGGATGCGCCAGCGACCGTCAGCAAGACGTTCCAAACCCGTCGTGAAGAAGCCTTCAGCAATACGCACAAAGTCGCTGGTTTTTATGGGCGCGATTTCAGTGGCACGCGCCGCATCCAAGTTCTGAAGCAGCGCTTTTAGAGCTGCCGACTTCGCACCTGTGTACATATGATAATAGATATTTATTGGCTTCAGGCGACGCGGTGCCTCCGTGCCCCGGAGCGTTTCCTGCAAGAATCGGAAGCCATAGAAGCGCCGGGTCCAAAGCCCGGTATAGGTATTTTCATTACTGGCTGAAGCGTATATTTGCAGCCCACCATCTATCTGCACACCAATTGGTGCCACAGTTGAGATAGACGGATATTCAGGATCATAGCGCGTATCGCCACCGTTAATATTGAGGAGGCCAGCGAGCTCAACTGCTTGAAGGGCCTTTGGGAACGGGAGCGTATCGCCGGACCATTGGACCAACTCAACAGATTTCCCAGGCGGCAGTATTGATTCCAGAAACTGCTTCGCCCCCACAATCTCCTGATGCAAATCAAAAGGCTTGAGCATATAGGCCCGCACCTGGTCATAGCCAAAAAGCGGATCATCCTCTGACACACGTTTATGGGCGGGGCGCAGACGCCCAAACCCATCTCCGGTCGACGTCGCTTTCTCTAATTCAGCGTCGTAATCCTCAAAAAACCCCCAGGCGAAGGGGTGGCTGTATGTGTGATGCGCCGCCTCTACGTTGGGATGCGCGAAAATGCGCCTTGCAGCCTCCAGCGCTGGTTCAGCGCCAAACCAATCCGGGTCCAGATCCCCCATAACAGGTGCCACGGTTACGGGTAGGTCCTGGTAGGCACGGATCGCTTTATCAAAAATGACATCTGCCGCCAAAACTGGCGTTGCAGCCACACCGTTAACTGTAGAGAGATTCCGCCAGCCATCACCGTCGATGTGGCTGTAATAGATACGGCGGCCTACGGCTGTTGTGGTATCAGGCTTCGGCAGATCACCAGCCGCGAAGGCCGCAGTCATTACGGTAAATGGATCAATGATCCACTGTGCCTTGCCATCACCAACAGCAATTTCATGGCTCGCCTGCACATATCCGCCGTGCACGCTGGTCGCGACGAGAACGCCTTGTTCCCGCAAGGGCGGGCCAGCATCTACGGTCAGAAATGCACGCGCGCTAACCCCGGTAGCCAGGCCAGATTCCTGGAAACCCTCTGGCCCTTTCGTGATGTCCCATTCAAGCCCAACAGCGCTTTTGTCATAGATGGGGTAACGTGCGCGGTATGGGGAGGCTACAAACCGGCCACCCAAGCGCACGCCCAGCTTCGCTATCAGGCGTTTCGCTAGGTCGAAGGTTTCTTGGTCAGCAGATTCGGACAGTGAGCCAGTGATGTTACCCATCACCAGATATCGGTATCCGGCATCAACAGCTTGATTGGCCCAATTCAGATAGTTTTTTGCATTCAAAGGCGCACCGTTATAGAGCCATGCGAGCACGCCGCGCACATCATCCATGGCCGCAGCGTCTGGCAGGCCTTGCGCTAAGTCCCAGAAGCGCACCTTCAAACCAATTTGATTAAGGGGCATCGCTGCATAGCGATTAGCCCAGCTTTTGCGCGGGTCTGGAATATTGCGCGAATCATACAGCGCTAAGATCGTCCGCGGCTCAATGAACCCGGGCGCTTCCGCGTCTGTAGGCCCTGCTACCTGGTTTGGACCAGGTGCGGCTAAGGCCGGTTGCGGTGCCAGGAAGACCGCAAAAAGCGCCGCCCACGTGACGATTCGAATAGAAGATCGCGATATCAGCCAGCGTCCCATCACACTCACCGGATATGACGGCGAACCGCCTCAGCAAAGCGGTTGAGGTTCAGGGGTTTTGGGATGTAGGCGTCAAACCCTGCGGTAATGAAGTCATCCTCAGACGGGCCGCCAGCCAGTGTCGTCACGGCGATCACCGGCACATCAGCAATGGCCGGATCATCCCGGATTTGCTGCAGCGCCTCCACGCCGTTTGCGCCGGGCATAACGATATCCATCAGCACCAATGCGGGCTTGGAACTGCGAATTATGGCTAACGCATCAGCGGCATTGCCTGCTTCCAGGGACAGCAACCCCATTTCCTGCACGAAATTTGTGAGCAGGTTACGGATCAATGGGCTGTCATCCACAATCAGGATTGTCTTGGCGGTGATATCCGCGCCATCCATTTGATCATCAATGGCTTCTGGGGCAGGTGCTGCGTTCGCAGACATGGGGGTTGTCCATCCTCTGGCGTGCTGACGGATGCACGCTTTTCGATATTCGATGAACTTTAAGGTACCGCTTTAAACCCTTTTTTTTGGTTACTGATGCCACAATGGCCCTGCACGAGATGTCTAGGGAGCGCCACAGCATGGCTGAAGCGCAAGCCGGCGCACGGGTCCTCATTGTTGAAGACACCCCACCGCTGGCACAAATGTATGAGCAGTTCGTCCTGGCCGATGGCCACATGTCGGATCACGCTGAGACGGGGCGACAAGCGGCTGAAATGGCCGCTAAAACCGCCTATGACGTGGTTCTGCTGGATTTACAGCTGCCGGATGTGAACGGCCTGGATATTCTGGACCAGTTGAAAACTGGTGCCGGGGCACCTGCCGTGATCGTAGCAACGGCCCATGGCACGATCGGCAAAGCCGTTGAGGCGATGCGCGCTGGAGCCGATGATTTTCTGGTCAAACCGTTTAACGGCGACAGGCTGATCGTCACGCTCCGCAATGCGCTGGAGAAGAAGCGCCTATCCGGTATTGTTCAGACAATCGGGCCGGAGCAGGAAGACGGGGCGTTCCAGGGCATCATTGGCAAATCGCTCGCCATGCAGGCGATCTACCGTATCATTGATAGTGCCGCCCCCAGTAAGGCCAGCGTCTTCGTCACCGGCGAATCGGGTACCGGCAAGGAGCTTTGCGCTGCCGCTATTCATCAACGCAGCCCCCGTGCCGACAAGCCGTTCATCGCAATCAATTGCGGTGCCATTCCCCATGACCTGATGGAAAGTGAGCTTTTCGGCCATGTAAAAGGCGCGTTTACGGGTGCTACAACGGACCGGATTGGTGCCGCCGCGCGATCTGATGGCGGAACGCTCTTCCTGGATGAGCTGGGTGAAATGCCGCTCGATCTGCAGGTGAAGCTGCTGCGCTTTGTACAGATGGGCACGTTCACGCGCGTCGGCGGATCAAAGGTGGAGCGCGTTGATGTACGTTTCGTCGCCGCTACCAACCGTGATCCGCTGGTGGAGGTCGCTGCCGGCCGGTTCCGGGAAGACCTTTATTACCGCCTCCACGTTATTCCCATTCACATGCCGCCACTCCGTGACCGCGACCAGGACGTGATGTTGCTGGCCCACGCTTTCCTGGCGGGCATGACAGAAGAAGAAAGCCGCAGCTTCCAGGGCTTCGACACTGCTGCAGAAAATCTACTGATGAGCCATTTGTGGCCCGGCAATGTCCGCGAGCTGCAAAACGTCATCCGGAACGTCGTGGTGCTGAATGACGCTGATGTTGTCGATGCGCCAATGCTGCAATCTGCGTTGCCCGAAATGGCCAGAAGCTTCACAGACCGGGATGCGCTGCGCCTGCCGCCGCGCCCCAGCCCGACGTCAGCAGTAAATGCGGGCGGTGGTGGCGCGCACATTGCCGCTGCACATCACCACCAATCAGCAGGCGAGCAGCACCAAGCACCTTCCTTGCACGATCTGCCGATCATGCCATTGGCGGAGATGGAACGGGTGATGATTGAGCGCGCACTTGATGAAACTGGCCAGAACGTGCCGCGCGCAGCAGCACTTCTGGAGGTCAGCCCCTCAACGATCTATCGCAAGCTCACCCGCTGGGGCATTGATATAGACGCTGCACTCGCGGGCTAGGCGACGAAAGTGCTAGGCGCTGTTTAGTGCGCCCGCAGAGATGGATCAGCATAATCTGGCGCGCGGCGCTCTAGCGCCTCAAATGTCATCTGTGCAATTGCATCAAGTTCCACGATATATCGCCCAGCGTCATCAAATGCCTGATCCCTGACCGCAAAAAACAACCCTCGGGCATGGTGCGCTAAACCTGTTGCGCCGAAGGCATCACAGGAATGGGCAAGCGCGGAAGATTCACTTTGCAGGCGGTCTAAATCGCCAGCGCGCGCGGCCTCGCGGATGTCCAAGATGCGGCCCCGACAATCCCGAACCATTGCATACATAAGTGCGCCCATCCGCTGTGGCGGGGTCGCACGGGCCAGGTTCTCCAGGAAGCTTATGTCCAGCACCGCGCCTGCGGTCTGTTCAGCCAGAATGCTTCGACGGTTACGACGCATCGTGAAAACGCCGCGGGCAAGCACCATTGCAAACAGGATCGCCGTCAGTCCAACGCACATGACTGCGATCATCCCCAAACCAAATGCTTCCTGCCAAGGGGGAACCGGCAATGCCGGCATGCCCTCTACCAGGGTGCGCGAAGCCGTTTGAAACATCGTCTACTCCTGCCGGACGCTCTAGCGCGCCGCACCGCCATTTCGATACGGCCATAAGCATCCCGTAAAAAGCCTACAAATGTCCGAACAAGCCTGTTGGTAACCGCTCGTCAAACATACGCGGTCACTCTCTCGCCAGGGCCGTCATCCGACCGCCCTGGATTTCGGTGAGGACGACATGGCGAAATACTTGGTGACAGGGGGGTGCGGGTTCATCGGCTCCCATCTGGCGGACGGGCTAATCGCGGCTGGGCACAGCGTGCGCATTCTGGATGATCTCTCCACAGGACAACTGGCGAACGCGCCAGACGCCGCCCAATTAATGATCGGCGATGCAGCTGATCCGGTCGTCGCACTCCGCTCCATGGATGGAATGGACGGTTGTTTCCACTTGGCAGCCGTCGCCTCTGTCGAGCGCGCCAATATGGAATGGCTGGCGACGCACCGGGTGAACCAGTCCGCCACCATCGCCATTCTGGACGCTGCAAAGGCAACTGGGCCGATCCCGGTGGTCTACGCATCCTCCGCCGCTGTCTATGGCGACAACCCCAACACTCCCTTGAAAGAGGACGCCACGACCCATCCACTCAACGCCTATGGTGCCGACAAGCTTGGCTGTGAACTGCATGCACGCGTGGCGGGCGGCGTCCATGGCGTGCCGACGATGGGGCTTCGGTTTTTCAATGTTTACGGCCCACGCCAAGACCCGAAGTCACCCTATTCCGGTGTTATCTCAATCCTCTGCGACCGGATCAGTGCTGGCAAACCAATCACGATCTTCGGCGACGGCGGCCAGGAGCGGGACTTTGTCTACGTGGCAGACGTGGTTCGGCGCTTGATAAAGGCAATGAAGCGCGCGGACGTCTCCGCCCCGGTCTACAATGTATGCACCGGTCAACCGACAGATATCCTGGGCCTTGCAAACACAATAGGCGCTGTGTTCGATACACAGCCTGAAATCAATTTCGGCCCACCGCGCGCCGGTGACATTCGTCGCTCAATCGGTGACCCCGATGCATCTACCGCCGCACTCGGAGCGCTTAAGCTAACGCCATTGAACTTCGGTTTGGGCTACACCGTTGGCCCCAGAATTCGCGCGGCGTAATCGCAATGCGCAAATTGCGCGGCACGATTCCCAGGCTGCAATGCAAAATGCAAAGCTGATTGCAATTTGCAAAGCGTTTTGCGAGGAATTCTGGCATGGCGCTAAAAGTAAACGGCAGAATTCCGCCGTTTTATAGGGCGTAAAACCTCGGAACCGCCCGGAATCTATGGGCTTGCGCATTTGCGTCACCCTGGCTTGGCGCCATTGGCATAACCCTTGCTCCTTCTGGCTTGAACCAACGTTCTGCCAAAGGAGCCGGTGACTATGCTGAACCATACACCGATCAATTCCGAAGCTACCGCCAACGCCAAACCCGCTTCTATTGCGGACACCGGCGCAGGCCGCGTCACTGTCATCGGCGGCGACGCACTCTTTCGTCACGGCCTTGAGCAGATGCTCACGGATTTCGACCTTTCTGTGATCCATGAAGGCGATGAGCCCCTGGATCTCGCTATCGTCGTTGCAGACGGCCTTTCACCAGAAGCACTGGCCCGGGTCGCCCACGAAATGCGCCGCTCTGGCGCACAATATGTGGCCGGCGTTCTAACCAGCCCAAGCGCTGGCGATCTTTCGACCGCCCTCCGCGCTGGCTTGGACGGCCTGCTGTCCCGCAGCATGTCACCGGAAGCGCTTCGCCGCTCCATTGAGCTGGTGCTGCTGGGTGAGAACGTGTTCCCGACCCGTGTTGCGGAAGCCGCATCCAACATTCATGACGAAGACGATCTGGCTGACTCTCTTGGCCTTAGCGTCCGCGATATGACGATGCTGCGCCTCCTGGCGCAGGGCCTTTCTAACCGGGCGATCTCTCAGCAGCAGAAGCTGCCAGAATCGACCGTTAAATCCCAAGTGCGTCAGGCTTTGGCGCGCATCGGGGCGGGCAACCGCACCCAAGCCGCGCTCTGGGCGATTGAGCATGGTCTTGATGAGGCGCCGCATGCAACCGGCGATGCGACCGCTTGAGTCGCCCGAGCCCTAGCGCGGCACGCGCCAACAAGCCCCAAACAATAGACAAATCCACGAAGTTGGAGATTATTATGCTTAGCAACACCGACAGCCGTTCAACTAACAACAATAACAAAGGCGCACACGAAGTCGGCGCTGCAGTCACTGCCGCAGGTATGGAAAAATCTGGCGTTCTGCTGGTCGGCGGCGACATGCTCTTCCGCGAAGGCCTGAAGCGCCTCCTGCAGACCGCACCGTTCACTCTGGAAGGCGAGTCTGAAAAGATCGCAGACCTGGAAGCCGCCAAGGCTGCCAATGTTGACCCAGACATCATTGTCGTGATCGACGCCCCGGCTGATCCGAAGGCTGAATGGGTGGGACAAATCAAAGCAATGTGGCGCCACGCCCGCATCGTCACACTGTCCAACGGTGCAGACGAAGCCATGCTAACGGCAGCCCTGCGTGCTGGCGTCGATGGTTGCCTGTTCAAGGACATGTCCCCAGTGGCATTGGTCCAGGCGATTAATCTGGTCGCACTGGGTGAGAACGTTGCCCCGCTCCGGATGGCGCGCTCCCTGGCTGAAGGCGGCCGTGGCCGTGCAGCGACCGTTGGCGAAGCCCGCCTCACGCCGCGTGAGAAAGACATCCTCTATGGTCTGCTCGCGGGTCACTCAAACAAGGTCATCGCCAACAATCTCGGCACGACCGATATGACGGTGAAGGCGCAACTCCGCCATCTCCTCCGGAAGATTGGTGCCACGAACCGCACACAAGCCGCCCTCTGGGCGCGTGAAAACGGTATCGATCGTGACATCGATGAGATGTCTGGCGACTTCAAGTCTCACTAAGCGGTGCCGATCGATTAACTGAGCATGGCCCCGGGATATAGTGCGTCCCGGGGCTTTGTATTTCTAGGAATGTAAGCGTCCAAAAAGCAAAACGGCCCAGCAAGCTGAACCATGCTGGGCCGTCCTGTTTATCAGCAGGTGCGCCCAAGTGGGCATCACCTTAAGAGCCGCGCCGGGCGGCCCTTGCGGACCGCCCGTGGCCTACCTGGCCTACGCATCTACCTGTAGCTCCGGAGACACCGGCATCTGCCTGACCGCCCGTGTCTCCATGGGCTGGACAATGCCGTATTTGGATCACTCCAAACAATGAATCCGGGGTGATGCATCAGACCTAAGCCATTGGACGCATAGAACCCGTACCGGGCTTAGCACCCAAGTTGCGCGGCCTTTAGTTTACTGTTTCGCCTTCAATTGCAGGCGCTTCAGCGGTACCGCCAGCGATCTCGATGCGGCGGGCCTTCTTCGCTTCAGGCACACGGCGTTCAAGGTCTACGTGCAGCAAACCATGCTCGAGCTTCGCGCCGACCACCTCAACGTGGTCCGCCAAGCGCCAGACGCGCCGGAACCCGCGGGATGCGATGCCGCGGTGCAGATAGGCGCGTTCGCCTTCTTTCTGCTCAGCCAGAGCGCCAGCGATTGTCAGCTGATCTTCCTTGACCTCAATCGAGAGGTCGCTGTCGCCAAAGCCTGCAACTGCAAGCGTGATGCGGTAGGCGTCGTCGCCAGCTTTTTCAATATTGTAGGGCGGATAGCCGCCTTCGTCCGGGCGTTCCATGTTCTCGAACATGTTGACGATGCGGTCAAAGCCGACGGCGCCACGGTAAAGGGGGGCAAAATCTAGAGTACGCATGAGTGACATCCTCCTTGGAAGCGATGTTTAGGGTCAATCTATCGCCCGCTCGCATGAGCCGGACGCGTCGCCAGGACCCCCTTATGGGCTGCCCTGGCTGACAGACATGAAATAGGAAACCGAAAATCTGGTTTCAAGGGCATTTTTCGACAGTTGACGTACAGGGCGCACCGCTGCACCTTGAGCGCCTGCCGGCTGGGGCGTCGCGGTTCGCAAAACGCGGATTCGAGACTGAGAAGCACCCACCGAACCTGATCTGGATTATGCCAGCGTAGGGAGAACGGCTTTATGAGAAAGCTGACTTTATGGACGGCCTGTGTGTTGAGCGCAGGTTTTTTAACCGGTTTCACCGCATCCGCGGAGCCTGTCACCGTGCCAGTTCTGGCACCAATAACCGGATTTCTGGCGCTTGAGGGCGGCGCCCAGCGCAACGGCGCGCTGCTGGCCGCTGATCATGCTGGCGACGGCATTATCAAAGCCGATGTCCAGGATACGACAACCGCACCCGCCGTCGCTGTCAGCGCTTTCCGACGTGCGCTCCGGGATGGGCTGCCGCCTGCAATGCTGGGGCCGATCCTTGGCTCACAGATGCTGGCGCTGTTACCGCTGGCGGATGCTGAGGGCCTACCGATCTTGACGATCTCTGGTACGGCAAAGCTGACCGCTATGGGCAGCCCGAACATCTTCCGCTTCTTCCCGGGCGACGTTGTGGTAAAGGCCGCGCATGCCCGCTATGCCGTTGAAGACTTGGGAATAAAAGCACCTGCGATCATTTATCAAACAACAGCTTATGGCCAGAGTGGCCGCGCTGAATTGGTCGCGAATTTGAAAAAGCTGGGTGTAACCCCCGTCTATGAAGAAGGTGTGCCGCCCTCTGCCAAAGACCTGACGTCTGCGCTCGCCAAGGCCCGTGCTGCTGGTGCTGATGGCCTGCTGCTGCACTTGCATGGCGGCCCGACGGCCCTCGCCGTCCGGCAAGCGTTTGAGCTTGGCATGGACCTGCCCATTGTTGCGGGCTCAGCGATGCATCAACCAACGACAGCCGCATTGCTGGATCCGGCCATGCTGAAGGGTGTGTGCGCTGAATCCGGCTCTGCTCCGGCAGCGGAAACTGACGGTCCCGGCAAGACCTTCGCTGACGCCTACCGTGCCCGCTTCAACCAAGAACCAGATGCCTTCGCGCTGGCCGAATATGACGCCATGGGCATGTTGGCAGCGGCCTTGAAATCTGGTGCCAAAAACCCGGCTGATGTGCGAAAAGCCTTGGCCGAGATGCGCTATCCGGGTGTGGCTATGACCTATCGCACCAATGGACGCGGCGACATGGCCCATGATGCTGTAATCGTGTGCTATGACGGCGACAGCCATCGCGCCCGGATCGCCAAACGGTACCAAGCGCTCGATGGCGTCCAATAGCGCCATATCCCTTGGACGCGCTATCCCTACAACTGCTGTTCAACGGCTTGGCGCTTGGCGCTGGATATGGCTTGCTGGCACTTGGCTTCGCGTTGGCGCTTCGGTCTGCTGGGGCGATCAACTTCGCCCATGGTGATGTCGCCGTCGCCGCTGCCTATGTGGCCGTGGCAGGCGGTGCGCTTGGCCTTGGCGGACCGGCTGCGGCGGGCCTGGCGATAGCGGCGGGCGCTCTGCTGGGCCTAAGCGTCGCGGGCCTCAGCTGGGCACCGCTTCGCAAACGGCCGATTGAAGCCACCTTCATCGCCGCCATCGCCATTGGCATCGTCCTGCAGAACGCCCTGACAGCCAGCTTCGGCGGCGCACCGCAAGCGCCAGCACAGGTCGCGAGCGGCGGGGTGCATATGAGCGCAGTCTTTATGAGCTGGCAAGCGCTGATCAGCCTGGCCGCTGCCGCCATTGCCTTCATTGCCGTATGGGCCGTGCTAGCGAAAAGCCAGACGGGCCGCCGGATGCGCGCTGCCGCAGAAGACCCAGAGATCGCCGCCGCCCATGGCATCCCGGTTATGCGATTGGCGATTTTGGCCTTCGCCGTCGCTGGTGCACTCGCCGGGCTTGCT
Organism: uncultured Alphaproteobacteria bacterium; assembly: GCA_938083135.1. Taxonomy (GTDB): domain Bacteria; phylum Pseudomonadota; class Alphaproteobacteria; order Bin95; family Bin95; genus VMCJ01. The sequence continues at coordinate 70,802 of CALLKY010000005.1, read as the reverse complement.
GGCGTGCTGCTTGCCGCACAGCATTACGCAACGCCGGGCGCAGGTGCGGACTACATCCTGAAAGCCTATGTCGCCGCCACTGCCGCCGGGTGGGGCCGCATCTTACCCACCGCCGCCGCCGCCATCGCCATCGCGCTGTTCGAGACCATTGGTGCCGCCCTGGTCAGCCATGCCGTCGCCGAGGCATTGCTGTATGCAGGCTTCGTCGCCCTGCTCGCATTCCGGCCCCAAGGTCTTGGCGGTGAGGCCAAAGGCAAGCGGGCATGAGCGGTTATAGCCTGCACCTTTTAGCGCTTGCCGGCGCACTGGCGGCTGGGGCGATTGGCTGGCAGATCGTATTCGGGCTGGCAGGCGCGCTTTCGCTCGCTGCGGGGATGGCGATGGGGCTAGGTGCCTATGCGCTGACTGTCCTGCCGCTTTCCGGCTGGCCATTCGGCTTAGCGCTAGCGGCAGCGGCGCTAGGGCCAGCACTGATTTTCGCTGCACTGACAGGCGTTATCCGCCGCCTCGAAAGCCATTATTTCGCCTTGGCGACACTGGCGCTTGCAGAAATCGCCGTGATTATCGCCACCAATTGGGAAAGCGTGACCGGGGGTGCCAATGGTTTGCTGATGACGCCCGCCCCCGCTTGGCTGAACAGCGCTGAAGCCCGCGCAGGCTTGGCCTGGGCGGCGGCGGCGGCGGCGGCGGGTGCCTTTTACGGCTTCCAACGATATTTCGGTCGAGAGCAATTGACCCTGCTGCGAACGGAACCCCTGGCCGCCCGCGCATTTGGCATTCACGCTGGCCCCATCCGCGTGGCGGCAATGGCCGTTGGCGCGCTCGCAGGCGGCCTTGGTGGTGCTGCCCATGGGTTCACCGTCGGCTTGGTTTCGCCCGATGTGCTGGCGTTCAAGACCATGGCGGCGATCCTGGCGGTGGTGATTATCGGCGGTCGCCGCAGCCCGCCTGCCGCTATGCTCATGGCACTGCTGGTTACCTGGACGCCTGAATGGCTGCGATTTCTGGAACAAACCTATCTGATCGCCTATGGCGCACTGCTGCTGTTAGCGATTTGGCTGGCACCCGAAGGCCTAGCGGCGCTACTTGCCAAAGCCACGAAAGCGCTCAGGCCCGCCCGGCACTTAGATCCGCCGCCGCCGATGCGGTTGACACCTGCCAATGAAGGCGGGCTCTCCGCCGCTGGACTGACGCGGCGCTTTGGCGGCGTGACTGCAGTATCTGATGTCGATCTGACGCTGAAGCCCGGTCAGATCACTGGGCTGATCGGGCCAAACGGAGCGGGCAAATCAACGCTCCTGAACTTGGTGACCGGGCTGGATCAACCGTCAACGGGGACTATTCAGTTGACCGGCCAGTTGAACGGCAGGATCGGACGCACATTCCAAACACCTGCTTTGGCGCTAGACCTTTCAGCGCTGGAAAACGTGCGGGCTGTCGGCGCACCAACCCAACATGCCTGGGCGGCGCTGCATGCAGTTGGCCTGACGGCGGATGCCGGAACACCTGCCAGCCAACTCCCCCAGGGTGCGCAGCGGTTCTTAGAAATCGCCCGCGCACTGGCGGCCCGCCCTGGTGTTTTGCTGCTGGATGAACCTGCCGCTGGGCTCACAGCCGATGAGCGCCAGCGCCTCGCCCAAATCCTGCGTGACGCCGCTGACGCTGGTGCTGCCGTTTTGGTCGTGGAGCATGACGTGCCGTTTCTGGCAGCCCTGGCAGATTGGATGGTCTGCATGAGCGAGGGTCGCGTCATCGCATCGGGTAAACCAGATGCCGTAACCAGCGCCCCCGCAGTCATTACAGCCTATTTAGGCACGCCGCTGGCTGATGGTGCAGCCTCATGACCAAGGATTTACTCAACATCCAAAGTGCCCGCATTGGTGCGGTGGATACAGCCCTGCTCGGTCCGCTCGACCTGACGCTGGCGGCGGGTGAGGCTCTTGCCTTATTCGGCCCCAATGGTGCCGGAAAATCCACGTTACTGCGCGCTATCATGGGCTTAAAGGCGCTGGATGCCGGCGAAATCATCTTCGATGGCGAGCCCGTCAAAGGCGGTGATCCTGGCAGAATGGCACGGGCGGGTGCTGGATATGTGCCGGAGGGTCGCCGCGTGTTTCCAGGCCTCACGGCAAGGGAAAACATGCTGGCAGCCTCCGATGATCCTCGGGCCATGCGCCAAGCGCGGCTCGAGGAAATGCTGGCACTGTTCCCACCGCTCACGGGGCGCTTGAAGTCAGAAGCATGGCGGCTTTCAGGCGGGGAACAGCAGATGCTCGCCATCGCCCGTGCGCTGATGCGACGGCCAAAATTATTGCTACTGGATGAGCCATCACTTGGCCTGGCGCCCAACACTGCATCAGGCCTGTTTGAAGCGCTTGGCGCAGTCCGCCAATCCGGCGTCGCCATCCTGATCGCAGAGCAAAATGCAGCCGCTGCAAGCCGCCTTGCCAGCCGGGCGGCAGTGCTTGTAGGCGGCAAGATTGTTGCTGAGGGCCTAGCCCCAGAAATCGCTGAGCCAAGTTCCTTGGCTTTGGCCTATCTGCGTTAGCAATTTCGAAAGCAATCCCACCGCACTCTACCCTGGAACAAGAGCTAGGGTTTGGAGCTACGACTGATGGATACGACGAATCTGACTGACCTTCCCGATATCGCGGAAGCCCAAATTTCCGAAGATAACCGCCGTGTCGCTCGTCGGCTGCCGGTGGATTCCCTGGCTATCATCAATTCCAACCAACGCTCGCGCACGACACGGCTGGTTAACATTTCAGCTGGCGGCGCACTGGTTGGGCCTTTGTTAGGCATTGACGTTGGCGACCGCGCCACGCTGGACCTGCCAGGATACGGCCCGATCACAGGCTGGGTTGCCCGTATGACGGATGATAATTACACCGCGATCTGCTTCTCCCCCGATCCTGATTTTCATCAGCTGTGTGAAGAGCAGGGCGATGAGTTGCTAGAAACCATCCGCGGTGCCCAAATGGCCTTCCGCAACCCGTTCACCGCCAAGAATGAGATGACGCTTTAGCGCCTCACCCCATCACAAGACCGCCATCGACATAGAGCGTCTGTCCGGTCATAAACCGCGCCCAGTCTGACGCCAAAAATAGCACGGGCCCGACGATATCCTCCGGCCCTGCAATGCGCCGGAGCGGCGTTTGGGCGATGATCGCATCCTTCACGGATTCCTTCGTCGCCGCACTTGCTGCCGTTGGATAGACCAGTCCGGGTGCCACCGTATTCACGCGCACCCCCATCGGCCCCAATTCCGCCGCGAGATTACGACTGAACCCGATCAGCGCCGCCTTCGCCGTCGTGTATTCATGGTACGGGACGATTGGACGGGCAACTAAATCCGTCGCGATATTGACGATAGACCCCTCTGCACGGGCCAACATTGACGGAAGCACAGCTTGCGCCAGGCTGTGGGCAGACTTCACAGCACCCTCAAATTGCGCCTGATAATCGGCCCAATCCAACTCCCAGTGCAGCTTTCGCCGCTCCGGATCGAAGCGGTAGGGCCGGAATGCATTATTCACCAGCACATCGACCTTGCCGAACGCATCCACCGCCTGCTCGACCAAGCTGAACGCTTGCGCGCGTTCCGTCACATCCGCTTGGACGGCGACGGCGTCCCCGCCTGCTGCTTCACAGGCCGCAACACTGGCCGCTGCCGCGTCTGCGTTCGCCAGGTAATTGACGGTAACCGCCGCCCCTTCTGCAGCAAAGGCCCGGGCAATGGCAGCACCAATGCCCCGGCTAGCGCCAGTTACGAGGACAGATTTCCCGGCGAAATCCAACGGATTATTCCGGGATCAGGTCTGTTTTGATGACAGCGCTCATATCCAGGTCCGCCTTAATCAATCCCAGGCCCTTGAATGTTTCAGCGCCCTTCTGCAACAGGTCAATATCGAAATGACCAAGACCTTTGGCACGGGTCGTGTCTGATTGTGCGGAGATATTGCGGATTTTGATGATCTCCAAGTTCACGGCCTCATTCCGGCCATTAATGGTGCGCGAGATGGCGATTTTGGCAGCCGCTGCCGGTTCCGCAATCATCCATGCGGCACTATCGCGATAGGCTGCCAGGAAGCGCTTCAGCAGCGGTTTGTTGGCGGCATAATAGGCTTCTGTAACAACGAACATATCGCTTGGAATGTTCAGGCTATCGGCGACATTGATCACGTTCACTTCGCCCAGGCCTTTCAGCTTGCCCACATAAAGACCGGTATCTGTCGCCGCCGTAGCATCAACTTGGCCCTGAATCACCGGTGCGAAATTCAGCAGACCCGTCACTTTGATGGTCACGTCTGCTTCCGTCAGCCCAACCTGATGCAACAGCACCTGAAGGTTCTGACGGGTGCCGCTGGACAGGCTGTAGACGCCAATGGTCTTGCCCTTGAGGTCTTCCGGCTTCACGATCCCACGCCCCACCGGTGCGACGACGTTAAACACGTTCTGCGGGTAGATATTATAGATCGCGACCAGCTTTTCGCCCTTATCGAGCGCCTGATAGAACGAAGCCGGGTCCGTGAACGCAACATCCGCTGCACCCGCCAGCATGTTCCGAATGGCGGACCCGCCGCCAGCGCCCGGCACATATTTCATTTCAATATTGTGCGCCTTGAAGAAGCCTTTGTCGGGCTCTGCCAGAATATTGGTGATCTCGCTGATGGGCTTGCTCCACCCCGCAATCCGCACCGTATCCATGGATTGCGCGGAGGCTGTTCCAGCCGTCAGCACCAGCGCCATAGCGGCCGCCAAAGTTTTCAAGATCATGTCTCTTGCCCTTTCATCCAGCTGCTGAGCAGCCAACGTTCAAATAGAATTGTGAGTTGATAAAACAACATGCCCAAGGCCGTGATGACGACGAACAGCGCAAACATGAGCGTTGAATCCATCATGCCTTGGGCCGCGATAATGCTGGCGCCAAGCCCCGCGTCCCCGCCAATGAATTCACCGACAACAGCCCCAACCAACGCCAATACAATGGCGACGCGCACACCCGCCATAATCACAGGTAGACCGGACGGGATTTTCAGCCGCAGTAAAGTTTGCCGCCTGGATGCGCCCAGCATGCGGAACAGGTCTCGCTTTTCAGGCGGGACCGATTGCAGGCCAGTCAGCGTGTTTTCAAGCAGCGGAAAGAAGCAGATCAGCGCCGTGATCACGATGGTGGAGGTCATCCCGAACCCGAACCAGACGATGAAGATTGGCCCGAGCGCCAGTTTTGGCACGACCTGGCTCGCCAGCACATAAGGCCAGAGCAAGCGGCGCAGAAAATCGATCTCCCCGAGCAAGACCCCGGCAACAAAACCGATGGCACAGCCAAGACCGAACCCAAGCAGCGCCTCCACTGCCGTCACCCAAATATGCGGCCAGAGGAACCCAACCGTCAGACCATCCCACAGCACGATCAGCACGGCGGAGGGTGCAGGAATAACGAGCGGAGAAACGCCTGTCAGCCGCACAAAGGCTTCCCAAAGCCCCAGAATGCTGACGAACAAGGCCAGCGACAACATGCTTGTGCGCGTCATGCGACTGCGCTGCTTTGGGGCGACATAGCGTGACGGAGATCAAGGCAGGCAGCGTTGAATGCCGTCGAATAACGCTGGGTTTGATTGCGTGGGCGCGGCAGGTCTACATCTGCCGAAAACACGATCCGCCCCGCATCCATCACCGCCACACGATCAGCCAAATACACGGCCTCCCCAATATCATGGGTGACGAACAGCACTGTCGTATTGCGGATGGCGGCAAGCTGCAGCAAATCATCTTGCAGCTCTTCACGGGTGATGGCGTCGAGTGCTGCGAAGGGTTCATCCATCAGCAGGCCTGCGGGCTCTGTCATGAGGGCGCGTGCCAGGGCGACGCGGCTTTGCTGGCCGCCAGATAATTGTCGCGGATACCGGCAGGTATGTTCTTTAATGCCAACCAATTCCAGCAATTCTTCAGCCACTATGCGGTCAGCCTCAGTCACGGTCTGGTGCAGGGAAATTGGCAGTAGCACGTTGTCTAGCACCGTCTGCCATTCCAACAGGGACGGCGACTGGAATACAAACCCGACATTGCGCGAGGGCGCTGGCACATCCTTGCCCAACATTTGGACTGATCCCGCCGTCGGTTGTAGCAATCCGGCTGCCATCTTCAACAGCGTTGTCTTCCCGCATCCGCTGCGGCCAACAAGGCAATGCACGGCACCAGCAGGGATTGACCAATCGACACTCGACACAACGTCAGTACCATCGCCATAGGCGAAGCTAGCGCTATGGATATCGAGGAAATTGCAGCTATTCGGCATAGGGTGCCAGCCTGTCTGAAGCGGCAAGCGCGCGCCCATCGATCTCCACAATGCGAACGAGGTCACTCAAATTATAGCGGCCATCGTGGTGCCATCCGGCCTCTGGTGCTGTCATGTCGCCAAGCGCTGCAATGCGGGTCACGCCAACCGCGCCCAGTGCTGCCGAAAGCGTGAACAGACGGCCGGGTGGGGCAGCGATGCCAACCGTCTGCAGCAACCGCTTGTAGGGTGCTGCACTGGCGGGAACGCTGGCTAGATCATCAACTGCGACAACACGAATGGAGCGGTTCAGGGCGCTTGGCCCGAAGCCATCTGCATTCTCCAAAAAGGATACCGACCAGGCACCGTTTGGGGCTCCGACAACCTCTGCGCCCGCTGTCATTTCCTCCGCATTGCGCCACGCAGCGATGCTGGCGGCCTCATTCATTGCGAGCGGGCGCCGGGGGAATTTCCACTCCAGCGCCGAGAGTTCATGGGCTAGGTATTGCGCGAACTGGCGGGGCGCGGCGCTGCCGCCCGCTTCCACAAAAAGCGTGTGGGGGCTGTAGCAGCCTTGCTGGTCATAGCGCGCCACATCATAGGCGGCACGGCGCGCTGTGTCAGATGCCTTGGCGGCATCCAGTGCCTCCCGCCCAATCAGGCTGAAGCTGACCTTGTGGCCATAAGCCAGAAAGCGCGTCGTGATGGGTGCGCGGGATTGGATGGCGGCAAGCGCTTCATTGCCGCCGAACGCCAAAGCGACGTCCGCTTCGGCCAACAAAGCCCGCTCAGCTTCCTCATCACCGCCCTTCCACCATGTGATGGCGATGCTATCTGCCAGTTCAGGCTCGATCTCCGCCAGCAGTTGAGCGAACCAGGTTGCGAACATGGGTTCAGCGCTTGGGACTTTCCCAATCGTTCCGGCCTTCACCAGAAGCCCGGAAACGAGGCTCCAAAGCGGCAGGCCCGGCACATTGCCAGCCCAGATATGCGCCAGAACCTCTGGACCATAGGCCCGGCCATAACCGCCCTTTGTCAAAGGTTGGAAATCATCCAATAGCGCTGGATTGGGAAAATCTTCCGCCAAGAAGCGCTGTAGCTCTGGTTTGCGGAACGATTTCAGGTATTCGGTCAATCCAAGCTGTAACATCTCCCGGTCATAGCCGGTGATCGCAGGCAGAAGGTCTTCCATACGGCGCCGGTAGGGATCGCTGCGATCCAGCAAGCGGGCAATCGCTTGATCTATGATATCCACCACGCGCGCAACAGGATACTGCGCCAGATACCGCTTAGTATGCGCCCGCACATGCGCTGCCATCGCCTGCATATCAGCACCCGAAAGTACGGGGACTTCAACGGCGATATCCCGGCCCGCGCCATCAAAGTGAAGCGCTTCCCATTGAAGTGCGGCCGAATCAAGCCCAGGCAGATGGCATGCGCGCTCAGCCATAATCGTCAGGCAGCGCCAGCCGCCTTCAGGAATTCATCCACGGCCATGGAGCAGCCCTGCGCCGCCGTTCCTGCCGCCCGACCAAGCAATTGGAACCCGCCATCAACGGCGATCCCTGCATCCTCAGTCAAAATCGTTGTAACGATATTAAAATGCGCCAGGTCAGTATGCGCCAGAATGCCGGTCTGGCCATCAGGCAGGCTATCCCCCGTCAGCGGGTTCACCACCCGGCTCCGCACCCAATGGGGACCTGATTTGATAGAAGGACAGCTGGCATTGCCCTCATCGTAGAACTGGGATGACAGCTCCGTCATGCCGTACATATTGATGCAAGCGCTGCGGGGAATGCCGAATGTAGCGGTGAGCCCGTCATAGAATTCATCTGGCTTTAGCTCACGGGATTGGCCCTTAAATCCGCCTGTATCCAGAATACGGCTGCCGGGCGGTAGTTTGACCGTATGCCCAATACGCGCCATTTCATCCAGCACATGGACAAGACTGAAGCTTGCGCCAAGAAGGGCATATGGCTCGCCCGTTTTTTCCGCTTCTGCCAGGTCCGCATACAGCCGGCTAAATTCAATTCCGCGCTCGTACACAAGATGGCCGCTGCCATTGGCACCGAAGTCCTGGACCGCAAGATTAAGGTAATGCGCCAGGGAGGAGTTCGGCATCATGGCAGGCGATGGGAACAGAATGCCCATATGCATCCGCTCGCGCCCCCCCATAAACCGGTCCCGGAAATTCCGGCGCATGGAGGCGTCGTAGACATCCAATACCGGGTGATAGCTCTTACCGCGCACGCCGCCCAACGTGGTGCCGCTGGTCATAAAGATCGCTGCCGCATCCGTGATTGGCGTGCATGTCAGGTCCATGGTTTTGAAGGCGTTGATGGGGACAGCTGGAATATCCACCCAGGACTTGACCATGCGCGGGGTTTTCCCGCGCGAGCGGGCAAATTTCTGGAAAGGCGCATTGTTCTCAAACTGATAGGCAAACAGCTCAAGGGCCATGGCATTGAACTGGGCATCATCCGCCCCGTCCGCCGCAATAAAGTCCAGCAATGCCGCAACAATTGCGTCCTGGCTCATCAGGTCATCCTTCGTGCGCACGGATTTCCGGCGCGGAACATGACTTTGCTGGATGGAGCAAATCCCATTTCCTACGCCGGCGTGATCCGGGTCAGGTTCAAAGGGTCATCGCACCATGCCAGCGACATCTCAGCCTCGAAGGAGAGGCTCCCCTATGGATATGTCCTGAAAGCTAGGCTGAGGCAGGCATTGCGTCAACCCGCGCGGCTCCATGTGCAAGTGGTGAAGGTCGCTCGAAATGGAAGCATAGGAATCAATGCCGAACGTGTCCGTGGCTCCTCCCTGGATTTCAGTGTTGCATCAATGCTTTCCCATGCCGCATTCTCCCCCGAGCAAATTTTTGAGGGATTCTGGTTTTGAAAACGGCGTTATTGACGGGCGGGAATGGGAATTTGGGGCGTTTGGTGGCGGATCGGCTGCGGGCGCGCGGTGTCGCGGTTATCAAGTTTGACCTGCCGGGTACGGAGAAACCGGAAGAGCAGGATCAGGTGATCTTGGGCGATATCCGGGATGCTGATGCGGTAGACAAAATCATCGCTGACCATAAGCCGGATACCATCTACCACCTCGCCTCGCTGCTTTCTGGCAGTTCTGAGGTTGATCTTGCGGCCTCCTGGGCGATCAACGCGACGGCGTCGTTTAATCTGCTGCAATCGGCCATGCGCCATGATGTTGACCGGTTCTTCTTCGCCAGCACGGTCGCGACATATGGTGCCGATATGGGGGATCCGCTGCCCTTGAACGCGCAACAATGGCCCGAGAATTTCTATGGGGCGACGAAGGTCGCGGTGGAGCGGCTTGGTGTTTATTTCAAGCAGAAGCACGGGCTGGATTTCCGCTGCCTCCGCTTCCCGCTGGTAATCTCCCCCTTCGCGCCCCCGAGCGCTGTCACAGCATATCCCTCCCATGCACTCCGGGCGGCCTATGAAGGCCGGTCGTTCACGTTCCCGGTCTCCCCAGATATCGGCATGTCGACGCTGTATCTGGATGATGTGATCCGCTCCATCGAAGAATACAGCTTTGCAGCGCGCGATCGGCTGACGGAACATGCCTATAATCTGCACGGCTATTTCGTGTCCGCTGCATCCGTCGTTGATACCATCAAGGCCCGATACCCGGATTTTGCCCACGACTACGCGCCGGACCCGGCAGTTGAAGCGCTGCTAAGCGGATGGCCGGACGCGATGGACATGACCGCCGCTATCGCCGACTGGGACTGGAAGCCCGCATATGATTTTCCTGAAAGCGCTGACGCCATGTTCGAGCTTTTGAAGCAGGAAAGCCCCTACCCCAACAATCGAGGCTGATCATGACGCCGGAAGACATTCTGAAACATCCCGCCCGCGTGCTGACCCAAGCCCAGCGCGAATGCTATTTCGAACACGGCTATGTCGGGGTTGAGAGCATTGTGCCGAAGGATGTGTTGGCCGAGCTTCAAGCCGTGACGGCGGATTTTCTGGACAAAAGCCGCCACGAAACTGAATCCGGCAATGTGTTTGACGTCGGCCCCGGCCATTCGGCTGCAAACCCCGTGCTGCGCCGCCTGAAAAGCCCGGATGAGCAATCTGACGCCTACTGGCAGTTCTCAACCGGGTTAATGGCAGATGTGGCGGCGGATTTGGTCGGGCCGAACGTGACGTTCCATCACTCCAAGCTGAACTTCAAATGGTATGATGAAAGCGACACGGTGAAGTGGCACCAGGATATCCAATTCTTCCCGCATACCAATTACAACGTGCTGACAATTGGGTGCTATCTGGAAGATACAGACATGATCAACGGCCCGCTGGCCGTGCTGAAAGGCTCCCATAATGAGCCGCTATATGACCAATATGACAGTGACGGCAATTGGACCGGCATGCTTTCTGATGAGGACGCCGCTGGGGTCGACCAAAGCCGCGTTGCGTATCTGACTGGGCCTGCAGGATCTATCACCATCCATAACGCACGGACACTGCATTTCTCACCATCATCGAAATCGCCGGTGCCGCGTCCGCTGCTGCTGAACTGCTACACATCTTCTGACGCCAAGCCCTATACGGCGCACCCCATGCCAACCCGGAACACCTATAAAATCGTCCGCGGCGAGCAGGTGCGTTGGGCGGACCATGATCCGCGCCCCTGCCAATTGCCGCCCGATTGGTCCGGCGGGTATACGTCCATCTACGCCGCCCAGTCTGGAGAGGACAAGGCTGCTCCCAAAGGGATGATGTAGCAGAGGCGGCTTGGGCGGTCTCGAATAGGGGACGGGGCAGGCAGCCCGTCCCTATCTACTCAATCGCGGATTCAGCACGTCGCGCAATTGGTCACCAACCAAGTTGATGCTGACGATGGTTACCAAGAGTGCCAGGCCTGGAAACACACTGATCCAGTATTTGCCGGTCAGCATATATTCAAAGCCATTGGCGATCAGCAGGCCCAGTGACGGCTCCGTCACAGGCAGGCCAATGCCAAGGAAGGACAATGTTGCTTCCAGGCTGATTGCGCTGGCTGTCTGCACCGCACCAACAACGATTAAGGGGGCGACGACATTGGGCAACATATGGCGGAAGATGATGCGCGCGCGCCCAAGGCCAAGGCAGGTAGCGGCGGAGATGTATTCCTTCTGCCGTTCGACCAGTGCCGTGGCGCGAACGGTGCGGGCGTAATAGGCCCATTGCACCGCCACGAGCGCGATCATCGTCTTGTCGACACCACGGCCGAGTGCGGCCAGCAGCATCAGCGCGATGAGGATTGCTGGAAAGCTTAGCTGCAAATCGACAATCCGCATGATGAAGGCATCAATACGGCCGCCGTAAAACGCCGCAAGCAAGCCAATCGCCGCACCGATACTGAGCGCGATCAGGCCACTGATGACGCCAACCGTGAGGCTGATGCGGAGCCCGTAGAATATAGCGCTTACCATATCCCGGCCCTGATCATCCGTGCCGAGCATGTAGACCTTTTCACCGGTGAAGTCGGTCTCCCCTGGGGCAAGGCGCGCATCCATGACGTCGATCTGGCCAAGGTCATACGGGTTCTGTGGCGATATCCACGGTGCCAGGAGGGCTACCAGAATGATGGCGACCAGAACAACCAAGCCCACGATAGCCACCGGGCTATGGCAATACTGGCTGACAAAACGGCGGAACGGATGCTCCGCCTTTTCTGGCACCGGCGCCTCTATAGGAAGGTTGGCGGCTTCGCTGTCTACGCTCATTTGCCGGCTCCACCCAACCGAACACGGGGGTCCAGCAGGGAATATGTGAGGTCAACCAACAGGTTGATCGTAACGAACATCAGCACCGTCATCATCAAATACGCAACGATGATCGGGCGGTCGAGGACCTGGATCGACTCGATAATGAGCTTGCCCATACCCGGCCAGGAGAAAACGGTTTCTGTCACGACCGAAAATGCGATCAGAGAGCCAAATTCCAGCCCCAATACAGTCACGACCGGGATCATGATATTTTTCAGGATGTGCTTGAGGACGATGCGCTGCTCTGACATGCCTTTTGCACGGGCAAATTTCACATAATCCTGCAGTGCCGCTTCCTTACAGCCAGCGCGCGCCAGCCGCATAACCAATGAGATGTTGGTGAGTGCGAGATTAACTGCGGGCATCGCCAGATGGGTCAGGCCGTCCCATGTCAAAAAACTGACCTGAACGCCAAATAGTTCCGTCGTGTCACCACGACCAGTCGCCGGCAGCCAGCCCAACATAACTGCAAACAGCATAATCATCATGATGCCGACCCAGAAGGTCGGCAGGCTGAAGCCCAGGATAGAGCCTGCCATCATGGTTTTTGATATCTTAGAGTCAGGCTTGAGCCCGGCATACATGCCAAGCGGCACACCAAGCACGATAGACAGAAAGAGCGAGGCGAATGCCAGTTCGAGGGTCGCGGGCATGCGCTGGATAATCAACTGCAACGCCGGTTCGCCAAAGACGAAAGATATGCCCAAATCGCCCTGAAGGGCATTCTTCACAAAATAGAAAAATTGCTCGTGCAGCGGTTTATCAAGACCAAGCGCCTTGATGGCCCGCGCCATTTCTTCCTGGTCAAATTCCGGATTGATCAGAATATCAACCGGGTTGCCAATCACGTTGACGCCGAAAAAAACAATCGCTGCCATCACTGCAACAACAAGTGCAGCCTGGACAAGACGCCTTAGAAGGTAGGACCACATGGGTTTGCTTTCCTGCGAGCCCGAAATGCGGAGGGCGCCTCACCGCCCCGCTCCTGCCAGATGGCAGTGCGAAGCAGTGAAGCGCCCTTGGTTACATTAGCTTACCGCTTCAGCTTACTGCTTCTTCAGCGAACGAAGCGATGTACGCTCGTCCGTGCGTGGCAGATATTTCAAGCCCTTCGTGGTTGCCCACGTGTTGACTTGATAGTGCAGCGGGATCACAGCCAGATCATTGATGGCGATTTCAGTCGCTTCGGCAAGAAGGGCCGCGCGCTTCGTGTCGTCAACGGTCGCAAGCGCATCTTCGATCAGTTTGTCTGTCTTAGGGTTGGAATAGCGGCCCCGGTTGGAAGCGCCAAAGCCTTGGGACTTGTCATGCGTGTGCACCAAGGATTTCAGCGGTGAGGAGGCCTCACCCGTACCGGAACCCCAGCCAACCAAGATGAAACTATACTTCGGTTCGCCATTCGGCCCACCACGAGAGGCGGAGCGGAAATAGACGCTCTTCGGCATGGTCTCGACCTGGGTCTTGATGCCAACGCGGGTCAACATCTGGCCAATCGCTTGCGCGATTTTGGCGTCGTTGATGTAGCGGTCATTTGGCCCATGGATGGTCAGGCCAAAGCCGTTTGGATAACCCGCTTCCGCCAGCAATTCCTTAGCCCGCTTAGGATTATAAGCCTGTGGCTTCAGCTTGTCGGACGTGCCGAAGAAGCCTGGTGGCAACAGCTGGCCTGCCGGGATAGCAATACCTTCCATCACGCGGGAGACGATAGCGTCCCGATTGATAGCCATAGAAATCGCCTGACGGACGCGCAGGTCCTTCAGCGGGTTCTTGCCATCTGTACCGGTGATGAATGGTGAGTTGTCACGGAAGCGATCCATGTGCAGATAGATCACACGGTTTGAGATGCCGCTGGCGAGGGTAACACCATCTGTCTTCTTCAGGGTTTCGATATCAGCCGTCGGGACGCTATCGATCATATCGACATCGCCAGAAAGCAGCGCCGCAACACGGGTAGGGTTGGACTTGATCGGCTTCATGGTGACTTTATCAAAAGCCGCCTTTTCACCCCAATAGTTTTCGTTTTTGACGAGCACGATACGGTCACTTGGCAGCCACTCAACGAACTTGTAAGGGCCGGTGCCGACCATGGCGGGACCTGCATTGAAGTCTGCTGTTTTGACGTCTGTGCCAACATCGCTGGAGATGATGGAGACAGTGGAGAGATCAACCGGCATCAGCGGATAGGGGCGCTCAGTCGTGACGCGAATCGTGAAGTCGTCAACCTTGGAGAAGGTTTTGCCTTTGAGATACGTGCCAAAGGAGGACGGGCTGTTCGGCACGTTTAGCGCCCGTTTAGACGTGAACATCACATCATCAGCGTTGAAGTCCGAACCATCATGGAATTTGACGCCCTTGCGGAGCTTGAATTCCCAAACCAGATCGCTGACCGGCTCCCAGGAAACGGCGAGGCCTGGCGTCAAATTCTGGTTTTCGTCCTGGATAATCAACGCATCATAGATGTTGGACGAGAACGAATTGTTCGGTCCAAGGTTATGATAATGCGGGTCCATCGCCGACGGCTCTGAATAGATGCCGATTTTCACTTCATCCGCACGGGCGGCACCCGCTGCGAGCAAAAGCGTAGCGCCAAGCGCCGCGCCAAATTTAAGGGATCGCCTCATAGGGCCTGCCTCCGTTTGTTATTATCATCGAAGGCTAGACGATAACGACAAACGCGGCAGAACGCCAAGCGAATGATGCAAGGTTCCGCCTAAAAAGCCCCGAAACTGTATAAAAGCCCGATCCAGCAAAGACCGTTTAGACAAAACGCCCAAATAATGATCTCCCGGTCGGTCGCTTTGCTGTCAAGTAAGGCACAGAGGGCTTCATCCGCCGGGACGGCCTGCAGGCTCCGGCGCAACAAGCGGAGGAGGGGACGCTTCGCCGGAGCCCGCGCCGCCACAGCAGGCAAGGAAGGGGCATCCCCTGTGGCGGAGGAGAATGGGGTGAACGCTCCCGCACCCATGGATGCACGTGTCGCTTCTGCTGCATGTGTCATCTGCGGGCGCTCCTGGTTCTGCTAAATCTTGGTTCAAAGCCGATCTGGCCAATCCCCTGCAACGAGCGCTATCATCACTGGGATCGCTGAACGCACGCTTGCGGTATGGCGAGAATATTCGCCACAAAACATGGCGGCATTTGACCTAATTCCAGGCCAAGTCATGGCATGGCCCAGTGCAACAATAAGGATCGCCTGAATGACCCGCCTCCCGCTCCCCGACGCTGCAGACCTCTCCCCGCGCCAGAAAGAGGTGATTGAGCTGGTCACAAATGGCCCACGTGGCGGCGTGCGCGGTCCCTTCGGTGCATGGATCAGAAGCCCCGAAATGGCTGTTCTAGCGCAAGAACTTGGGGCCCATGTGCGGTTTCGCTCCTGCCTTTCGGATGAAGTACGGGAAATTGTGATCTGCCAGACAGCCAAAAGCCTGAAGGCGCAATATGAATGGTTTGCCCATTGTCGCATTGCGCTGGAGGCTGGCGTTGATGCAGCCGCGATGGAAGCGATCCGCACTGGCGCGCGCCCGACGACCCTGCCCGCTGACCAGATGATGGCCTATGAGGCCGCCGAAGAAATCACGCGCACCAAACGCCTGTCAGACGCAACCTATGCCCGCGCTGTAGAGGCGTTTGGTGAAGAAGGTGTCGTCGAGATCGTTGCGGCTTGCGGGTATTACACGCTCGTCGGGCTTACGCTTAACGTCGCTGATGTACCGCTGCCAGACGGCGAGCCGCTGCCCTTCCCGGAATAACGGCACCCCTACTGGATTAATGGGAACTCGGGCAATCTATGTGATAGAGCGCCGGGC
Source organism: uncultured Alphaproteobacteria bacterium (assembly GCA_938083135.1). Lineage (GTDB taxonomy): Bacteria > Pseudomonadota > Alphaproteobacteria > Bin95 > Bin95 > VMCJ01. Next base: position 54,940 of record CALLKY010000005.1, on the reverse strand, counting down.
TGCGTGGCCAAGCGACGCACGGCGCTCTAGCCTGCCTTCTGAACGGCCAGCAGGGCATCTGCCATCAAGAACGCATTGCGGTCTGGGCTTTGGGAATCAAAGAACTGGACCGCAGCGATTTCCGCCAGGCATCCGGCGACATGGGCAGGCTGGAAACGGTGCCGGCGCGCAAGGCGCCAAATTGCTTGTGGCGAGAGGCCACCGCGCCAGCCATGGAAGAGCACCTTGGTCTTCACAGCGTCTGCAGGCTCAGTCGGTGGTTGAAAGTGCAGGTCTTCAATGAAGTAGAACCCGCCTGGCTTCAGCGTTGGCCAAAGCGCGAAGAAGCTGATCTGCTGCGCATCAGATAAGTGCGCACCATCATCGATGATCACATCGAACGGCCCATGCTCCGCCGCAAAGGCTTGCAACGCCGCCGGGTCCGTTTGGTCCACCTGAAACGTTTGGCAGCGATCATGCTGAAATGCCGAAAAATCATGGATATCTAGTCCATAGATTTCAGCACCCGGCAGCCAATCCGACCACATTGCCAAGCTGGGGCAGTAGACCCCGTCGCGCGCAATCGAGAGCCCGATCTCCAATAGCTTCAGCGGCTTGTCACGATAGCCCGCAAGCGCTGAAGCATAGGCCCGCGTATAGCCATGGCGCAGCCCAGCGCCAAAGCCCTTGTCGGACCCGTGCTTATCCGCGAGTGACGAAAGACTGGCCGCAATACCCGCTACGCTATCAGCGCCGGAAGCCGCCAAGATCTATTCGTCTTCGGCTTCAGAAGAACGGCCCATGGCACGAATCAAGTCCAGCACGCGGCGTCGCACGGCAGGATCATTGATGTCGTAATAGGCACGCACCAGCAGCAAAGTTTCGCGTTGCGCCATTGGATCAGCATCATATTGCCGTTGCGCTGCTTCCTGCATGGCTGGGCCGGATGCAGCACCTTCTGGCGCGTCCGGCAGCTCTTCGAAGAAGTAGTTCACGGGCACGTCAAGCGCATGGGACAGCTCATACAAGCGGCCCGCGCCAACGCGGTTAGCGCCACGCTCGTATTTCTGCACCTGCTGGAAGGTCAGATTAAGGGCATCAGCCAAACGTTCCTGGCTGTAGCCGAGCAGGGTGCGCCGCTGGCGGACACGCTGGCCAACATGAACGTCGATATATGTCGGTTTCCCGCGCGTCTTGCGCTGCTTGCGCCGTTTTGGCTTTTCTTCTTCGACATCATCTACCAAAATTAGTCTCCTAAATCAGCACGTTTGCGCCGATTTGCGGCCTACGACAGCGCTACATACGCTCCGAGCCGGTTCCGGTCAGTTTGATCCCTCTGCATCTGGCGATTTAAGCCAGAAGTTAATGCATGATCGGCTGATAAAGGTAATCTCTTGCATTAGTCAAGCAAATAATCGAACTTTCAACCGCAAGACTTACTACGAAGAAGAGTCATTACTTTTGTTTAAGTGTTACCCTAAAGGCTTACGCTTTCCAAAAATATCGCCAAGCATTTGATTATATTGTATTTTTTAGTTTTTTGCTTCGAACCAAAGCATTGCTGCACCGCACACTGCCGTAAATGCCAAATAAGAGCTGAATGGATGCACAGATGATGTTTTTTCACGTGAGCCTGGGATAATTTAATATCCCAGATAAATATCAGAATGCTGTCCGCCTATAATCCGTGTAACTTATCGGTATTTATTTATTCATCCAGCGCCCATTACTTTTGCGTTAACTTAGAAACAGCAAACTCTAACACCTGCACCACGTTTGATAAATTGGCCAAAACGCTCTAAATCCTATGCAATATTAAGACAAGTTGCAAGGCAGACTATGGATCATAACGCCAGGGCACTCATTTGGTTCCGAGAGGACCTACGCATTGGCGACCAGCCAGCGCTGGCAGCGGCCATCGCACCGGGTCTGCCAGTCATCGCTCTATACGTCCTCGATACGATGGGCGGCGTACGTTCCCCTGGCGGCGCGTTCCGCTGGAAACTCCATGGCGCGCTGAACAATCTGCGGGCCGCGCTAGCAACACTGAATATCCCCCTTGTTTTGCAGCAAGGGGACGCTGCAGAAACGCTCGAAAGCCTCATTCAGACGCTTCAGGTAGACGCAGTTTTCTGGTCGCGCCGGTATGCACCCGATGCGGTGGCGCAGGACAAAGCCATCATGGCCCGCCTGAAATCCCTCGGGACGACAGTTGAAAGCTTCAACAGCAAACTTCTAGCCGAACCATGGACAGTGAAAACCGGCGCTGGCGGATCATTCAAGGTCTTCACCCCTTTCTGTCGCGCCGCCCGCGCCCGCCATTCAGACCTCCGCCCCCGCCCCGCGCCCGATGCCGCACACCCATGGGATACGCCCCCCGATCTTGGCGATGATCTTGAGAGCTGGGGGCTGACCCCAGCCTCGCCCGCGTGGACGGAACCAGACTGGACGGAGGGTCTAAATGCCAGATGGCCAGGGGGCGAAGCAGCGGCGAAGGCGCGCATGCACGGGTTCCTGGAGGATGGCTTTAAAGGCTACAAAGACGGTCGCAACCTGCCCGCCGCCCCTCATGTTTCTGGCCTTTCACCCTATTTGGCGACTGGCGAGATCAGCCCCCGCCAAGCCCGACAGGCGGCATTGACTGCGGCGGAACAAGCCGGTGGCGCACTTGATGCGGACTTCGAAACCTTCGAGCGCGAGCTGTATTGGCGCGACTTCTCCCATAATCTGCTGTTCTTCGGCGATGACATCACGACCAAGAACCACCAACCGAAGTTCGATACCTTCCCTTGGGCCGATGATGACGCTGCGTTTAAGGCTTGGACCAAAGGCCAGACAGGCTATCCGATCGTTGACGCTGGCATGCGTGAGCTTTGGCATACCGGCTATATGCACAACCGCATCCGCATGGTTACGGCGTCATTCTTGACCAAGCATCTGCTCATCGACTGGCGACGCGGTGAGCAATGGTTCTGGGATACGCTGGTGGATGCCGACCCCGCCAGCAATCCCGCCAACTGGCAATGGGTGGCGGGGTCTGGCGCGGATGCCGCGCCCTATTTCCGCATCTTCAACCCCATGACCCAGGGCACGAAGTTTGATCCAGACGGCCAATATGTCCGCCAATGGGTGCCAGAACTTGCAGGCCTACCGGACAAGCATTTGAATACACCTTGGGAAGCCCCAGCGCTGATATTGGAAAAAGCTGGCGTCAAGCTTGGTGAGACTTACCCGAAGCCGATTGTTGACCACAAAGCAGCCCGAGAACGCGCCTTAGCCGCCTATAAAGAGATCAAGTGATGTACCCGCCAGAGCTTATTCTGCACAATTATGACTTTTCCAATTACGCAGAAAAAGCACGGCTTGCACTTGGATATAAGGGCCTGTCCTGGCGGTCCGTAACAATCCCGCCCGTAGCGCCAAAACCAGACCTGACACCACTGACTGGTGGATACAGGCGGACACCCGTCTTGCAGATCGGTGCCGATATCTATTGCGATACGCGGCTTATCTTGCTTGAGCTAGAACGCCGTGTTCCGACACCCGCAATCTTCCCGCCAGCGCTTTCGGCAGAAGCTCGCATGATCGCTTTTTGGGCAGAGAACCAGTTGTTCCGACCTATGGCGCTGTATGTTTCCGGCAGCAATATGGACCTGCTTCCAGAGAGCCTTCAAGCCGACAGGTCCCGCATGCGTGGCCTGCCCATTCCCAGCACAGAGACGGTGAAACGCGCCGCCCGGCGGAATGCGCCGATGGTCCGCACGCAACTCACATGGATTGAGAGCCTGCTAAGCGACGGACGCGAATGGATCGCCGGAGGTGCCGTAACAATTGCCGATTTCGCCGTTTATCATGCACTTTGGTTCATCACTGCGCGGAGTGATCGCCTGGCCCACGAACTGGCACCGCACCAAAATATCCAAGCCTGGATGCAGCGCGTTCGGGCTTTCGGCCATGGCGACGCACAGCGAATGGAGCCGCAGGAAGCGCTAAACATCGCTGCCGCCGCAGACCCAGAAGCGCCCAGACTTTCAACACCGTTCGATGAAGACCCGCCATTGGGGTCAAACGTCCGTATCCGCGCCGACGACTATGCCCGCGACCCGGTTGAAGGCGAACTTGTGCTCATCACGCCAGAAGAATTTGCTGTGCACCGAACGGACGCCCTCGTAGGTGCCGTGACAGTGCACTTCCCCCGCCTCGGCTACGATCTCCGCCCTATCTGAGGGCGCTTATTCCGCCGCCCTCGCCGCCAGTTTCGAATAGCCGTCGCGGGTTTGCGGGAGCTTTTTCTGCAGCAGGCCAGACGCCACGACATTCCGCAGCACTTCCGCCGTGCCGCCGCCAATCGTGAACATCCGCACGTCCCGCGCCATGCGTTCGAGCGGCAGGTTGCGGGAATATCCGCGCGCACCGAATAGCTGCAGCGCCTCATTCACGACCTGGATGGCGTTTTCGGATGTGTAAATTTTGGCCTGGGCCGCCATCACCATATCCGGGAATCCGTCACGCCCGCTCTCCGCGGCCTTATAAATGAGCGCCTGGGCAGCGGCGATGCGGATCGACATGTCGGCCAAATTCCACTGCACGCCCTGGAATTCGTTGATGGGGCGACCAAACTGTTCGCGCTCTTCGGTCCAATCTTTCGCCAACTCATAAGCACCTTCCATGATGCCAAGTGCGACCGTACCTGCGCCAACACGCTGGGAGTTATAGGCGGTCATCAAGTCGGCGAAACCTTTCTTGAGGCCGCGCGGCGGCATAACCAGCGCGGATGGCGGCAGCTGCATATCGTTGAATTCGATTTCGGCTTCTGGAATGCCGCGCAGGCCCATGGTCGGTTCGCGCTTCACGATCTCCAGGCCTTCAGTCTCATCCCGGATCGCCAGGAATCCGCCGACACCTTCGAAATTGCCTTGCTCATCAAACACTTTGGCGAAGATCAGGTGTAGGCGGGATACGCCACCGCCAGTGATCCAGTGTTTTTTGCCGTTCAAAACATACTGATTGCCGCGCTTATCGGCCCGCGTGGTCATCCCGCTTGCGTCAGACCCAGCCTCCGGCTCGGTAATGCAGATAGCGGGCTTGTCGCCAGCCAGCACCATATCGGCGGCCATTTTCTTTTGCTCCTCGGAGCCATAGGCCATGATCGCGGAAACCGCACCCATATTGGTTTCAACGGCGATGCGCCCCGCGATGGAGCAGCATTTCGCCATTTCCTCAATCACCACCACAGCGTCAAGCCATGTCTTGCTTTGGCCGCCATAAGCTTCGGGGATGGTCATGCCAAGGAAGCCCGCATCCTTGAAGGTCTCAAGGTGATCCCAAGGATATTCCTCCGTCCGATCAACTTCAGCGGCGCGCGCACGGACAGTGTCTTGCGCGACTTCGCGGGCTTTGGCTTTAAGGGCGGCCTGTTCGGGGGCGAGGAATGCGGACATAGGAAAGCTCCTGAAAAAAGAATGCGGTTATTATACAGGGATATTATCGATCAGGCGCACATCGCCAAGCCATGCGGCGGCGAAAAGCCGCGCTGCTTGCCCGCCAGAGACGCCACCTGCTTTTTCAAGCGGCGTCAGGCTGACTGCGTCTCTGAACTCAAGATAGTCAACGCTATCAAACCCGGCTGCGTTGATTGCCTCCACAGCAGCTTTCAACACAGGTGCTGCGTCACCGCCCGCCCCAAACGCCTGCGCGGCACCCTGCATAACCTCATACAGCCGGGGGGCGATGGCGCGCTGCACTGCCGTTAATCGTTTATTGCGGGACGAAAGTGCTAGTCCATCATCTTCACGGATTGTCGCGCAGGGATGGATCAGAATCGGGATGTTCAGATCACTGACAAACCGCTGCACCACCTGAAGCTGTTGATAGTCTTTCTCGCCAAAGAACGCGCCGTCCGCGCCCGATTGCAGAAAAAGCTTGGAGCAGACCGTGGCAACGCCATCAAAGTGCCCTGGCCGGTCCCCGCCACAAAGCCCAGCGCTGACGCCGGATACAGACACATTGGTCGCGTAGCCATCCGGATACATCTCATGTGCATTCGGCGCATACAGCAGATGTGCCCCGGCGGCGCCAAGCTTTTGGGCGTCGTCCTCTTCCGTCCTTGGATAGGCTGCGAGATCGTCCGGGCGGTCAAACTGGCGCGGGTTCACAAACAGCGTCGCAACCGCCCTGTCGTACTGGGCAAGTGCTGCATCGACCAAACTGATATGGCCCGCATGCAATGCGCCCATCGTTGGGATCAGACCAACCGTCAGGCCATCGCGACGCCACGCAGCGACGCGGGCGCGCAAATCCGCGACAGTTCGGCAGATTTCAACGGCTTCTTGAGATTTTTCCGTCATAGCCTTTACCCAGGAATTAAAGGGACCCGTTAACCGATTGGCGCGCATTCTAACGACCGGATGCGCTAGGTCGATACGGGCGCAATACGGGATAAGCGAACGAAAGCGATGCGAACGGATATGAGCGGACGCATAACAGGATTGATCGCAGGTGCCGCCTTGCTGGCACTATCACTTGCGCCGACAGCGCAAAGCTTCGCCGCCCAGCCGCCGGTGCGCGTAGAGGGTGATCCCGCAGCCGGCGCTGCCGTCGCCAGCGATGATCAGGCCGCAACGGACGCTGCATGGGCCGTTCTGGAAGCAGGCGGAACAGCAGTGGATGCCGCCATCGCCGGGGCGCTCACCCTATCTGTCACCATGCCCCATGCCGCCAGCTTGGCTGGGGGTGGGGCTGCAATGCGCTATGACGGGGAAGCGCGCCAGGTCGTGGCCTATGTGGCACGGGAGCGGGCACCAGCAGCAGTCGATCCCCAATGGCTGAAACCCCGGGGTGAGAAGCCACCGCAAGCGCTTATTGGTGGCCGATCCTTTGGTGCACCTAGCTTGTTATCCATGCTGGAACGACTGCACGCAGACGGTGGATTGCTTCCCTGGTCAAAGCTGGCGGAGCGCGCGGAACAGTTGGCGCGCGTCGGCGTGCCCTTGTCTGAATTCGCAGCCAAAGCGCTGAAACGGGTATATCTGGTGAAACGTGGCGGCGCGCAGGAAATATTTCTGGACAATACCGGCACGCCGCAACCCGCTGGCACGATCATTCGCAACCGCGAGCTGGCAGCCGTGCTGGCGGCAATTGGGCGCGATGGCCCGACTGTGCTGTCGGGCGGCGTTACGGGCAATGCGATCATCCGCGCGATCTCCGAATCCCGGGTTGATCCGATGCCGGTAACCCTTGATGACCTTGAACAGGCGAAAGTCGTGGTCGCGGCACCCGCCTGCGTCGCACTCAGCCGTGCAGCGCTATGCGGGCCGCCCGCGCCAACACTGGCCCCAGCCGTTCTCCAAGCCGCCGCATTGTTCGACCGAACGACAACAGGCGAAGCCTCCGCTTTCGATTGGACCAACCGAATGGCGCAAGCGCATCGGCTGGCGATCACGGATGCCCGGCATTTTCTGACCGACCCGGATTTCTTCCCAGATCTCTACCCCGCATTGCTTGAACCCCGTCGCCTCGACCGGCGCGCCCGCCGCATCAGTGCTACCCGCAATCCTGGGCGGCCGGGAGCCTCCAGGCTGTCCGAGGCACCGCGTGGTCTGACAACGCCCAGGGATCGGCGCATGAACCCGCCCACGGCCAGCATCATTGTGGTGGATCAAGCGGGCCACGCCGTCGCATTATCAATCACCCTTTCATACCCATATGGCGCAGGCATCGCTGCGCGCGGTGTGATCCTGAATGCCGCAAATGCGGGGTTTGACGGCGCCCATGCCCGTCAAGGCTACCTGGTCGCCAATAGTATGGAGCCCGGCAAACGCGCCGCCCTGTTCGCAGCCCCTGTTATGGCGCTGGACCAAGACCGCCGCCTTGTTCTTGCCGCAACGTCCAGCGGGTTAAACGCGCCAGCCTATTTGACGAAAGCTGTGTCCGCGACATTGCTCTATGGCAAAACGGCGAAAGGTGCCCTCGGCGCCCCGAATGTTGCCAGTGCCACCCGGTTGACGGAACTGGAAGAGCGCACCCCGGCTGAACGGCTCGCCAACCAGCTTGATGATATCGGCCACCGGTCCCGAGTGCGGAAACTGGAAAGCCATTTGCTGCTGATTAGCCGCCGCAATGATGGCACTGGGAATTATGACGCGGCCGCTGACCGCCGCGGACTTGGGACAGCCCGCACGCGGGATCGCGTCCAACCTTGGCGGAAATCAGTTCCAGGGCGCGGCTAATCCGCCATTTGAGGTGGCAGCCGCTTGACTCACTTATCACGCATTCTTAAGACAGATGTTCGCGTGTGCAGCATTCTGGCTGTGCGCTAACGCAAACTCAATTCCGTGGAAGGCGACCGCTCCCCCATGAAAGTGCTGGTGCCCGTCAAACGCGTCATCGACTATAACGTCAAAGTCCGAGTGAAACCGGATGGCAGCGGTGTCGAAACGCAGAACGTAAAGATGTCCATGAACCCGTTCGATGAGATTTCCATCGAAGAAGCGGTTCGCATGAAGGAAGCTGGTGTGGCTGATGAAGTCATCGCCGTTTCCATCGGTCCGCAGCAGGCGCAGGAAACCATCCGCACCGCGCTTGCTATGGGCGCTGACCGGGGCATCCTGGTCAAGACGGACGCCAATCTTGAGCCGCTCGCCGTCGCGAAGTGCCTGAAGGCGCTGATCGAAAAGGAAGAGCCGAAGCTCGTGATCGTCGGCAAACAGGCGATCGACGATGACAGCAACCAGACCGGCCAAATGACCGCCGCGCTGATGGGCTGGGCACAGGCGACGTTCGCATCCGAAATCAAAATCGACGGCGACAGCGCAGACGTCACCCGCGAAGTCGATGGCGGCCTTGAGACCATTAAGGTCTCCCTGCCAGCGGTTGTCACGGTTGATCTCCGCTTGAACGAGCCGCGCTATGCATCCCTGCCGAACATCATGAAGGCGAAGAAAAAGCCGATTGATGAATCTTCCCCGGCAGATTTGGGCGTAGACGAAGCACCGCGCCTTGAAACCATTTCTGTGGCTGAGCCGCCGAAGCGCGAAGGCGGTGCGAAGGTCGAAGATGTGAACGAGCTTGTGAACAAGCTGATGAACGAAGCGAAGGTGATCTGATGAGCGTCCTCGTACTCGCCGAGTTGGACGAAAACGGCATCGTCCCGCAAACCCGGAACGCCGTCACCGCCGCCGCTGAAATCGACAGCGACGTGCATCTGTTGGTCGCTGGCCAAGATTGCGGTGCTGCTGCAGACGCTGGTGCCAAAATCGCCGGTGTCGCCAAAGTGCTGAAAGCTGATGACGCAGCTTATGCCAACGGCCTTGCTGAAAATGTCGCCAATCTGGTGACCGGCATGGCATCGAGCTACGGCCACTTGGTCGTTGGTGCCACGTCCTTCGGTAAGAACGTGATGCCACGGATTGCAGCACTGCTGGATGTGCAGCAGCTTTCCGAAATCACGGAAGTTAAATCCGCAGACACATTCGTTCGCCCGATCTACGCCGGCAACGCCATGGCGACGGTCAAATCGAACGACAGTGTCAAAGCCATTACCGTTCGCGCGACGGCGTTTGAAGCTGCCGCACAAGACGGCGGATCTGCAAGCGTTGAAGATGTGGCGTCTGCAGGCGATGCAGGCCTGTCCAGCTTCATTGGCCGTGAGCTGACCGAAAGCGAACGCCCGGAACTGACCCAGGCTGGCGTCATCGTATCCGGTGGTCGTGGCATGGGTTCCGGCGAAAACTTCGCCATTCTGGAAGCCTTGGCTGATCAACTTGGCGCTGCTGTCGGTGCCAGCCGGGCCGCCGTTGATGCGGGCTTTGTGCCGAACGATTATCAGGTTGGCCAGACCGGTAAGGTCGTTGCCCCTGAGCTGTATATCGCGGTTGGCATTTCCGGCGCGATCCAGCATCTCGCCGGTATGAAAGACTCCAAAGTCATCGTCGCTATCAATAAGGATGAAGAAGCGCCGATCTTCCAGGTGGCCGACTATGGCCTCGTGGGCGATCTGTTCAAGATCATCCCAGAATTGACGGAAGAATTGGCTAAACGCAAAGCCGCAGGCTAATCAGCCGCTGGCGACTGACGTTTTTATTGAAACGCCTGCCGCCGTCCCTGGTGGCGGGCGTTTCTTATTTCTGAAGCTGAAAGCTTGAAACTATGATTGAACGCATTGGGGTTATCGGCGCTGGCCAGATGGGCAACGGCATCGCCCATGTCTGCGCAATGGCGGGGCTTAATGTCCGCCTGATTGATGTAGCGCCTGATCGGCTGGAAGCCGCCGCTGCAGCGATGCGGAAAAACATGGATCGGCAAATGCGCCGCGGCCTGATCGACGAAGTGCAGCTCGAAGAAGCGCTCGTTCGCGTATTGCCCAGCACCGATCTTGCGGTACTCGGCGATTGCGACATGGTGATTGAAGCCGCCACAGAAGATGAAGCCGTCAAAGGCAATATCTATCAGAGCATCATTCCACATCTGCGCGACGATACGATTATCGCCACGAACACGTCCTCTATCCCAATCACGCGTTTGGCGACCACGACCGATAGGCCCGGCCTGTTCATCGGCATGCATTTCATGAACCCAGTGCCGATGATGCAGTTGGTGGAAGTGATCCGCGGCATCGCGACTAAGGACGAGACAGTCTCAACCGTTCGGGAGCTGACCGGGCGGCTTGGCAAACAGGCCGTCGCAGCGGAAGATTTTCCCGCGTTCATCGTCAACCGTATTCTGCTGCCAATGCTAAATGAGGCCGTTTACACCCTTTATGAAGGCGTTGGTTCTGTTGAAGCCATCGACACGGCGATGAAGCTTGGTGCCAACCACCCCATGGGCCCGCTTGAGCTTGCGGACTTCATCGGCCTGGACACGTGCCTATCTGTCATGCAGGTGCTGTATGAAGGCCTGGCTGACAGCAAATACCGCCCTTGCCCATTGCTGGTGAAATATGTCGAGGCAGGGTGGCTCGGCAAAAAAACCGGGCGTGGTTTTTATGATTATAGCGGCCCGGAACCCATTCCAACGCGCTGATTTTGGGGCAAAAAATGTTCAGGCTTTCCGAATTAGGAACCTGAACTCGCCCTCAACCTCCGCTACATCCTCCAACACATGCCCCGTTGTTTCGCAGAAGGCTGGAAAGTCTTTGGCGGACGCCGGGTCATCCGCACGCACCAGAAGCCGCGCCCCAACGGCCAGCGGTTTCAGGGCACGGCGGGCGCGCAAAACGGGCATTGGACATTTTAGGCCGGTGGCATCCAGTTCCTGATCAGCTGCACTGCTCATCGGCTACGCCAGCGCCGGTCCCAAGGCAGGCGCAGACCATCCCGCGGGGCTTCGCCTGATTTAGGCGGTTCCGGCGCATCGTCATCATCGCTGCTGAGCCTTTGTTGCGTCGCTTCGGACTCATGATCATCGTCGCTGTCGTCATCGTCATCATCTGAATCGTCATTATCTCGGTCGTCTGCAATGTCGATGTCATCGGCATCCGAATAGTCGTCGGGATCATCATCCAGCGCGTCACCAACGGCGCTGGCACCGGAAAGTTCTTCGCCAATCAGCCATTCTTCCAGCATCTGGCGTTCATTCTCATCCAGACTGCGCTGTGTGTTCGCAACGGCGCTCAACACGATATCCCGGAAATGCTCCGCCAGGCGTTCTGCACCAAGTTGGGCGGCATCCTCCCGCGCTAGAACGCCTTCATCCGCAAGACTAGAGATAACAAAGCTTGCCTCACCCCGCCGCACGCGGGCCCCGTCTGGCAGATTCGCACCGGATTCCTGCAGCAATTGATCCCGGTCAACCGCCCCTCCCGCCAACGCCATAGCAAGCGCATCGAACAAAGCGTCATAGTTTTCTGGGCTAAGCTTCGGCGCGCCGACCAGCATGTTGATGTCTTCCATGAACCGCGCCATTTCAGGCGAAAACGCTGGTTCTGGCTCTGGTGCAGGCGCCTGTTGTGGCGCTGGCGCTTCTGGCGTTTGCGGTGCAGCGGGTGGCTCAATAACCTCCGCCATTTCTGGATCCCCTGCACGGCGGAGCCTGATGGCGGCTGGCAATGATCCATCCATTTCAACGAACAGGTCTGGTTCATGGCGAACCAGATCATCAAGCAACGCCTTCAACGTACCCATGCCGAACCAGTAACTGTTCTGGAACGTGGGCACGCGGGACAGGATCTTGTGGGCGTCCTGGGTTGGTATGGCACCAGATTTCCGAACTTCCTCCAGCAGCACGTTCGCTGCATTGGGGCGCGCGTCGGCGAACTTCTCTGGCGGTGGCTGGCCTTCGCTGATGACGCCCGGCCCCCGTGGCGAGCGGAGATCCTCTTGCGGCAAGCCAAGCGCTTCAACGGCAAACGTCTCCAGGTCAATGGAGACATCACAGGCTTCCCGGAACGCCGCCGCCGTAATCGTACTGGTCAACACAGATGTAATACGGTCATGGGCGCGGAGGCGCAGCAGGACGGGCGTAAAATCAGCATCTGATGTCAGAATGATAAATTCGTCGAACCGCGTTGGATGGTTCACCGCGTCCAGAATATCCATTGCCATCAAGATATCGGCGCTGTTCTTGCCGCGCGCGGTCAGGGACGGACAATCAACAACGGTGAATGCCGCGCGGGTGAAGAAGCTTCGTTGGCGGCTGAATGCTGCCGGATTCAGGTAGCAATTCCGGATCAGCACGCGGCGCGGAATTGGATCAACCCCGTCCTCAAGCGCTGCATGCGCCCCGGATTCCAGCCAATCCAGCCAGAGGGCCGGGCGTTCAGCGAACGCATCCGCCGCACGGCGGTCAAAATTACGGAGAGCGAGGTACACATTGTCGAAATCGACGAACAATGCGGACCGGATCGCATCTGGCGTGTGGCCCATAAAACTTCAATCCAAAAAAAGGTCTGTCAAAAGCCCTTGAGCCATAACGGCGAAAAAGGGCGTGGGATGAAAATAGACAGCCAAAGTCTATATTGCGAACAATGGCGGACGTAACCCCCCTATCAGAGAATTCGGCGATCCTGCCGGAGCCGTTCGAGCGCTGGTTTGAAAGCCGGGGCTGGGCTGCCCGTGATCACCAATTGGCACTCGCCCGTTTGGCGCACCAGGGCCGGTCCGTACTGCTGACAGCGCCGACAGGTGGCGGCAAAACTTTGGCCGGGTTCCTGCCAAGCCTCATCGATCTCGCCAGCCATGACGGTGAACCTCCTGCTGGATTGCACACGCTCTATATTTCACCTCTGAAGGCGCTTTCGGTTGATGTCGCGCGGAACCTGGAAGCGCCTGCTGTGGAAATGGCGCTGCCGATCTCCATCGAAACCCGAACGGGCGACACGCCGCAATCGAAGCGCGTTCGCCAGCGCCGCAAGCCGCCGCATATCCTGCTGACAACCCCTGAAAGCCTGGCGTTATTGCTGTCTTATGCGGACGCACCGCGCATGTTTGGCAAGCTGAAAGCCGTCATCATCGATGAACTGCACGCATTGGCGGACAATAAGCGTGGCGAAATGCTGGCACTTGGCCTTGCGCGGTTGGCAACCTTAGCCCCCAACCACCGCCGCATTGGCCTATCCGCAACCGTTGCGGACCCGCCAGCACTCGCCAAATGGCTCAGCAAGACGGCAGGGCGAGGGGATGATGTGTCCCTGGTGGTTGGGGAAGCTGGCGCCGCGCCAGACATCGATGTCATCCATGCCAAAGCCCGCGTGCCATGGTCTGGCCATATGGCCATGCACGCAATGCCAGATGTGTATGAAGCACTGAAAACAGCCGAATCGTCCATCGTGTTCGTCAACACTCGCGCCCAGGCGGAAATGGCGTTCCAGGCGTTGTGGCGCTTGAATGAGGACCATCTGGCAATCGCCCTGCATCATGGCAGCCTTGCCGTGGAGCAACGCCGGAAGGTGGAAGCGGCGATGGCGGCGGGAAAGCTGCGCGCTGTCATCGCAACATCATCCCTAGACCTTGGGATTGATTGGGGGAATGTCGATCTCGTCGTGCAGGTGGGGGCGCCGAAGGGGGCTGCCCGTCTGCTACAGCGGATTGGCCGTGCCAATCATCGCCTGGACGCACCCAGCCGGGCCCTGCTGACCCCCGGCAATCGCTTTGAGCTGCTGGAATGCCGCGCGGCAATCGAAGCCGCTGAAGCGGGCGAGCTTGACGGCGATAGCTATGAAAATGGCGGATTGGATGTGTTAGCGCAGCATCTTGTCGGCGTTGGATGTTCCGCGCCATTCGACGCTGACGCCCTCTACGAGGAAGTTATCCGGGCGGCCCCTTACGCCGATCTTTCGCGAACCGACTTCGACGCCGTTCTGACATTCGCTGCCACTGGTGGATACGCGCTGAAAGCCTACGAACGCTACCATCGTCTCACACAGGATGAAGACGGCGGATGGCGCGTTGCGGAACCGCGCATCGCCCGGCAATGGCGCATGAATGTCGGCGTGATCGTCGACGCGCCGGTGCTGAAAGTCCGCGTCGGTCGGCGCACAATTGGTGAGGTTGAAGAATATTTCGCCAACGGGCTCGAGATTGGCGACACCTTCATGTTTGCTGGCCAATTGCTGGAATTCACCGGCATCCGCGAAACCACATTGATGGCGCGCCCCGGCAAAGGGGACCAGCCGAAAGTGCCAGCCTATGGCGGTGGACGCTTGCCGCTAACGACCCGGCTGGCCCGCCGTGTCCGCGAAATTCTGTCGGACCCGAAACGCTGGAAAGGCATGCCTGATGATGTGCTCGAATGGCTGCGCATGCAGTGCTGGCGCTCCCAATTGCCCGGGGCGGATGGGCTACTGGTCGAGACGTTCCCGCGCGGCGGGCGGAATTATCTGGTGGCGTATTGCTTTGAAGGCCGGAACGCGCACCAAACGCTCGGCATGCTGCTGACACGACGGATGGCGCGCATGGGCTATGGGCCACTTGGGTTCTGCGCCACGGATTATGTGATTGCCGTATGGTCCGTGAAAGAAGCCCAGGATATCCCCGCGCTCTTCGCAGAGGACATGCTGGGCGATGACCTGGAGGAATGGATGGCGGAATCAACACTGCTAAAGCGCACGTTCCGCAATGTCGCCGTGATCGCCGGATTGATCGAACGCCGCCACCCGGGCCAGGAAAAAACGGGTCGTCAGGTCACCGTCAATTCAGACCTGATTTATGACGTGCTGCGCAAATATGAGCCGAACCACATTCTGCTGCGCGCGACAGTACGGGACGCCGCCAAAGGGCTGACAGATGTGCGCCGCCTTGGCGAAATGCTAGCGCGCGCCAAAGGCAAAACCACTGTCCGCCGCCTGGACCGCGTTTCACCACTCGCCGTTCCGGTGCTGCTGGAGATCGGCAAAGAGTTCGTCTATGGCGACGTCGACGAAGCGCTCTTGGCGGAAGCTGAGGAAGATGCCGCCGACGCTTTGATCGAGGAAGCCATGGCCATGGGCCAAGATCAAGCCGCGCTGCCGCTTTAGGGTTTTTTTTGAATATGGGCGCACGTTCTGTCCTGCGACCTTCCCCCCTCACCCTGCCCTCTCCCCCCTGTGGAGGGCGAGGGTTCCAAAAGGAAGACACGCGGACTTCGTGAGGGTCCCCTCGCCCTCCACAGGAGGGAGAGGGATCAGGGTGAGGGTGGAGGCTTGCAGGTTAGAGGCGGCCTCACCCCTAAGCCGGCACCGCGCCAAGCCTCGGCAAAGGTTGGTCCCTGATCGGCCAATGGAGCATCGCGGAGACCAAGCCGAGGCCGATCGATATCATCCACATGATGTCGTAGGAGCCGGTCATGTCATAGATGCGCCCGCCCAGCCAGGCACCCGTGAAACCGCCGAACTGGTGACCCATAAACACAATCCCGAACAGGAATGAGAAATGGGCCGGGCCAAAAACCTGCGCCACGATTCCACTGGTCAACGGCACAGTGCTGAGCCATAGCAGCCCCATCAGCGCGCCGAACATAATGGCGGTCATATCCGTCATCGGGGATATCAGGATGATCGTCATGAGGACCGCGCGGAGCAGATAGATCAGCGTTAGAACACTTTTCTTGCTGAACTTGTCACTCAACGCCCCGAAAATATAGGCACCCGCGATATTACAAAGCCCAATGGCCCCAAACGCATAGGATGTTGCGGACGCGGAGACGCCATTGTCCTGCAAATATGCCGGGAAATGCGTGCTGATAAATGTGACGTGAAACCCGCAGACAAAGAACCCTGCCGTTAGCAGCAGATATCCCGGATGCCGCGCGGCTTCATATGTTGCATCAGATAAGGACTGCCGGGCTGTTTGCACGGCCGCCCCCGCGCCCGCCTTAGCCGCGCGGAGGCCTTGCGCCATCAATGGTGAAACTAGGATCAACGCTGCCAGCGCCAGCAGTGTTTCCCGCCAACCAAACGCCTGCATAATCGCTTGCACAGCAGGTGCAAAAATGAACATGCCGAGCGAGCCCGCAGCAATCACCGTACCGAATACGATGCCCCGCCGCTCCGCCGGGACGACGCGGGCAATCGCACCCAGCACGATCACATTGGTAGCACCACTGAGGCCGATGCCAACAAGCAGGCCAAGCGAGATCGATAGCTCCAGCGAGGATGACGCCATGCTGGCGAGAAACAGCCCGCCTGCATACAGAAGCGCGCCCACGGTAATGACAATGACCGCGCCAAACCTGTCCGCCAGAATGCCCGCAATTGGCTGAAACGCACCATACAGCAACGCCTGCATCGCGATCACGAGACCAAAGGTTTCACGGCTGATTTCAAGATCGAAGGCAATGGGCTTGAGCAGGATGCCGAATGTCAGCCGAACGCCATTGCCAATCAATACGACCAACACGCCACAAATCAACATGATCCAGAGTTTCTGGCTGATTGGGGCTTTGGCTTTGGGGGTCGGTTCAGACGGGCTTAGTTCTCTTGCAGGCGCCCCCCTCTCCCCAGCCCTCTCCCCCCGCTGGGGGGTGAGGGGGTTTTTAGAAGCATCACCGCCATAGCCCCTTCTCCCCCCAACGGGGGGAGAAGGTTGGGATGAGGGGGGATGCCAGCGGGGGTCAGACATTCTCGAAGTCCATCAGCGCATTGTGGACGGGAAATGCAGCCATTTGGTTCTCGTGGCAGGCACCCCCCTCACCCTGCCCTCTCGCCCCGATGGGGGGCGAGGGTTCAAGAAGTAAGGGCAGATGAACTAACAAATTACCCGAACCGCTTCTGCAACATTGCCAGCAGCGCACGGGTTGACTGCGCTTCGCCGCCTTTGGGGCGGCCAGGTTTCGCACCCGGATTCCAGGCCATCATGTCGATATGCGCCCAGGGTGCAGTGTCTTCAGCAAAGGCATAGAGATAAAGCGCCGCCGTGATGGCACCTGCAAAACCGCCAGTGGACACGTTGTTCATGTCTGCCACATCGCTATCCAACATCTCTTTATAGGGTGCATGCAGCGGTAGGCGCCAAAGCGGATCATCCGTTTTGAGGCCAGCGGCGAGGATATCGTTCGCCAATGTATCGTCATTGCAGAACAGTGCCGGAAGGCTGGGACCAAGGGCGACACGGGCCGCACCCGTCAGTGTCGCGCAGTCAATCACCAGATCCGGCTTTTCTTCCATGGCGAGCGCGATGGCATCACACAGCACAAGGCGGCCTTCCGCGTCCGTATTGCCGACTTCGACCGTGATGCCCTTGCGGGTTTTGATCACGTCCAATGGGCGCATGGCGTTGCCAGACACACTGTTTTCAACCGCCGGGATCAACACACGCATGCGGACCGGCAAGTCGATCCGCATGATGGATTCTGCAAGGCCAAGGACGGCTGCAGCCCCCCCCATATCCTTCTTCATAGTGAGCATGCCGGCAGCAGATTTAAGGTCCAGCCCGCCGGTATCAAAACAAACGCCCTTGCCGACCAGCGTGACCTTGGGCGCTGATTTCGGCCCCCAAGTCATATCGATCAGCCGGGGTGCGCGGTCGCTGGCGCGGCCGACGGCATGGATTGTCGGGAAGTTGTTCTTCAGCAAGTCATTGCCAACAGTCAGCGCCACTTTGGCCTTATGCGGCTTGGCAACGGCTTTGACGGCGGCGGCAAGTTCCGCCGGGCCCATATCGCTGGCAGGCGTGTTGATCAGGCTGCGGGTGGTCGCCACACCTGCCCGGATTGCCTCCGCGACCGTCTTGTCCGCCCCCTTCGGCCATACAAGCCGGGCACCGTTAGCGGGCTTCTTTTTGTATTTGTCGAACTTATACGCGCCGAGCGACCACGCGACGGCGATATTGGTCGCCTGCGCTTTGGTGAGCTTAGTCTGGATCGCGTAAAGACCATCCGGCAATTGGCTGGAGGCACCGCCACAAGCCCAGAAGTCGTCTAGGCTTGATATGCCAAGTGCCGCGCTGGCTGCCTTGCCGTCTTGACCTGGCAACAGCACGGTTTGACCAGCTTTACCCTTAAAACCAGACACCTCGACCCATCGAACAGCGCCCGTATCCAGCTCATCCAGCCAATCTTCCAAGCCGTCTGCGGTCACGAGATGCAAAGGGATGGCATTGCGGCCAGATGCGGCAAGAATATCGGGCATGGGGTGCTCCTTAGAGAAAGCTATGAGGCCCTGGCATCCAGGTCTCCTCGCTCCCCAACGGGGGGAGAGGGGAGGGGGAGGGGGGCTTTATCGGGCCAGGAATAGTGTTGCAAAACAGTAGCAATATTCTGCGCGCTTCCGCAAAGCCTTGGTTCTGAAGCACCCCCCTCACCCAACCTCTCCCCCCGTTGGGTGGAGAGGAGCAGAATTACTCCGCCTCTACGGCGTCTGCGAACGCTTTTAGGCTTGGGAAATGCCAGTCGGTCTTTGGCTGATTCGGAATTTCTTTGGTCGCACCCCAGCCTGTGCCTTCCCGCCGGTCAATCCAGCAGGTGGCGAGGCCTTTGGCAGTCGCGATCTGGTGATCATGGAAAAGCGACTGCGCCACATGCAAAAGCTTCGGCTTGGCGACACCAGCGCCATCCAGCTTCCGCAACATGACGTCAAAGTTCTGAGGGTTTGGCTTGTAGGACCCAATTTCCTGGGCGGTAAAGACATAGTCAAACGGCACTTCGAGCCGCTTGGCGCTAGCAATAAAGCCTGCCACATCCACATTGGACAGGATCACCAGCTTGAAGCGCTGCTTCAACCGCCCAAGCGCTTCGATACTATCCGGGAACGCTGGCCATTCCGGGACAGATTGGCCGAACGCATAGGCTTCCTCCGCCGTTGCTTCGCCGCCCAAGCGCCTGGCCAGATCTGGAAACAAGTCCTCTAGCAGGTGCGGATACAGCTTTTCCGGCGTCGCTGCTTGAGCCGCCGATTCTGTCTCCGCGAACGCCACGAGCGCCTGCTCCCGTACCAGCTTTAGGCCAGCACGGGCGGCAAGGGGCTGCATCGCATTCCAAATACCGGATTCCCAATCAATCAGGGTGCCATAGCAGTCGAATGATAGGGCGTCGAAATCCGTAAACTTCATGGGGTCAAAGTGCCTTCACGATGTTTTCGCACATGCCCTTGGCGTCGCCAAACAGCATCATGGTATTGTCGTTATAGAACAGCGGGTTATCAACGCCCGCATAGCCTGTCGCCATGGAGCGCTTGATGAACATGACCATGCCCGCATTCTCTACATCCAATACCGGCATGCCATAGATCGGGCTTGCCGGATCATTGCGGGCAGACGGGTTGGTGGTGTCATTCGCACCGATGACAAACGCTACGTCAGTCGTGGCGAAATCGCGGTTGATGTCATCCATTTCCAACACGTCATCATAGGGGACATTCGCTTCCGCCAGCAGCACATTCATATGCCCTGGCATGCGCCCAGCGACGGGGTGGATAGCGTATCGCACCTTGACGCCTTCTTCTTTCAGCATGTCCACCATTTCACGCAATGCATGCTGCGCTTGCGCCACAGCCATGCCATAGCCCGGTACAATCACGACCGATCGCGCGTTCTTCAGCATGAAGGCTGCATCATCCGCATTGCCGGATTTAACGGTGCCTGCAGGGGCCGGACCGCCCGGCGCGCCAGCACCTGCTTCTGCGCCAAAGCCACCAAGCAGCACGGAAAGGAGGTCCCGATTCATCGCCCGGCACATGATGAAGGAGAGAATGCCGCCCGATGCGCCAACCAACGCGCCCGTAACGATCATCAGCGGGTTATCCAACGTGAAGCCAATGCCGCAAGAAGCCCAACCCGACAGCGAGTTCAGGACTGAAATCACCACGGGCATGTCCGCACCACCAATCGGCAGCACGACCATGGCACCCCAGACCATGAACAGAATGACCATGCCCCAGAACGCGCCCTCACTGCCCCAGCCCGCAAAGGCAAATGCTGCAAAGACTGCCGAGAGACCCAGCAGGCCATTCACGGCTTTCTGGCCATTGAACACAATGGGCGTACCAGTCATCAATTCATGCAATTTAGCGAATGCGATGACAGAGCCCGTGAATGTCACAGCGCCAATACACGCGGAAATCGCCATCTCGATCAAGGACTGCAATGGCATGGTGGAGCCTTGCGCCATGCCATAAAGCGATGGGTCATGTAGGGCAGCGCCAGAAATCAGCACAGCCGCCAAGCCAACCAAACTGTTGAAGATTGCGACCAACTGCGGCAGGTCCGTAATCTTCACTTTCAGCGCAATGAAAGCGCCGATCGCACCGCCAAGCACAATGCCGACGAACACGAAAAGCCACGTGGAGATTTGCGGCAGCAGCATCGTCGCGCCTACAGCGACGGCGATGCCGAGGATGCCGATTAAGTTACCGGTCCGCGCCGTCTCTGGGCTCGCGAGCCCACGGATCGCCAGCACGAAGCAGATCGCCGAGAACAGATAGGCATATGAAGTGATATCACCGCTCATCGGGCTGCTCCCTTCTTCTTGGCGCGGAACATCTCAAGCATGCGATGGGTGATGATGAACCCGCCGAAGATATTCACAGCAGCCAAAAAAACTGCGATGAAGCCCATGATTTTGGAGACGCCCAAAAGCGCCGGACCTGCAGCAATCATTGCGCCCAGAATGACGACGCCAGAAATCGCGTTTGCCACGGACATGAGCGGTGCATGCAGCGCCGGCGTCACCTTCCACACGACGTAATAGCCAACGAAACAGGCCATCGCGAAAACCGTTAGGCCGAAGATCATCGGGTCCGCGCCCTGAATAGTGCCGCCTGCGTCCAGATCACTGGCGCGATTAGCAAGGGCTGCGGATTCGCCCGCGAGGCGCTGCGCTTCCTGGGCCAGTTCATTCATCCGGCCAGCGAGATCGGCAGCACCGCCCGCTACGTCTTTGGGATCGCTCATGGCGTTATTCCCCTTTCAGGCTTGGGTGGACGATAGCGCCATCACGCGTGAGCAGCGCGCCGGCGACAATTTCATCCTCCCAGTCAATTTTGAACGTCTTTGTGTCTGCATCCATAAGCGGCGACAGAAAGTTCAGAACATTGCGGCCATACAGATTGCTTGCGTCCTGGGCTACGGCGCTTGGTAAATCGCTAGCACCAATCACATTGACGCCGCCGACATCCACTGTCTCGCCGTTCTTCGACACTTCGCAGTTGCCGCCGGAAGACGCCGCCAGATCAACCACGATAGAACCCGGCTTCATGGCGGACAGCATGTCCGATGGCAGCAAAACGGGTGCCGGACGCCCGGGGATTTGCGCGGTGGTGATGCAAATGTCCGTACGGGAAAGGGTTTCGCGCAGTTTGGCAGCTTGGCGGCGCTTATAATCGTCGCTCATTTCCTTGGCATATCCGCCAGTGCCTTCGCCCTTTTCCTCTGCCTCAACGGTGACGAACGCCGCACCCAGGCTTTCGACCTGTTCACGGGCGGCGTCACGCACATCCATGGCGGAAACCACTGCACCCAGCCGACGCGCCGTCGCGATTGCCTGGAGGCCAGCAACGCCAGCGCCCAAGATCAGCACCCGTGCCGGGGAGACCGTGCCCGCCGCCGTCACCATCATCGGGAAAGCGCGGCTGAACCGCTCTGCCGCCAAGATGACAGATGCATAGCCCGCCAGGTTCGCCTGGCTGGACAATGCGTCCATGCCTTGGGCGCGGCTGATGCGCGGCACAAATTCAAATGAAAACGCAGCGACATTGGCTTCGGCATACCCGCTGACCCGTGCTTTGTCCCCATGGGGCTCCAGCAAGCCGATGAGCAAGGCGCCAGCCTTCATTCGGGCGGCGTCCTCTGCCGCAGCTGGCCGGACACAGGCGACGGCATCCGCTGTCGCCCAGCCTTCAGAGCCGTCCGCAAATATGCGCACGCCCGCGTCTCCGAAGAGCTTGTCTGGATAGTCAGCGTTTAGACCGGCACCAGCCTCAATCGCTGCGTCGATACCGACGGCAGCAAGGCGTTTGGCGGAGTCTGGCGTGATCGCAACCCGGTTTTCTCCAGGCGCAGTTTCTTTCGGCGCAAATAGCAGCATAGCCCCTCCGGCGTGGAATTTCGGAGACGACTATAGCGGAGCCTTTGGCGGCCTGCACGACCTGGATTTTGCATAGCTGAATTGCACAGCAGAGCCGTGGAACCCGAGGCTACCGACCTAGAAATCGATGCACCGACCATTGACGGACCAATCGCCAAAGCGCGTTGGGTCCAATCCCTTCGGGCCACCAACCTCCTCAACTGCCTTCGGTGCCTCGGGCGTTGGTTGCGCTGCCGATTCGGGTTCGGGTGCAGGGGATGAGTTCGATTCTAATGTTTTTTTGGACATATCGCTCAATTTAGCGCGCGAAAACCTAGCATCAAGTCATTTTCTTATGACTGTGCTGGATTTGCCACAAGTAGTCTGTTAACCATTTCGCCAGATTCGGGGCATCAAACACATTTTTTGAGGATAAGTATCGTGACCAGACCATCTGGGCGCGCGCACAATGAGTTGCGCAGCGTTAGCCTTGAGACTGAATGGACCAAACATGCTGAAGGCGCTTGCCTTGCGAAGTTTGGCGACACCCATGTGCTTTGCACTGCTTCTGTCGAAACCCGTGTACCACCGTTCCTGCGGAACTCTGGACGTGGCTGGGTCACTGCCGAATACGGCATGCTTCCACGCTCAACCCACACGCGTTCGAACCGGGAAGCCGCCCGCGGCAAGCAGTCTGGTCGGACCCAGGAAATTCAGCGTCTGATCGGTCGCGCGCTGCGCGCCGTCGTCGACACAAAGGCGCTTGGCGAAATTCAGATCACGATTGACTGCGATGTCCTGCAGGCAGACGGTGGCACCCGCACCGCTAGCGTAACTGGCGGCTATGTAGCCTTGGCGCAAGCCTGCCAGCACCTGAAGCGGATCGACGCGATTAAGCGCTGGCCGCTGACGGGCCAGGTCGGTGCCATTTCCTGTGGCATCTTCGAAGGCCAGGCCGTGCTCGACCTGGACTATGACGAAGATTCCAACGCCGAAGCGGACGCCAATTTCGTCATCACCGACCAAGGCATGCTGGTGGAAGTGCAAGGCACCGCAGAAGGTGCACCATTCAGCCGGGGCCAGATGGATGAGCTGATGAATTTGGCTGAGGCCGGCATTGCTGACCTTTGTGAGATGCAGCGCAAAGCGCTCGGCATGTCCTCATAATCCATGCCAACGCCCAAATTACAGTCAGGGGACCGCCTGGTATTGGCGACGCACAACCCGGGAAAAGTGAAGGAAATGCGGATTCTAATGGATCCGTATGGCGTCGAAGCAATCTCTGCTGGCGATCTGGGAATTCCAGCAGCAGAGGAAACAGGGACCACATTTGAAGAAAACGCCTGCATCAAAGCCAGAGCGACAGCAGACGCGTCTGGATTGCCCGCGCTGTCTGACGATTCTGGCTTCTGTCTCGCCGCCCTTGACGGATCACCCGGAGTCTATTCCGCACGGTGGGCGAAGAACGGCGAATTTTCGTTCGCAATGGACAGAGTCTTACAAGAAATGGAGGGCAAAACGGACCATACAGCATGGTTCGTCTGTGTCCTGGCGATTGCTTGGCCGAACGGACCAGAGCTCACCTTTCGCGGCGAAGTTTGGGGAGATATGGTCTCGCCACCGCGCGGAAAAAGCGGCTTCGGGTATGATCCGATTTTCCAACCAAGCGGCCATTCAATGACATTCGCTGAAATGTCACCCGCCGCCAAAGACGCGATGAGCCACCGTGCCTATGCATTCCGCGCTTTCGCCAATAACTGCCTCCGGGGCTGACCTGACACTGGAAACGGGTGGGTTTGGCCTATATGTCCACTGGCCCTTCTGCCAGTCGAAATGCCCTTATTGCGACTTCAACAGCCATGTCCGTGCCGAGGTTGATCATGGCCGCTGGCAAGCGGCACTGGCCGCCGAAATCGCGCATTTTCAAGCAATAACACCAGGCCGCACGCTGGACGCCATCTTCTTCGGCGGCGGCACCCCATCGCTCATGCCGCCAGAGACGGTGGAAGCTGTCATCCATGCCGCGCGGACGGGTTGGCGTTTTTCCAACGCCATTGAGATCACGCTGGAAGCCAATCCAGGATCGGTCGAAGCAGATCGCTTTGAAGGCTACGCAGCAGCCGGCGTTAATCGGGTGTCGCTTGGCGTTCAGGCGCTAAATGATGCCGACCTTAAATTCCTTGGCCGCATGCATTCCCACACCGAAGCCCTGCGTGCGCTTGAGATCGCGAGGGCAACGTTCGCCCACTATTCGTTCGACCTGATTTATGCACGGCCCGGTCAAACCGTGGACCAGTGGCGGCGGGAGCTTGAAACAGCCATTGGCCTCGCTGGCGGCCATATGTCCGTCTATCAGCTGACGATTGAGCAAGGCACGGCCTTCCACGGATTGCATCAACGTGGTGCCTTCCAAATTCCTGACGAAGACACCGGTGCCGCACTTTATGAAGCGACAGAGACAATCCTTGAGGGTGCTGGCATGCCCCGCTACGAAATCTCGAACCACGCCGCACCCGGCCATGAATGCGCGCACAATCTGATTTACTGGCGCGGCGGGGAATGGGCTGGTGTTGGTCCAGGTGCCCATGGCCGCTTGATCCAGTCTGGCACCCGCCGCACCTTCGCCCAAACCCGCACCCCCGAAGCATGGTTGACCAAAGTCGAGACCGCCGGGCATGCAACCACTGCATCCGACAGCCTGACATCGGAAGATGTTGCCGCCGAAGCGCTGATGATGGGCCTCCGCCTGACAGAAGGCGTCGATCTCAACCGGTTCAGCCGCCAAACCGGGGGCAGTCTCCTAGACTTCGTTGATAGCGACGGACTTCAGCGGCTGCTCGATGGCGGGTTTATCCAGCACACCCCAGAACACATCATCGCAACAGATGCCGGACGCCAACGGCTCAATGCGGTTTTGGAGATGCTTCTGGCGCGCTAAGATGCACGATCACCCACCGGAGCTTGCCCCAATGCCTGTCGAATATTCCCGCGATGAAGAGTTTGCAGTCATCACCTTGAACCGCCCTGAAGCGCTGAATGCGCTGAGCTTCGATATCGTCAGCCAAATCAGCGACGCGATTGATGAGGCCGCCAGCTCTGACGCGCGGGCGCTGCTGTTCACAGGCGCTGGACCAAAGGCGTTCTGTGCGGGTGCGGATATTTCAGAGCTCATAGGTCGCTCGATTCCAGACGTCCGCGAAGGCGCACGCAAAGGCCAATTGACCTTTGCCAAACTGGATGAGCTGCCGATCCCCTCCATCGCCTGCATCAATGGTTTTGCCCTTGGCGGTGGACTGGAATTGGCGCTTGCCTGCACCTTCCGGGTCGCGGCCTCCAGCGCGCGCATGGGCCTGCCGGAAATCAAACTCGGTGCGGTTCCTGGCTATGGTGGCACCCAACGCCTGCCCCGACATATCGGTGAAAGCCGCGCCATGGAGATGATCCTGACGGGCAAGTTCATCAACGCGGAGGAGGCCGAACGCATTGGTTTAGTCCAGCGCGTGTTTGAGGATGCGTTGATCCCAAACGCCAAAACCTTCGCCCGTGAGTTCACAAAATACAGCCTGCCCGCCTTGCGCTTCGCCCGCGAAGCAACCCGGCGCGCGCTTGATGTCAGCCTGGATGAAGGCTTGAAGATTGAGGCAGACGTCAACACGCTGTCCTTCTTCCTGGAGGACGCCAAGGAAGGCACATCCGCATTCCTGGAAAAGCGCCCCGCAACCTTCGTGGACCGGTAATCATGGCCGCACAAAAAGTCGCCGCCGTCACGGGTGCCAGCAGAGGCATCGGGTCCTGTATCGCAGCAGAACTCGCGGCTAGAGACTATCTGGTTGCCTGCCTGTCGCGCAAAGGCTTGGGGCCGGAGGACCGGGATCGCTCGGCAGAGGAGGCCGCCAATTCTGCAGATTTCGCTTGTGATGTGAGTGATGACGCTGCCCTGAAATCCGCATTCAAAGCGGTCCATGATCGCTTCGGGCGGATTGATCTTCTGGTCAATAATGCCGGCCAGCACGACGAAGGCAAAAGTGCGGATTACACGACCGACGCCTTCGAAAACCTGCTCCGCGTCAACACAACAGCCGTGTTCGCCGCCAGCCGGGAGGCCTATCCGTATCTGGCGGAAACGCGCGGCCAGATCATCAATATGGGCAGCTATTACGACAAGCTTGGCGTGCGCTTTCATGCAGCCTATTGCGCATCAAAAGCCGCCGTTGCCGCTATTGGGCGCTGTCTTGCTGTGGAATGGGCAAAGGCCGGGATTCGTGTTGTTACCGTGGCACCTGGATTCATTGGCACGGACTTGAACCAAACCCATATGGAGAATGACCGGTTTCGGGACTTCATTACGAAGCGCATTCCATCCGGCGAAATCGGCACACCGGAAGAGGTCGCCAAGCTGGTCGCCGGTCTTGCAGATGAGAACCTACACTTCCTGAACGGCGAAACGATTTATCTGGATGGCGGTCAGGGAATGAATCACTAAAAGAGCATATTCGGATCAGATCGGGTCATTTCGCCATAGTCCCTGCGCAATTAAGCGTGAGGGGGACTGTCCGTGTCACAATCCAATTTGGCTGCGACGCCTAAGGCTGACCAGATTAGCGCGGGTCCGGCAGGTGAGGCCCTTCGCTTAGAAGCGCTGCATCGCTATGCAGTTCTGGACAGTTTGCCCGAAGAGAACTTCGACCGGATCGCGCAAGTCGCCAGCCGCCAATTCAAGGCTCCAATAAGCATCATTTCTCTACTGGATGAAGAACGCTCTTGGATCAAAGCCGCAGTTGGCATTGGCATTGCACAAACGTCCCGAGCAAACGGATTTAGCAGCGTTGTTATTGATCAGGACAGCGTGCTGATTGTCCCGGATGCTCAGGTCGACCCACGTTTTGACAAAAACATCCTCGTCACAGGATCGACCAGGCTTCGGTTCTATGCTGGCGCGCCCATCAAATCCGCTGAGGGCCATAACATCGGTGTGCTGTCGATTGGTGATATCACGCCGCGCGATACTTTCAGTGACAGCGAGCAGCAATTGCTGCTGGACTTTGCAGACATCATCAGCGGCGCTTTAGAGGCGCGGGTTGTTGCGCAACGGACGCTGACGGACCTGGAACCGCATGTCGATAGCGCGCTGGAGCAGCACCGCAGGTTTGTCGAAAGCCTGCGAGATGGAATCCTCTCTTGTGATCAGAACGGCGTCTTGTCCGTGATGAATTCAACTGCGCGAAAGATGTACGGCTTGGAATCCGCCCCCCCAACGATCTACCAACTGGTGGGCCGTATGGAGATGCGGCAGCCAGACGGCGTGACACCAATCGAGCCAGAAAGCGCACCCATTCTGCGGGCTTTACGTGGTGAAGTGGTTGATCAGGAACTCATCGTTTCTTCCGGCACCGACCATGCCTGCGTCGTCCGCATTAACGCGCGGCCTTTGCTAGACCGGGATGGCAACGGCGTCGGTGCCGTATCCGCGATTGAAGACATTACAGAAGCCCGGCGCATGGAAGAACACCTCCAGCAAGCCCAGAAGATGGAAGCCGTCGGGCAGCTCACCAGTGGCCTCGCCCACGATTTCAACAATCTGTTGGCCGTCGTTATGGGCAATCTACAGCTGATCGAGCGCGTCGTGAAAACTGACGAAAAAGCGCTCCGCCGCACCCATGCTGCCTTAGATGCAGTGCGCCGTGGGGCGGAATTGACTAAGCGCCTGCTCGCATTCTCCCGCAAGCAAGACCTGAAGCCAACGCCGTCGGACGCCAATGCGCTTATTACAGGCATGGCCGATATGCTAGAACGGACGCTCGGTGAATGGGTGAATATCGCTATCATGCCGGCTGCTGAGAACTGGACTGTCACGGTGGATGAAAGCCAGCTTGAATCCGCTGTGCTCAACCTCTGCGTCAATGCCCGGGATGCCATGAAGGGCGGTGGGCGGTTGACCGTCGAGTCCCAGAACATGCACATCGGGCCCGCCCATTTCGCCGATGCAGATGACCTTCCCCCGGGCGACTATGTGCGCATTTCAGTGACGGATACCGGAACAGGCATGTCTGAGGATGTGGTCAAACGGGTGTTTGAGCCGTTCTTCACCACCAAGGATGTCGGCGAAGGCAGCGGCCTTGGCCTGAGCATGGTCTATGGCTTCATCAAACAGTCCGGTGGCCATATCACCGTCTATTCCGAGATTGGTTACGGCACCTCTATCGCTATGTATCTGCCGCGCTTGCAAACTGAAGTATCCGATCCGTTTGAAGCCGAAACAGAAATTGCTGCAGCCGTGCCAGAGGCTATCCAGGCCCATCGTATCCTCGTCGTCGAAGACAATGACGCCGTGCGCGATGTCGCCGTCGCCATGCTGGAAGACATGGGCTACCACGTGATCGAAGCACAGGATGGCCTCTCCGCCCTGGAAGCTTTGAAGGCGGAGAATGGCAAGTTTGACCTGATGTTTACGGACATCGTCATGCCCGGCGGCATGCATGGACCTGCGCTGGCGAAGGAAGCCAGGGCCGTTTTCCCGCATCTGCCGATCCTCTACACATCTGGATATGCAGAAGCGGCAGTGCTGCGCGAAGGCGATATCGGCAATAGCTTTGAGTTGGTCAGCAAGCCCTATCGGCTGGAGGAACTGGAAGAGAAAGTGCGCAACGCCCTCGACCAAACCCCGTAAGCCACTGACACGAACGCTGACGCCGGTGCTAAGCTCTATCCCGAACTGAAAATCAGGATAGGAGCAAGTGATGCTGGCAGTATGGGTCACAGTCAAAATCAAACCGGAACTCAGGCAAGAATTCCTGGATGCCATCGAGGTAGACGCCATTGGATCGGAACGCGACGAGCCCGGCTGCGCCCGTTTCAATGTCCTTCAGGACGCTGAAGACGAGAACACCTACTACTTCTACGAAGTCTACAAGGACGAAGCCGCCCGCGCAGAGCACCGCGCCGCCCCCCATTACGCCGTATGGAAAGCCGCCGCCCATACCCTGGCAGAACCCACCACCCGAATAGAAACCCGATCCGTATTCCCAACGGACCCGGGCTACTGGTTTCCGAAATAGCAGTGCCGCCCCTATTTCACCCCGGATGTCCGTTGGAGGATGCCCTGGACGAATACATTTGTTTGGACGCCGGTGAAGCCTGCGTCTGAGAGGTAGCCTTCGACTTCGGCGGTGGAGTGGGCGATGCCGGTGGTGTTGTTGATGGCTTGTGCCAAGCCCCACATGGCAGGGTCGCTGGGGCCGGAGCGGTCTGGGTCCAGGGATTCGCCGATCAGGTGGAAAGTGCCGCCGGGTGCCATGGCCGCATAGGCTTTCTTGGCGACGGCGGCGAACGCTTCACGGCCATACATGGGCAGGTTGGACGCCATGACGGCAACGTCCGCACCATCGGGGAATGGATCGCTGTTGAAGTCGCAAGCTTGCGCTTCAATCCTGTCCTCAAGCCCATTTTCTGCGATGAATTCCCGCGTTACCGGCACGACGGCAGGCAGGTCCAGCACAACAGCTTTCAGGGCTGGGTTGGCCTTGCAGGCTTCGATGCAATAGGCACCCGATCCGCCGCCAATATCAATCAACAGCTTGGCGTTCGACATATCCACGTGCCGCAGGAACAGCCGTCCCGCACCCCGCCCAATTGAATAGGTGCCGCGATGATAGCGGCGCGCTTCTTCAATCGTGATGCCGTCCACTGTTGGGTTCTTGAGGACGGGCGGCGTTTGTTCACTTAGAACCTCTGCCATGCGGCCCCAATGGTTCCAATCCGGCTTGGTGAACAGCATCCATTCACCGGCATATGTGGGCTTACCTTTGACAAGGTAGCGATCAACGTCCGCCACATTGCGCAAGGTTTCGCCATCGCGCGCGATCATGCCGAGGCCAAGCATGGCAATGATAATCCGCTCGCCATGCAGTGGCTGCAGCCCCATCGCGTTGGTCAGCGCTGCCTCTGTATTCGCACCCCCATCAAGATGCGTGAACAACTCCAGCTCTACCGCCGCCATTAGCGCGCCGGCTTCCCGATACGCACGCACCATGGTTTGCAGCCGCTTTGTCGTTGGCCGCGCATTCTGCCCGTCTGGGCTTCCAGACTTAGCCTCAGGCATAGGATGCTCCCATGCCTTCGCTTGGATCCGTGAACGGGCCATAGGGCGGAATTGGATACCGAAGACCGACGCGAGACAGCGCCTCCATGCCTTCAATGCCGCGCTTGAATTCATGGGGCGGCATGGCGATCAGCATCTCGTCATCTGCAACGCCGCCGTAACGGCGCTCCGCGAAGCAAGGGATGGAGATAGAGGTGTCTTTGGTCAGCAGCGCTTTGCCCCAACTATCGGCACAAGCGGATTCGCCCGTGATCGACATGTCGTAGCGGCGATAGCGCTTATGCTGGAGCCCATTCACGAAGATAATGATCTGTGCAGGCGTGCCGTACAGCAGAATGATATCCGGCGGATCAAGTCGTGCTGAGCGGATCGGCGATACCACCGTCGCCACATATGTCCCGTACACTTGGCGGGGCATTTCGGCTTGGTGCGCTGCGGCGGCCACTTGGTTTTCAAACCATACGCCGGTCATGTGGGTGCCATCCAGCGTCGGCTCATCCGGCAGATCAATACCGTGGACACCGCCGCAATTGGAATTAGGCCGCACGTTTTCTGCCGTGATGCCCAGCGTGAACCCGGCCATGCGGGATTGCGTCACCAACTGGCACATGGTGTGGAAACG
Source organism: uncultured Alphaproteobacteria bacterium (assembly GCA_938083135.1). GTDB lineage: Bacteria > Pseudomonadota > Alphaproteobacteria > Bin95 > Bin95 > VMCJ01. The sequence goes on along the minus strand of CALLKY010000005.1, from coordinate 23,834 downwards.
ACCAGCCTTCGGGCGGCGAAGGCCCTGGATCTCGTTCATTTCATCCAGGCTCGTGTATTGCTTCATGCCAATGGCGAGCGTGCGCGGCTTTAACACTGCCGTCAGCCGGTTGTTTAGGTCCTGCAATTCCTCGGCTGAGACATGCTCATAATCGGGGTGTGCGTCGAGCGGGGTGGGCTGCGGGTGGGCTGCTGTATCAGGCATCATGTCTCTCCATCGGGTTCGTTACTCGAAAGCATGCCATGCTGGTTCAGCCTTTGCTATGATGCTTCTAGAACCGCTAACAGAAGAGAATCGCCATGCCCCATGACGGCCATCATCACGATCATGATCACGGATCAGAACTGACTGAAACTGAGCTTCGGGTCCGTGCGCTGGAGAGCCTGCTGGTCGAAAAGGGCTATGTGGACCCCGCCGCACTGGATGTGCTGGTTGAGACATATGAAAAGAATGTCGGCCCGAGGAACGGTGCCCGCGTCGTCGCCAAAGCCTGGGATGAGGCGGATTACAAAGCCTGGCTGCTTGAAGACGCCAGTGCCGCCATTGCATCGCTTGGCTATACCGGTCGCCAGGGGGAGGACATGATCGTTCTGGAGAATACGCCAGAGACCCACAATATGGTCGTCTGCACATTGTGCTCCTGCTACCCCTGGCCGGTGCTGGGCTTGCCGCCTACTTGGTATAAAGCCGCCCCCTACCGCGCCCGGTCCGTCTCACAACCGCGCAGCGTGCTGGCAGAATTCGGCGTGACCTTGCCGGATACCACAGAAATCCGCGTATGGGATTCGACCGCAGAGACCCGATATATGGTCCTGCCAATGCGCCCGGACGGCACAGATGGCTGGTCCACTGAGCAGCTGGCAGACATCGTCACCCGGGACAGCATGATCGGCACAGGGCTGGTGGAGGCCGTATCATGAACGGTGCCCATGATCTTGGCGGCGGCCACGGCCACGGGCCAATCGCGCCGGATCCGAACGAGCCGCTTTTCCACGGCGATTGGGAGCGCAAGGCGTTCTCCCTCACCCTCGCCATGGGCTTCACCGGCCAATGGAATATCGACCAATCCCGCTTTGCCAGGGAGAGCATGGCACCTGGCCGCTATCTGGAAACCTCATATTACGAGCATTGGGCGCACGGCCTTGAAGTGCTTTTGGCGGACCGTGGCCTGGTCAGCGAAGCAGAAATTCAGGCAGCGAAACCGATCGGCCCCGCCAAGCCCGTACAGCGGATTCTGAATGCTGAAGATGTTGTTGCGACCCTCCAAAAAGGCGGCAGTGCCAAGCGCGATGAAGCAAGCGCTGGCCCAGCGAAGTTCAACGCTGGTGACCGCGTGATCGCCCGCAATATCAACCCGCCGACGCATACCCGCGTCCCCCGCTACGTGCGCGGGCGGGCCGGCGTGATAGAGAGGGTGCACGGTGTCTTCGTATTTCCGGATACCAACGCCAAGTCGGCCGATGAAAAGCCGCAATGGCTCTACGCCGTTCGGTTTGAAGGCCAGGAGCTTTGGGGACCGGATGCGGAGGCCGGCGCATGCGTCTATGTTGACCTTTGGGATGATTACCTTGACCCGGCCTGATCCTGCAGTGCTCCGCAACGGCCTGCCGGCTGAACGCCCGGTTTTCGCCGCACCCTGGGAAGCGCAAGCCTTCGCCATGGCGGTTGAGCTGAACCAACGCGGCCTGTTCCAATGGCAGGAATTCGCAGACTTGCTATCTGAGGAATTATTGGCAGCAGGTACCGCCCAAGACGGCGAGGATTATTACCGCCACTGGCTCCGCGCGCTCGAACGCCTGACAGCCGCCAAAGGCTTCATCACCGAACCAGAACGCGCCCAACGCCAAGCCGCCTGGGACGCCGCCGCCAAAGCCACACCTCATGGCGAGCCGATTGCTTTGGAGAAAGCGGCGCGGGGCGGACGGTAGGGGTTGCTGGCGTTAGGCCAACCCGTAGGCGTCCCCCCTCACCCTGATCCCTCTCCCCCCGTTGGGGGGCGAGGAGTTCCAGCTTGGCAGCCGGAAGATAATAACTAGTTTGAAACGCGGCCTACGTGAGGGTCCCCTCGCCCCCCAACGGGGGGAGAGGGATCAGGGTGAGGGGGGGCACCCCCAGCCTTACACCTCCGCTTCATCCGCCAAAAACCGCCGGATGACGTTTTCGGTCATGCGGCTGATATTATTGTCGCCGCCGTTCCAAGGCAGGCTGCCGCAGAAGGTGATGGAGCCAGTGGAAAATACAGCCCCGCCATCCGCTGTATCGAAATAGACGATATCCGCACGAATCAAAGGTTCCGGGCGCCCGCCTGGCGTTTGTTTAATGCGGGGATATGTGTCCACGTGGGTCAACTGGTCTTCATGCACCAGGACGAAGTGGTCCTGATGGTTTTCGGATGATGCGAGCGTGACGGCGTTTTCGGGCGTGCCGAGGGTTTTGTCCGCCCGGTCCAATTCAAAGCCAGCGGCACCACCGCCAGAGAAGCCGAAATCACCAATGATCTCGTCGTCGATCCCGTCAAAAATCCAGGCCTGATCGCCTTCGTATGAGGCCTTGGTGCGACGGTAATATGAGCCTTCAAACAGCCCCTGACTGGTAAAGCCAACGCCACCAAGCGCCTGCGGGGGACGGCCATTCCGCCGCCAAAGCCCACCATAGGCACCATCAAAGGCGTTGTAATATTCACCGGGTTCTGACGCCCAGGCGCGAATGCCGCCCTCTGCCCGGCGGATTTCATAAACACCTTCAAGTTCCGGATGTTTCGCGATCCGCCAGTAAAAACCATTGCCGCCTAAATAGAGTAACCGCCCGCCAAGCTTGTGCGCATAGTTTTGGAACGCGTCCAGGCTGGCCTTGGTGTGATATTCGGGATGGGTTGTTGTCGCGACAGCCTTATAGCCTGCGAGCACATCCGCACCCTCAGCGTCCAAATCCTCATCTGTCAGGATGTCGTAGTCGATACCTTTCGATTCCAACCACTGGATCAAGTGCAGGTCCGCTGGCAGATGGCGGAGGCCGGATGCCGCGAACCCATTCGCAATGGCCATATAACCCGGGCGCATATTTAGAATTGGGCGGTGACGGGTGGTATGGCTGATACCGCTGCCGTCGCTGTGGAAGTTATATGTCGAGAGGCCGAAATCCGGATACAGGTCCGGCGTATGCTCCCGCGCGCCCCAGGATTTTGCCTTCGCCAGATAGCCCTCCGTTGTGTTTTCACGGGCTTGGTTGGCGTAGATCACATAAGTGAATGTCGGGATCACGACACAGAAATCCGCCTGGCGCTCGCCCCGCTTCGGGCGGACGAAGAACGGAATTGCATCCTCACCACCATCAGGCAGGGCCAATTTCGCAGCATAAACGCCGCTCTTCATGCCCTCCGGGATGGTGAAGGTAAAATCGGTCTCCCAGCGGCAATCGTCGATATCATCATCATGGAAATGGATGGCGCTGTATTCCGTTGGCCGATGCCGCCATGCCATTTCATCGCCGGACCAGTTCGACCCCGCCATCGCCCGTGAGGGAAGGTTGACCACCCGGCCATGCAAGCCATGACGGCCCGCTTCCATCACATCCAGCGAGCTAATGCGCTGGGAGAAATCCCACACCGCCACAACATCATCCGCCGCTGCACTGGCTGAGGCCTTGGCCTGGGCGATGCTGCGCGCCCGGTTATGCAACATTGGCCGCTCAAGCTTGCCATTGAAGCAAGTTTCCGGCCCGAGACCATCAATTGAGGCAATGAGCATGTCCTGGCCAGACGCAAGGTCTGGTGCTGCGTCGAGCTGCGTGTCTGCCGTGCCTGCATCGTCCCGGTCAAAGATCTGGCCGATAGGGAATTGTCCGACTGTCAGCGTACGGCTTGCGGCATCATAGGACATCCAAACGCGAGTCCAGCGCCGTTCCGTCAAGGGTTTCCCAACCGCCAGCCTAGTCGCGCCAATCCTGGCTTCCGCCCCATCCGGCCCGATTGTCAGCGCATAGCCTTTGCCGTCCGCCATGCAGGACGCGATGCCTTGGTTTGGCTTCCCTGGCATTGTCGGCCAAATCGTGGCGGAGAGCGTGAAGGATTCGAGGTCAGAGAATGCGGCATGCGCTGGCACGCGCACGAATGAGCCGAGCGCGACCGTCTGCATCCGGGAAGGGTATGATCCCGCAAAATCAGCCGGAATTTCTGCTTCCTGTAGCCCCGGGCTTGCCGGGTTCGGGTCTCCAGAAATCAGGCGAACCAAGCGCGCCGAATAATCCGCTTTGCCAGCGCTTGAAATCTTGAAAGCGATCTCATCGCCGGGTGCCACGGAAAGCTTGTCTGCATAGCCGATAATCGGGATCATGAATGCGCACTCTGTCGTCGAGGAAAATTGAGGCCATGATTGTCTGGCCACGACGCCATTTAACGCAAGCCCATTCACTGAGCCTTGCCGGATTTTTCCGCACGGGCTAGGCAAGTGCGCACATCATGATCCCAGGAATAGGATAAACGCCCATGCGCAATGACCTGCACGAACAGAAAATTGAACTGGCCGTCGCACTTCGCTGGGCGGACCGGCTGGGGCTAAGTGAAGGCATCTGCAATCATTTCAGCTTCGCCGTGGACGATGCGGGCGAGACCTTTCTGGTGAACCCCCAGGGCCTGCACTGGAGTGAGATCACCGCCAGCGACATCGTGCTTTGCCGCCATGACGGCGAAGTGCTGGAGGGCAAGCACCCGGTGGAGGAGACGGCATTCTTCATCCATAGCCGCCTGCACCTGAAGCACCCGAACGCCAAGGCCGTGCTGCACACGCACATGCCCTACGCCACATCCTTCACGCTGCTACAAGACTGCCGCTTAGAAATGGTTGAGCAGAACGCGCTCCGCTTCCATGACCGCATCGCCTATGACGATACCTATGGCGGCGTAGCGCTGAGCATGGAAGAAGGCGATCGCATTACCGCCGCCATGCAGGGCAAGGACATTGGCTTTCTGGCCCACCACGGCGTCGTCGTATGCGGGGCTGACCTCGCCTCCGCGTTCGACGATTTGTATTACTTAGAGCGCGCTTGCCAGGTGCAGGCCATCGCCCGATCCCAGGGCCTGCCGTTCCGCAAACTCCCAGATGCTGTCGTGGCAGAAACCGCCGCCCAGATCGCATCGGATAACGGCGTACAACGCGAAGGCCACTTCGCCGCCATTCGCCGGGTGGTAGAACAAGAAGCGCCTGAAGTTCGGAATTAGGAGCGGCGTTTTAGGCGGCAAGTCCCCCCTCACCCAACCTCTCCCCCCGTTGGGGGGCGAGGAGAATGCGTTGCAGTGCTTACTCTTTAGCTCCTCTCTCCCCAACGGGGGGAGAGGCGGGGTGAGGGGGGCGTCTGCAGCAGGAACACGGCGCCAAAAAGCTACCGCGTCATCCCGTCCCAATCATAAAGCCGCGGTTCTTTCGCCAGGAAACGGCGGACGGCTTCGGCGTGGAAGGCGCTGGGGCGGAGCGCCTGTTGGGCAGCGCATTCAGCGTCCGTCATCTCCGCCTGGCTGGATGACAGGCTGCGATCGATCAGGGATTTCGCCAGCGCCTGCGCTTCAGCACTGCCTTTCGACAAATTCGCCGCCATCTTGATAGCGGCACCCAGCAGGTCATCTGGCCCGTGGACAGCGTTGACGAGCCCCATCCGCTCCGCATCCTCAACCCCGAACGACCGCGCGGTGAATGCCAATTCCTTGGCCCGCCGCGCCCCAATCGCGCGCGGCAGCGTGTAGGCGATGCCCATATCTGGGATCAGGCCAATCCGCCCAAATACCAAGCAGAAGCGCGCGCGCGGCGTGGCTAACATAATGTCCGCTGTCATTGCCAAGCTGAACCCGCCGCCAAATGCGATGCCATCAACCGCCGAAATCACTGGCTTTGGCAGGTTCACAATCCGATAGATGACGCCAAGCGTATCGCGCAGGCCAGACGCACGGCTTTCAACGGGGCCGCCGTCACTTTTCTGCATGCGCGTGACATCCGCGCCGGAGCAAAAATTGCCACCGGCGCCTGCGAGCACCAGTGCACGGATGCTGTCATCCTTCTCCGCGCGATCAATCATAGTCGGCAAGTCCACGTCGAAAATATGCTGGCTGATCGCATTCATTTTTTCGGGACGGTTGAGGGTGAACACGGCAACGCCGTCCTCATTCACGTCAAAGGTGCTGTGCGGCGCGCTCATTGCAATCTTCCTTGAACCGGTTACTTGCTTGGCGTTGAAGATACCGGCATTATCTGGCAAGGGAAATATCCCACCAGTTTCGGGCGCACACCTGCGCCCAGCCGTAAACCCGTTGCCTTAAAGGATCACTCGATGGACGGAACAGTCACAGATTTCAAATGGATCGGTACGAACACGGTCCGTCCCGATGGTGTAGAAAAAGTCACCGGCATGGCCCGGTACGGTGCCGATGGCGATATGCCGGGCATGGTCTGGGGCAAAGTGCTGCGCAGCCCGCACGCCCACGCCAAGATTAAGTCCATCAACACTGCGAAGGCTGAAGCCCTGAACGGCGTTCTGGCTGTGATGACCGCGGACGACCTGCCGCTTCTGCCCCTGGACATTCCGCGCCCGATGGGCCCGCAGGATCTGCGCTGGATCTGCCGCAACACCATGGCACATGGCAAGGCACTGTATGTCGGCCATCCCGTCGCTGCCATCGCGGCAACCACGCAATCCATCGCCGCAGAAGCACTGGCGTTGATTGAGGTCGACTACGAAGTGCTGCCGCATGTGGTGGAAATCGAAGACGCGATCAAGGAAGACGCTCCCGTCCTGCATGACTGGATCCAGACGAAAGGCGTTGAGCCTGCGCCCACAAAAGCATCAAACATCGCCTCCGTCCTGACTGAACAGTCTGGCGACGTTGAGGCCGGGTTTGCGGCTGCGGACGTTATCGTAGAGCGCAGCTTTAAGACCGCTGCCGTCCACCAGGCCTATATCGAGCCCCACGCTTGCGTCGTGCATTACGGCAAGGACAGCCAGTCCACCATTTGGTCCAGCAGCCAGGGCCAGTTCATGGTCCGCTTTATGACGGCTGAGATGGCCGGCCTGCCGGTTGGCGATATTAAAGCGATCCCAGCTGAAATCGGCGGCGGGTTCGGCGGTAAAACGGTTGTGTACCTCGAGCCACTGGCGATGGTGCTTTCCAAAAAGTGCGGCCGCCCCGTTAAAATGCAAATGAGCCGCGAAGAAGTGTTCGTCGGAACCGGCCCAACGTCCGGGTCCGTTAGCCACGTCAAGATCGGCGTCTCCAAAGACGGCAAGATCACTGCCGTCACCGCTGACTATTACTATCAGGCTGGCCCCTTCCCGGGCTCCCCCGTTGGTCGCGCGGTGTATTTCCCGTTCGCCAGCTACAAGATCGACAACGCGATTGTTCGCGGGTTTGACGTCGTCTCAAACCGCCAGAAGGTCAATGCGTACCGTGCTCCGGGCGCACCTGCCGGCAACTATCCGCTGGAATGCCTGTTGGATGAAGCCGCTGAGAAAATCGGCATGGACCCGCTGCAGCTGCGCAAGGTCAACATGATCGGTGCGGATGAGCCAACGTTCTACGGCGCTAAGCTTGGCACCCATGGCATGCTGGAGTGCATCGAAGCGCTTGAGAATCACCCCAACGCACAGATCAAGCTTGGTCCGAACCAGGGTCGCGGCGTGGCTGTTGGGTATTGGGGCAATGCGGGTGGCGAATCGAGCGCCCAATTGCACATCAATGAAGACGGCACTGCGCTCGTCATCACGGGCCACCCGGATGTCGGCGGTAGCCGCGCGTCCATGGTCAACATCGCGGCTGAATTGCTGGGCGTCGACTATCGCAAGGTTCGCGCACAGATCGGCGACACAAACTCTGTCGGCATCAGCGCCGTAACCGGCGGCAGCCGCGTTACCTTCGCTGCTGGTATGGCGGTTGAGCAAGCAACGTCAGAAGTCATCGTGAACCTGCGTGGTCGTGCTGCTGAAAAATGGGGCATCGATATTGAGGCGGTTGACTGGGCAGACGGCCAAGCCAGCCCCGCTGGTGCCAACGCTGGTGAATTTGAGCCACTGACATTGGCCGACATTGCGGGCATGGGCGGCGCGCCTATCGCTGCATCAGTCTCCCTGAACGCAACCGGGCATCAGGGCGCATTCGCAGCGCACATGGTCGATGTTGAGGTTGATAAGGAAACCGGCCACGTCAAAGTGCTGCGCTTCACTGCATCCCAGGATGTGGGCCGTGCGATCCATCCCGACTATGTCGAAGGGCAGATCCAGGGCGGCGTTGTGCAAGGCATTGGCTGGGCGCTCAACGAAGAATACATCTATGCCAAAGACGGCGACGTTGATAACGCTGGGTTCCTCGACTACCGGATTCCAGTCGCCAGTGATCTGCCAGAGATCACCCCGATCATCATTGAGGTGCCGAACGATAAGCATCCATATGGTGTTAAGGGCGCTGGCGAAGTTACGATCGTACCGCCGCTCGCAGCGATCACGAACGCCGTCTATCACGCAACGGGCTTGCGCATGACTGAACTGCCAATGTCGCCGCCACGCGTGCTGAAAGCGCTGGACGACGCCAGAGGCTGACTTAACGGCTACCCCCGATAGCGCAGGCGGCATTACCCGTGGCGCTATCGGGGCGCGATCTATTCTGATGTCCAAGCTCCAAGGCGGCTGAACAATCACCATGAGTGACCTTTCTGGTAAATCTGCGCTGGTGACCGGCGCATCCGGCGGCATTGGTGCTGCTATTGCCCGTCAACTGCACGGCATGGGTGCCAGCGTAGCGCTCTCGGGCACGCGCATCGAACCCTTGGAAGCCCTGGCCGCTGAGCTTGGCGATCGCACGGCCGTCACCCCATGCAATTTGGGCGATGGCGAAGCTGTGGCAGGTCTGATTGGCCAGGTCGAGGCCGCGCTCGGTCAATGCGATATCGTTATCAACAATGCAGGTGTTACCCGCGACGGGCTCGCCATGCGCATGAAGGATGAGGACTGGGACACTGTCCTTGCCGTGGACCTGACTGCTGCATTCAAGCTCTCCCGCGCGGCCCTGCGTGGGATGATGAAGCGGCGCTGGGGGCGGATCGTCAACATCACCTCCGTCGTTGGCCATTCCGGCAATCCGGGCCAGGCGAACTACGCTGCAGCGAAAGCTGGCCTTGCCGGTATGACGCGCAGCATGGCGGCGGAAGTCGCGGCGCGCGGCATCACGGTGAATTGTGTGGCACCCGGCTTTATCGACACCCCAATGACCGACGTTCTGAACGACAAACAAAAAGACGGCATCAACGAACGCATCCCCGCTGGCCGCATGGGCGCGCCTGATGATATCGCAGCCGCTGTCGCCTATTTGGCGTCGAATGAGGCTGGATATGTCACAGGCCAGACGCTGCATGTGAACGGCGGCATGGCGATGCTTTGAGCTGAATATCGAATCTGCACAAAATAAGGGTTGGCATTCGCTGCCAATACTGCCTAAATCTTTGGCTTGGGCCTGTAGCAAGGCCCGTTATTGTGTGTTAACTACCCGCGCAATCATGCGCCGTTTCGCCTTACGGCAGACGCATGACTGCTTTAAACAGAAGACTTAGATCGCAGGGAACTATTCGAATGAGCGACATCGCCGAGCGCGTTAAGAAAATCGTTGTTGAGCACCTCGGCGTCGAGGAAAGCAAAGTCAACGAAAACTCCTCCTTCATTGACGATCTGGGCGCAGACAGCCTCGACACCGTTGAGCTGGTTATGGCTTTCGAAGAAGAATTTGGCTGCGAAATCCCTGACGACGCCGCCGAAAAAATCGTGACCGTGAAAAACGCGATCGACTTCATCAGCGAAAACGCCGACTAACCCATTCTGGGTTAGGATCGGCTGGCTAGGCGCGCGGTGCGCCTGCCGCACCTGCAGACTTTCAAAATCGGAGGCGTCCCATGCGTCGCGTCGTCGTAACCGGCATCGGCTTGGTCACGCCGCTTGGCAGCGGGATCGAAGTTCCGTGGAAGCGGATGCTCGAAGGCCAGTCTGGGCTTGGTCCCATGCAAGGCTTCGAAACCGACGATTTGCCGTGCCGCATTGCGGCGCACGTCCCCCATGGCGAGGCTGAAGGTGACTTCAATCCAGATGCCGTCATGGCCGCGAAGGACCGTCGCAAGAGCGATCCGTTCATCGTGTACGGGATCGCGGCAGCGGAAATGGCCGTTGCGGATTCCGGCTGGAAGGCTGACACAGAAGAAGCAGGCGACCGCACCGGCGTTATGGTCGGCTCCGGCATTGGCGGTCTGTCGACTATCTACGACACGTCCGTAACTCTGCATGAGCGCGGCCCGCGCCGGGTTTCGCCGTTCTTTATTCCGGCAAGCTTGATCAACCTGGCGTCTGGGCAGATTTCGATCCGCCATGGGTTCCGGGGGCCAAACCATTCCGCCGTCACTGCATGCGCCACGGGTGCCCATGCAATTGGCGACGCGGCCCGGTTGATCCAGTATGACGACGCGGATGTGATGATTGCAGGCGGCGCAGAAGCGGCGATCTGCCGGCTCGGCATCGCTGGATTCGCAGCAGCCCGCGCGCTTTCAACTGGCTATAATGACGAGCCGACCAAAGGCTCCCGCCCTTGGGATAAAGGCCGCGACGGCTTTGTCATGGGCGAAGGCGCTGGTGTCGTCGTCCTTGAAGAATACGAACACGCCAAAGCCCGGGGTGCCAAAATCTATGGCGAACTGATTGGCTATGGCTTGAGCGGCGACGCCCACCACATCACCGCCCCTGCCGCTGACGGCAATGGCGGCTATCGCGCGATGCAGGCTTGCCTGAAACGCGGCGGCGTCTCCACCGGCGATATCGACTATATCAACGCCCACGGCACCTCAACGCCGCTCGGTGATGAGATTGAGCTCGGCGCTGTGAAGCGGTTGTTTGGCCAGGATGCTTATAATCTCACGATGTCCTCGACCAAATCCGCCATCGGCCATCTGCTTGGTGCTGCGGGTGCAGTTGAAGCGATCTTCTCAATCCTGGCGATGCGGGATGGCGTGGCACCGCCCACGCTAAACCTGGAAGATCCATCTGAAGGCTGCGATATCGATTTGGCGCCGTTGGAAGCGAGAGAGCGCCCGATTAAGCACGCGCTTTCGAACTCCTTCGGTTTCGGCGGCACCAACGCGTCGCTGCTGTTCCGCGCAGTCTGATCCTTCAAGATGTTACGTGCATTTCTCGCCCTGGCGCTCATCGCGCTGGGGCTTTGCGCGTTCTTGGCGTGGCGCACGCTCGAATCCTTCGACGCACCTGGGCCGCATACCGCAGAACAGCGTATCTATATCGAGCGTGGATCGGGCACATCTGCTGTCGCCCAGCAGCTTGAACGGCAAGGTCTGATTGAGGACCCACTGGTCTTCCGTCTGCTGGCCAAAATCGAAAAGAAGAGCGGGAAAATCCGTGCGGGCGAGTTTGCGGCACCCGCTAAAGCCAGCCCCCGCGCCCTCCTGACACTTCTAACCGAAGGCCCAACCATTGTCCGTCGCTTCACCGTGCCGGAAGGCGCTTTGACGGTCGAAGCCTTGGCGATTGTGCAAGCGGCAGAGGGCCTGACCGGCGATCTGCCATCGGGCATTCCCGAAGGCGCATTGCTGCCGGAAACTTACCATTATTCCTGGAATGACAGCCGCGCAGATGTCATCGCCCGGATGCGCAGGGCCATGGCCGCAGCAGTGCAGGCAGCGATGGCGACCAAACCGGCAGACCATCCTGTGAAGACCGCCGCAGACTTAGTCACCCTCGCATCCATCATCGAGAAAGAAACTGGTGTCGGTGGCGAGCGGGCATTGGTATCCGGTGTGTTCGTTAACCGGCTGCGCAAGGGCATGTTGCTGCAATCGGACCCAACGACGATCTACGCTGTCACCCGCGGTGCTGGCCCGCTGGGTCGCGGCCTCCGCCGGAGTGAGTTAGCGCTTAAAGACCCTTACAACACCTATCAGTCCGCTGGATTACCGCCGGGTCCTATCGCCAATCCCGGCAAGGCCGCACTGATGGCTGCAGCAAACCCGGCTACGACCGATGCGCTTTATTTTGTCGCTGACGGCACCGGCGGCCATGCCTTTGCCAAAACACTCCGCCAGCATAATCGGAACGTGCAGAAGTGGCGCATCATCGAGAGGAAGCGCCGAAAATGACAACAACCCCAGCCAGCATGACCGGCTTTGCCAGAATCGAAGGCAGCACAGATGCGCTTGCATGGGTATGGGAAGTGCGCTGCGTCAACGGCAAAGGTTTGGATGTGCGGGTGCGGGCACCGAACTTTGTCGAAGGTGCCGAACAGATCGTCCGCAAAGCCGCTGGTGAACGTTTCAAGCGCGGCTCCTTGCAGGTTTCACTGAATGTCGAACGCACAATAGCGGCAAGCGCTGGCCGCGTTGATCACGCGGCCCTGAATACACTTCTGGCTGACATTGCCAAGATTGATATCCCGCCAGATGCCCCCATCGCCCCCGCCACGCTCGATGGTATTCTGCAATTGCGCGGCATCATCGTGGCTGATGAAGGTAGCGCGGCAGACGATGGTGCGAACACGGCACCGCTTGCCGATATCCCAGCCTTGCTTGACGCGCTGGATAATGCCCGGCGCGGAGAGGGGGCCCGCCTCACCGCCGTGCTGCACGATATTCTGGATCGCATCGAAAGTCTGGCAATGGATGCGGCAGAGCTTGCGGACCGTCAGCCACCCGCCCTGGCGGAACGCTATCGTGCGGCGCTGACGGCGCTGATCGCGGACAATGCGACCGTGCCTGAGGATCGCATCATTCAGGAAGCCGCCGCCCTCGCGGTTAAAGCGGATGTAGCAGAGGAGCTTGAGCGGCTTAAAGCGCATGTGGCGCAAGCGCGCGATCTCTTGGCCAGTCCCGAAGCCGCAGGCAGGCGACTGGACTTCCTAGCGCAGGAATTTAACCGCGAAGCCAACACCCTTGCGGCCAAATCTGCAGACATCGCGCTCACCCGTGTCGCTATGGACTTAAAGGCTGCGATTGACGCGCTTAAAGAGCAGGCGCAAAACATTGAATAGGGTCTGAATGCACTTTGAGCGGAATTGAAACGGGCGTGATGCAAGACGAACATCTAAAACGACGCGGCCTGATGCTGGTCCTCTCCTCACCATCAGGCGCTGGCAAGACCACGATCTCCCGCCGCCTGTTGGAGATTGAGGACGATCTGACCATGTCAGTCTCCGCCACCACCCGCCGCAAGCGACCGGGCGAGACGGAAGGCAAGGACTACTATTTCACTGACAATCAGGATTTCGGCGAGCGGGTGAACCGGGGTGAATTGCTCGAGCATGCCAAGGTGTTCGACTATTATTATGGCACCCCCCGTGCGCCTGTAGAGAAAGCCCTATCTGCCGGGCGCGACGTTCTGTTTGATATCGACTGGCAAGGCACCCAGCAGATTTATGAGCAAGCCGGGGATGATCTGGTCCGGGTTTTCATTCTGCCGCCCTCAACCCGCGCCCTTGAAGCCCGGCTTCGCGCCCGCGCCCAGGATACAGAAGAAGTCGTCGCCCGTCGGATGAGCGAGGCCTCCTCCGAAATGAGCCATTGGCAAGAATATGACTATGTCATCGTCAATGACGACCTGGACAAGAGCTTGCAGCAGGTTCGCACAATCCTCGCAGCGGAGCGCCTGAAGCGCACCCGTCAGATCGGCCTGGGTGAGTTCGTCAAACTGCTAAGATCCGGGCATTAGGCTAGGTTCAATCAGCAGATGGCCAGCCGGATTGCGCGCGAACACTCAATTGAAACGCCCTATAGCTGGGTGATCGCCCTCGCGTCCCTGGCGACGCTCGCGCTTTCGATGGGCGCTAGCTATTTAGCCGTGATCTCCGTGCCATTCCTGGAGGCTGATTTCGGCTGGTCCCGATCTGCCGCCTCGTCGCTCTACAGTGCGACTACCCTTGGCGCTGGGGTTGGTGGCATCGTCATGGGCTATTACGTCACCAAGGTCGGCGTGCGGGCGGCACTGCATGTAGCTGCCGCTGCCATTCTGGTCGGCTGTATTCTGGCAGCGCTGGCAGACTCCCTGACGACGCTTCTGGCCCCCGCCTTCCTGTTTATCGGCATGGTCGGCATGGGTTGTGGGTTCGCACCGCTGATCGCCAACGCCAGCCTGTGGTTTGACCGGAACCGGGGCCTTGCCATCGCGGTCGTGTCCTGCGGGCAGACGGTGTCCGGCGGCATATGGCAGGTCGTGTTTGAGCCATTGGTCGTGGCCCATGGCTGGCGGGCAGTCTATATCGGCTACGGCCTGTTTGCCGCCGCCATCATCATTCCGCTCAGCCTGTTCCATCGGGGTGAGCCGCCGGAATTGGCCCGGATGCGCGCGCAGACGGCCAGTGGCACGGCCCCAGCCTCCGAACAGCGCCTGCCAGAGATCAACAAGAACGTCCTCACATTGCTTTTGGGCTTGGCGATTGTCGGCTGCTGCGTCGCCATGTCGATGCCAATTGCACAAATGGTCGCCTATTGCTCCACACTAGGATACGGCACGGCCGTCGGCGCAGAGATCGGGTCCCTGCTGCTGATTTGCTCCGCGATTAGCCGCCTTGCGTTCGGCGTCGTCTCGGACAGGATTGGCGGGGTGAATACGATCCTTATCGGTTCATCCCTACAATGCGCCATGCTTTCGCTGTTCATATTCTTCGACAGCCAAGAACAGCTTTATATTATCGGCGCAATGTTTGGGCTGGTGTTTGGCGGGATTGTACCGGCCTATGGCATGGCAGTTCGGGATCTCTTCCCGGCGCGCGAAGCGGCGAAGCGCACGGGCTACGTCTATTTCTTCGGCTATATCGGCATGGGCGGCGGCGGGCTTGTTGGTGCCATGGTTTATGACATCACGTTGAGCTATCCGGCAGCGTTCGGCGTTGGCGTGGCATTCAATGTAGCCAATATCGCGCTCATTCTCTTCATTAAGGGCCTGGTGTTCGCGCGCACGCCAAAAGGCCTTGTTCTGGCAGCGGCATGACTGAAAATTCGCACACCGATGAGCCTCTTGAGCTGAAACGAGAGGGTGCCGTGCTGCATGTATTGTTCAATCGCCCTGAACGACGGAACGCCATCACTTTCCAGATGATGCGATCCCTAACAGCAGCCTTCCAATCCGCAGCATCGGACGAAACCCTCCGCGCGGTCGTATTGCGCGGCAAGGGTGGGCATTTCTGCGCTGGTGGGGACCTGAACCATATGCGGGAGCCGCCTGATGAGGATGGACCTGATCCCGTCGCCCGCGCTTATCGGCGCATGGGCGAAGCACTGATGGGGCTGAACACCCTTCCGCAAGCGGTGATCGCCGCCGTGGAAGGCAGCTGCGTTGGCGGCGGCCTTGGCATGGCGTGTTCGGCGGATTACGTGATTGCGGCTGAAGGTTCGAAGTTTGGCATGCCGGAAGTGCGCGCCGGGTTTATTCCAAGCCAGATCCTGCCAAGTGTTGTTCGGCGCATCGGCGAGGGCCAAGCACGGAGGCTGGCCGTTATGACGGACATCATTGGCACGGAAGAGGCGCAGCGCATTGGCATTGTCCACGAGAGCGTTGCCGACACAGCAGCCATGGACGCCGCTATCGCCCGCGCCCTCAAGCAATTGCGCTATGCAGAGCCCGCAGCCGTCGCCCAATCCAAACGCCTGATCGGCAGCCTCACCAGCGGCCCATCAGAAGCGGTGCTGGACGACGCTGCGGTAACCATCTCCCGCCTCCTGCAAAGTGATGCAGCAGCGGAAGGCATTGCCGCATTCAAAGAAAAACGCCCGCCGCATTGGGCCAAAGACGGTGCTTGAGCCACGCGTCTGATTCTCGCATAACTGCCGCGAACACTTACCGGACCAAAGGATAGCCCGCCATGATCGGCCGCTTGAACCACGTCGCTATTGTTGTTCCTGACTTACAAGCCGCAGCGGCCACATACCGCAACGCCCTAGGTGCCACGGTCTCGACACCAGAGATTCTGCCTGATCACGGCGTGACAGTGGTGTTCGTGGAGCTGCCCAACACCAAGATCGAACTGCTGGAGCCTTATGGCGAAGGCTCCCCCGTCGCCAAGTTCCTCGAAGGCTCGCCCTCCGGCGGCATGCACCATGTCTGCTACGAGGTCGACGATATTCTGGCCGCGCGGGATAAGCTTGTGGCAGAGGGCGCCCGCGTCCTTGGCGACGGCGAGCCCAAGAACGGCGCCCACAACAAGCCCGTCCTATTCCTGCATCCCAAAGACTTCTGCGGGACGCTGGTGGAGTTGGAGCAGGCATAGCCAATCTGGCTCCTCACCCACCCTAAGAAAACGTCTAGCGGGGGAAAGGCGGGGTGCGGGAGGCATCTGTGTTGCATTGAACTCTCTACAAAATGAAGTACGCGCAACCGCATTAGCGGCAAAGCGATCTTTGGCCCGCCATCTTCCCCCCTCACCCTGATCCCTCTCCCCCCGCCATACGTCCATTGGGGGCGGGCGAGGAGACCCTCACAGAAGCCGCGTTGTTTCTGATTGAACCCTCTCCCCCCAACGGGGGGAGAGGGCAGGGTGAGGGGGCGCCCGCGGTGCATTAAACTCTCCGCAAAATGCGGTATGAACCGCCTCACTAGCGGCAAAGCAATATCTGGCTTGGTCAAATTTTGCACTCTCTGCGTTGCGTCCTGCCCGCTGATGCCGCATTAATGTTGGAATGACTCATTCTGAGCCGCAAAGCGGTCGGAGGCACCATATGGCGGCGATGACAAAACTGGAAAAGGCCTGCGAAGACAAAGGCCTGAAAATGACCGAGCAGCGCCGGGTAATCGCACGCGTCATCGCCGACGCTGAGGATCATCCTGACGTTGAAACCGTATACCGCCGCGCGACTGCTGTTGATCCGCGCATCAGCATCGCGACCGTTTACCGGTCCCTGAAGCTGTTTGAAGACGCGAACGTGCTGGTCCGCCACGATTTTGGCGAAGGCCGGGCGCGTTATGAGGAAACTGGCGACCATCATGAGCACCTGATCGATATCGAAACCGGTGAAGTGATTGAGTTCATGCACCAGGAGCTGGAAGCGCTGAAGGAACGGGTTGCTAACGAACTTGGCTATGAATTAGTAGACCATCGGCTCGAGCTTTATGGCCGCAAGCTCAAAAGCTGACGCGCCAGGAAACGGCCCTGCGACAGGCCGTGCGTTCACAGCAAAACAAAGCCCGCTCGCCCGATTTGGCGGTGGCTGGGCTATCCTCGCGTGGTCGCTTGCCGCCCTTGCCGCATTCCCACTCATCGCCGTTGTTGGCATAGCGCTTTCGCCCTCCGGCGACGTCTGGGCGCATCTGGCAGACACCGTGCTGACCCGCTATCTGACGACAACATTGCTGCTGGCGCTTGGTGTCGGACTTATGGTGGCGGCCATTGGCGTTGGTGCTGGGTGGCTCGTCGCCATGCATGAATTCCCCGGTCGCCGCTGGTTTGAATGGGCGCTCCTGCTGCCCCTGGCGATCCCCGCCTACATCACCGGCTATGTGTATTCAGAATTGCTGGAATATTCTGGGATCGTGCAATCCACCCTGCGCGCGCTCTTCGGCTGGGCGACACCCCGGGATTACTGGTTTCCAGAAGTACGGTCGCTGGAAGGTGCCATCGCGCTGTTTGGCATCGCGCTCTATCCATACGTCTATGTGCTGGCCCGCGCTGCATTCCTGGCCCAGGGCGCTGGCCCGCTGGAAGCCGCACGGTCGCTAGGGGCTGGCCCGTGGCGGGCGTTTTTCCGGGTGGCACTGCCACTGGCACGCCCGGCTATCGTTGCTGGCGCTGCGGTCGCGATGATGGAAACGCTGAACGATATCGCGATCCCCCTGCATTTCGGCCTACAGACCTTCAGCGTTGGCGTGTTTGACGCCTGGCTACATATGGGAAGTGCCGCTGCCGCCGCCCAATTGGCCCTGGCGATGCTAGCGCTGGTTGCCTGCGTCATGATGCTGGAACGCTGGGGCCGGCGCGGCAGAGGCTTCGCCGAAGTGGGGCGCATGGGTCGGAAACCGAAGCGGCAGCGATTGTTGGGTTGGCATGGCTGGCTGGCAACCCTGCTTTGCTTGGCACCGGTTGCCGTGGGATTCATCGCGCCTGCAGCACACTTGGTCGAGTCTGCAATCGGCGCGCCTGAAAGCGCTGACGGATTCTTGGGCCTGGCCGCCAATAGCGTCATCATGTCTGCCTTGGCCGCAGTGGCGGCACTGCTCGTTGCGTTGGGCCTAGCTTATGGCTATCGCCTCCGCCCAAAACGCCCACTGAAGCTCGCCAGCCGCTTCGCCAATCTGGGGTATGGCATTCCAGGTGCTGTGCTGGCACTTGGCGTGCTGTTGCCACTCGCCGCGTTCGATAATTGGCTGGACGGGTGGATGCGCGAAGCCTTCGGGTTCGGCTATGGGCTGCTGCTGACAGGCTCTATCGCCGCTTTGGTCTTCGCTTGCACAGTGCGGTTTCTGCCACTCGCCCATGGCTCTGTCGAAGCTGGGCTAGAACGGGTGACGCCATCCATGGACGGTGCCGCGCGCACGCTTGGCTGCGGCCCGCTTGGCGCGCTCGCCAGGGTGCATGCACCGCTGCTCCGCGGCAGCATTGTCGCCGCCCTGATATTGGTTTTTGTCGACTGCATGAAGGAGCTGCCAATGACGCTGCTCCTCCGCCCATTCGGCTTCGAGACACTGGCGACCCACGTCTACCAATACGCCTCCGCCGAACAGCTGGAAGCCAGCGCCTTGTCCGCGCTGGCCATAGTGGTTGTTGGTCTCGCCCCGCTGATCATCCTCTCCCGCGTCATGGACCCGACGCGGAAGCAGTAAGATCAGCCCTGTAGGATCAACTCGACCAGCCGGTCTGGCGTGCTGAGCATGGGGTAATGCCCCGTCTCAATCTCATGCCAGCTGGCACCCAGCGCATCCGCGGCCCGCTTCTGGTGCGGTTTGCCAGGATTTTGGGCTTCCGTGCAGTAAATGACGCTGGCCGTCCACTTGCTCTGCCAGAAGCTTGGCAGCTTCACTGGTTGATAGAACACATTGCGCGGATGCAGCGTGAGCCGATCTACCGCCCATTCGCGGACATCAGGCTCCAGGTCTGCAAACAAGCGGCTTGCTGCATCTTCTTTGGATGGACCAAGCGCTAAGTCTGTTTCTATCGAGGAAGGCCGGGTCACGATATCCCGGATTTTCTCACCGTCCATGAGCGCCAGCGCATCGGCAAAAACGAGACGGCTAATGCGATCAGGCACCCGTTCAGCCGCTGCAGCCATGACCATGCCGCCAGACGACGTTGCAACCAGAACAACATCGTTCAGGTCCTCGAATTCCAGCAATTTGGCAATCTCAGCGCCGTGAGCCTCTGTGTCGATGCCCGGTCGGAGCGCGTCAGCCCGCTCGGCGCAGCCGTCCAGCGTCGGCGCGAAGACCGTGTGGCCAGCCGCCGCTAACCGTTCCCGCACTGGCTTCCAAATCCATCCGCCTTGATAAGCCCCGTGCAGCAATACAAATGTCGCCATCTTCATTTCCCCTGATATTTGTCAGCGCTTATAGGTCCGCAGGCGCTTCCAACGTTTTGAGATCATTGGAGTGTTTCAACGGCGCATCGGTTTTTGCCTGCAGCTCATCTTTCGACATACCGGCAAGTATCTCCTGAACCACAAAGCCCTGCGCCGTTACATCAACAACTGCCAAATCGGTATAGATGCGGGTAACGCATCCGGGTGCCGTCAAAGGCAAGCTGCACTTTTTCAGCAAGCGCGGCCCGCCAGACTTCGTATTGTGCTGCATCATCACGCGCACAGCCTTGGCACCGAACGCCAAATCCATAGCGCCGCCAACAAGCTGGCCCTTGTTCGGAACCTGTGCGTCCCAATTGGCGAGATCACCATTAGCAGCCACTTCGAACCCGCCAAGCAGGGTCACATCAATATGACCACCCCTGATCATGGCGAAGGCCCCGGCGCTATCAATCACAGTCCCGCCAGCCGCCAAGGTGACATTCCGGCTGCCCGCATCAACAAGATCAGGGTCTGCATGGCCAGCTTGAGCCTCCGGGCCAACGCCGACAATGCCGTTCTCCGACTGGTAGATCACTTCACGGCCCGCAGGTGCATAGCTCGATGCCAGAACCGGCATGCCGATACCAAGATTGACAACCATGCCTTCTTCCAGGTCCTGGGCCGCGCGCCAGGCGATTTGATTGCGGCTTAGGGGCTCAACCACGAATTTCTCCCGTATCAGGGGCTAGTACGATGCGCTGCACATATACGCCGGGCAGGTCGATATCCTCCGGCGCTAATGGTGTTTCGGAAAATGCCTGTACTTCAACAATCGCGACGTCCGCCGCTGGGGCCATTGCCATGCCAAAATTCGCTTGGCTGCCCCGGAACCGGACATTGCCGAAGCGATCCGCCTCTGCCCCGCGCATGATCGCGAAATCCGCCCTAAGCGACGTTTCCAACACACATGGCCTGCCATCGAACAAGCGCAATTCCTTGCCCTTACCAAGCTCAACACCCGCCGCCGTTGGCGTGTAGAACGCCGGTATACCAGCCCCCCCTGCCCGGATGCGTTCAGCGAACGTGCCTTGCGGACACATATCAATATCAAGCTCACCCGCTTGCCATTGCAGCTCATAATCGCTCGGGGTTTTGCCCCGGCCGCGCGCAGCAGTGCATACGGCCTTTTTCACCCGCTTCTCTGCGAACAGCCCTGGTGCCTGGCCTTCCAGAAAGCGCAGACTGTTCACAATCACAGTGAGGTCTTTCGCCCCACATGCATCCAGCCCGCGCATCAAGTTGGCAGGCGTGCCAGCACCGCCAAACCCTGAAATCATGACCGATGCGCCATCCCGGACATCAATCAGCGCAGCCTCAATACTGTCTACGCGTTTATCGATCATGCAGTGTCTCCATAAAGGCCCGCTGTCCGGGCTTTGGCGCGAACCAGCGGCAAAAGAACATCCAGCACCGGCGTTGGTACACCAGCGGCCCGGGCGAAATCATGGGCGCAGCCAATGATCGGATCGACCTCCATCTGCCGCCCTGCTTCAAAGTCCTGCAGCATGGATGACTTATGATCCGGCCGTTTTTCAGGGTCAGTATAGTTCGCGATGTTCACATCCAGATCAAATCCATGGGCCTTCGCGACAGCCACTCCTTCCGCCATGACCGCTCCGGCAACATGGTCCATACCCGCCTGCTGCAGGGAGCCTTTGACCGAAGCGCCCGTCAGTGTGCAGACCGGCGCGCCGTAAATGTTGATGATCAGCTTAGTCCAGACCTCCCGGCGGATATCCTCCAGGATAGGTGCTTTGATGTTTGCGGCTTCCAGTGCTTTCGCGATGCTTTTCGTCGGCGCATCCGCCCCGCCGTCGGGCTGGCCAAGCGGGTATTCCGCTGGCCGCGTCGCCTTGTTGCGGATGACGCCGGGACGCACCACCGTATTTGGCGAGTAGATCACGGCACCGATAGCCCGTTCCGGCCTGAAGCCGTTCCAAATCGCGCCATCCGGATCAAGCCTCGCCAGCGGTCCGGGTGCTAGCCCAGGCGCATCAAACGCATGGCCATACCACCAGGGAATACCGTTCTGGGCGAAGACCAGCGCCGTCTCCGGGCCGATCAAAGACTGGGCCGCATCAGCAATCCCGGCGAGCGAGTGCGCTTTGGTGGTGAAGATCACAGCGTCCTGCGGGCCGAAATCTGCTGGGTCACTGCTGGCTTTGACGCGCGCATTGATCGTGCCGTCCGCCTCTTCCAGCGTGATCCCATCCGATTGCAGGGCAGCGAGCTGCGCGCCCCTAGCGATTGCCGCCACATCAAAACCGGCATGGGCGAGACGAGCCGCCAGGAATGAGCCGACGGCGCCGGCACCGTAAATACAAATCCGCATGTGTTTGGATCGAGTCCCTTATCCATGAAAGCGATTGACCATCAGCCATTCGCAACGCACCCTTAGGCTTGAAATCGCGGCCGCGTGATAGTGATTGCCGCCCGCAAAACCAAAGGAATGTGAAGTATGAGCGAACCTGTTGTCGCCGCCAAGGTCCCTGCCCGCGTCGAGCTAGAGGCCGAGAAGGCCTATTTCTGGTGCACCTGTGGTAAATCTGAAAAACAGCCATTCTGCGACGGTGCCCACAAAGGCAGCGATTTCGCACCGATGCGCTTCAAGGCGGAGAAAACCGGCTCGGCTGCACTTTGCCAATGCAAGGCGACAGGCAAGGGTCCGTTCTGCGACGGCACGCATAACAAGCTCTAAGACCAATATTCGCTGGCCTGCTACCACTTTGGTGTGAGTAGGTGCGTGTTAACCAAGCCTCGCTAGGGTGACCGATCACACCACGGCATCAGGCTAAACGCCCTATGGGCTTCAATTTTCAAAACCTCCGCGCCCGTGCGCTCGAACGCTTGCCAGGGAAACTTGGCGGGCGCTTTGGCCTGGAGTCGAAGCACGTAGCGGATGATGCCAAAACCGAGCAGACCACCGCCGCCCCAACGCTGAACGAAAATGCGCTAGATGCCCCAGATGGCGCAGGCGCGCTGATGATCCTGGACATTGTTTTCAGTGATTTTGATTGGTCGCTGACGGTCACAAACCCCATCACACAGGAACGAATTATTGAGCGCCGGGATGACCGGGCGGACGCGCTCTCCGCTGATTCGGCCAGCCGCGCGGGTCCGCTCGATAGCTTGCGCGCCGCAATCCGTAGCCTGGCACCGGGCGAGCGCGCGCAGTGCGGGTCTGTCCGGCTTTGGCCCGCCGATCCTGCAATTGAGATATTCGATAATCGGGCTGTCCGCTCTTACGGTGCCGATCAATCAAGCATGGCGCAATTAGCGGAGCGGCTGCTTGGCGCGCCCGAATGTGGCTTCGATAGCGCGCCTTATGGCCGTCGCATTGAGAACGAGGCTGAGCGCCGCCTGATCAGCGCCTGCCGGTTAGATCGCGCCCGCGCCTATCTGGCGGCTCTTGGCGATCTCTCTATCCGCATTACCTCCATTGCCCCCGCGACCGTGTCTTGGATGGCGCAGCCGGACGCTACCGAAACGCGCGCGGTGCTGCATATCGGAATCGATGACAGCTTGCTTGTGGTTTCAGACGCGGCAAGCGGCGTTGTTGCCCAGCGTCATATCCGTGTCGGCGCGCATGCATTTGCGGCCTTGGTATCGGACACCAACTCCCTCCCCATGCCCGAAGCGGTTCGGGAAATGGCGGAGCGAGACATGGTCGGCAGGGCTGCGTCTGGCGGCGGTGCAGCGCCCTTAGAGACCCTCGCTGACGTTGCGCGCGAAACCCTGGCCTATTTCACGGAATCCCGCCTGGCTGAACCGCCCCGCGTGCTTGAAGCCATGGGGGCGTTCTCCACCGTTAAGGGGCTCGACACCCTGCTATCCGCGGCACTTGGCATTGAAGTCGCTGCAGCACAGCAAAATACGCCCATGGCACATGCCGCCAATGCGATTGACCTGAACTTGCTGCGCGGGCCTGACTTACCGCTGTTTAGCGACGGCACCAAAGAATACCGTTTTAAGGATAACCAGCTGGTCGGAACGGAACTGGACGAGCGGACGCAGCAACGGACCAAAGCAAACGCCAGTGGGGCGAAAGGCGGCGCGAAAACCAATAGCAAACCGCCGCAGAAGTTTTTCGGTCTCACATTGCCGCAATTCGGCAGTGGCGGATCTGAAATCACACCAGCTAGAGCGGATTTGGATTTGATTGAATCGTTTGGGATTCCCTTGGTAGGGAATATGTGATTCACGATGTTTGCTGGCAAAGGAGGCCAGCTTACATGGCGAATGCTCTTTCTCTTGATCTGCGTTGTCGCGTTGTCGCGG
>CALLKY010000004.1 GCA_938083135.1 uncultured Alphaproteobacteria bacterium | reverse complement strand
GGCGGCTGAGCGCGCCGTCGAACCTGCAACGAAATACTTGATCAGCTCAATCTGAATACTTCGCGGAAGCCTACTCCGCCGACGCATGCTAACCATATGACCTGCATAGCCTTTCTCAGCTATCTAGGCCAGCCCCTTAATAATAATGTAAATCCAATCGCACGCAGTAATTCAATGTAATACATTGTCGATCCTTCAGTCTCCGAGCTGCTTTGGGAGGTGCGATCAACAACACGGCACCGTTCGGGTTGATCATTGCCCCAGCAGATGAGATTTTGGATGTTGAGCAATACCGTCACTGGACGCCCTGAGCAAACCCTTTGGCGCTAAGATGCTGAAAGCCGTTAGCCTATGATACGCGAGTTTCAAATTTATCATGAAGCGTGTGATCGCTCACTGGTCTTGCCCACTGCGTAGCCACTATACTGCGCGCTCCCGAATTGGAGCCTGTACCCTATGACCTTTGCCTCTCGCACCCACGACGTTGCTGATATGGCGGCGGCGCAGGAATATTATCATTCGCGGGGGTGGACGGATGGGTTGCCGATTGTGCCGCCAACGGAGGAAGTCGTTCAGGCTTGCCTCGATTGGGCGCTGATGACGCCGGACCAACTTGTCGGCATTGAGCCCGTGCGCGAGCGGGTGATCACGGCGGAGAAGCTGGCGATCAATGCCGTTATGGCGGGTTGCCTGCCGATGCATTTCCCTGTGGTCGTCGCGGCCTTTACAGCGATGCTGCAGGAGCCGTTTTTGATGCATGGCGCTACGGCCAGCACCGGTGGGTGTGCGGTGCTTATCGTCATCAACGGGCCGGTTCGCAAAGAGCTAGGTATGAGCGGGGCGTTTAACGCCATCGGCTCGAGCGACCGGGCGACATCGGTCATCGGCCGGGCGATCCGGCTGACGATGATTAACTTGATGGACGTGCGCCCCGGCCATATCGACCGCTCGACATTGGGCCACCCCGGAAAGTTCAGCTATTGTATCGCGGAGGACGAGGAAAACACGACCTGGGTGCCACTGGCGGAAGAGCGTGACTGCCCGCCCGGCGCGTCCTCTGTCACGGTTATGGCCGCGATGGCACCGCGTCAGCTTATGAATGAGTGGACGACAAAGCCTGAGGAAATCCTGGATACCTTCGCTGCTGAAATCAAAGCGAATATGCGGCATTATTCGATCTGGCCCGGCAACTACGCCATCGTCATCGCCCCCCAGCTCCGCACGCATTTTGAGAAGGCCGGATGGTCGAAGGCTGATGTGCGGCGCTATGTGTTCGAGAAGGCGCGAATTCTGCGCAAAGAATGGGCGGACGTTGGCAAGGGCTCTGTCGTCAAGCAGCGGGGCGAGCAGGAATATGCGGCACTGCCCGATGAAGATCACCTGTTGGTGATTGCAGCTGGCGGACCGGCTGGCGGTTTCGGAGCCGTTATTGCACCTTGGCTTGGCCACAAAAGCCGCGCCGTAACTATCCCCATCGGCGTTTGCGTCGATTGTGAAATCTGAACAGTCTGAAATTTGAACTGGGAGACCGTAAGACTTGCAAGTTCTTGATCCAACCCATGAAGCCGATGTGGCGGGGCTCGTGCCGCCGCCACGGCTGGACACGCTGGCGGGCAAAACCGTTGGCGTGATCTCTAACGGTAAGCAAGGCACGAAGCGCTTCTTCGCGGCCATTGAAGCCGAATTGCGGGAAACCCATGGCGTCGCCGATGTGATTTGGCGCACCAAGGGCAATTACTCCGCCCCTGCACCTGAAGCCATTATGGCGGAAGCGCAGCAATGGGACGCCCTTATATCCGGCGTTGGCGATTGAGGCAGTTGCTCGTCGTGCAGTTTGCATGATGCAGTGGCTGGCGAACGGATGGGTGTCCCATCTGCAGGTGTAATGACAGAGCCGTTCTCTGACGCGGCGGACCTAATGGCGCGCGTTTTGGGCGCGGAAGACTTCCCGTTTGTCGTGATCGATCATCCGATCAGCAGCGCGTCCGACGAAGCGCTCAGAGACCGCGCGAAGACTGCTGTCGCCCAGAGCGTTAAAATCCTGACAGGCGCTGGCTGATACAGCGTTCGCTTAGCTGCGCCGGTGCCCTATATCTTGGGCACCGGCGAACAGCACCGCCTCGCGCCGGGCGATATCAGCAGCAATAGCGTCAAGATCCGACTGCAGCAGTTTCTCCTTCGGCGGATCGATCAGCTTGAAATGGCCGTACCGGTCTTCACCGGCGACAAGGGACACCTCTGTTTCCGGCCCGGCTTCAGCTTTCAGGCTTGGCTTGATATAGCGGATGGCCGCGCCGATCCGGCGATCATTCGTGGTGTTTGGGCCGGACGCATGGAACAGATGGCCATGATGCAAGGATGCCTGGCCGGTTTTGAGGGCTGCGTCCACAGCATCAGCTTCGTTAACCTCTACCTGAAGTTCCTGGCCGCGCGTCAGCAAGTTCTCATCCGCAAAGCTATCTGCATGGGGCATGATCCGCTCGCGATGACTGCCGGGGATGAAGCGCATGCATCCGGCTTCCACGCTGGCGGGCGATAGGGCAACCCAAAGCGTCGCTTCATCCGGCTCATCCAGACCCCAATATGTCAGGTCCTGATGCCAGCTTACATAACTGGTGGTATTGGCTTCTTTGATGAAATGCCCAGACCCCCATACAAGCAGATCCGGCCCCAGCACGGCGCTGGCTGCCGCAATCATTTTTGGGTGGCGGATCAGCGCGTCATATGAGGGCAGCAGGCGCGCTGGATACCCACGCACCATGGCGCGCTTCTTGGGGTCATCAGCATAAAGCGCCTCTGCCTCTTCAAGGTCAGTACGAAGGGTCAGGGCTTCATCCGCCGACAGAATGTCCAGCGGAAAGACAAAGCCGTCGCGCGCGTAATCTGCCGCGATCTGGGAGGAGATATTGTTCATGTGTAAAGTTTATCCCCGGCGCGGGAATTGTGGAAGATGGCCTGCATTATCAAATTTATTCAACGTTTGCGCCGTAGCGCGTTACTATCGCCGCGCAATGATTGAAGGATAGAGCAATGCCACGTGATTCGGCCCGTATCCATGATGTGCCTGACGACCTGCTTGCAGCGATGGATTATTGCTACGAGCAAGGCTGGACCGATGGCTTGCCCGTCGTGCCGCCTGTCGTTGAGCGTGTCGATGCGATGATGATGTATGAGGGGCGACCGCCCGAAACCGTCATCGCAACCCACCCAGCGACTGGCCTGGGGTGCACCATTCACGCCGCCGCTGTGAACGCGGTCATGGCGGGGTGTCTGCCAGAGTATTTCCCGGTGATCGTGGCTGCATTTGAAGCCATGAATGAGCCGGACTTCAATTTCCATGGCTCCACCGCAAGCACGGGCGGATCAGCGCCCTTATTGATCGTAAGTGGCGGCGTTGGTGACGAAATTGGCATGAATGCGGATGTGAACCTTTTCGGCCCTGGCAACCGCGCCAACGGAACAATTGGGCGCGCGACCAGACTGATTCTCCGGAATGTATTCCAGATGATTCCTGGCATTTCCGACAAGTCGACCCAGGGGAACCCAAATAAGTTCAGCTTCTGCATTGCTGAACGTGCCCGGGATAACCCATGGCCGTTGCTGGTGGAGACGTTGGACTATCCAGAAGGTGTTAGCAGTGTAACGGCCTTCGCGGGCGGCGGGTTCTTTAATATTGAGAACCATGGCGGTGGCACGCCGGAACAAGTGCTGGGGTCTATTGCGCATACGATGGCGGGCCTGGGCGTTCTAACCCTTGGCCAATCGGTCGTCGTGCTCGCACCAGAGCATATGCGGATCATGGGCAATGCCGGGTGGACGCGGGAGCGGGCGCAAGACTACTTGTTCGAGAACGCACGCCGGAGCAGGCCAGAGTTGGAAGCTGTCGGTAAGTTCCGCCAGCAGGATTTTGACCGGCAGCGCGATCCAGCGCATGCCAGCCCATTACTGCATGACGATTATATGCATCGCGGTATCGGCCCTGCCGATATTCTTATCATCATGGGCGGCGGCGATGCAGGTGGGCATTCCTGCTTCATCCCATCCTGGAGCCGGGCGCGCAGTTCTTTGATGCAGTCAAAGCCGATTGGCGTCTGCATTGATTGCGATTAAGAGGAGGATTGAATGGAACTCTACGATCCAACAGTAGCGGGGCCGGAGCGTAATAGCAGCCGGGCACCGCCATTAATCAGTTTGGAGGGCAAGACCGTTGGCTATTTGCATAACGGCAAGCTGAACGCGATCAACATGCTGCGGGAAACAGCGGACTTGTTCGCGGCCCGCCATGGCTGCCAGATTGCGCCGGTTTATTCAAAGTTCAACGCCAGCGCGCCGGCACCGACCGAAACGCTACAGCAGGCAGCTGATGAGGTCGATTTTCTCATAACCGGGCTTGGTGATTGAGGCAGTTGCTCAACGTGCAGTTTGCATGATGGCGTCAGCTTCGAACAATTAGGCAAACGGGCGATTGTTGTCTGCACGGAACCTTTTGAGGTAACGGCAAAGAACATTGCCCGCATGCTAGGCCTGCCAGATTATCCGTTTGTGATGGTTGAGCACCCAATCGGCAGCCGTACTTTAGATGAAGTCAAATTATTGGCAGAAATCGCATATCAACAATCCCTACCAATTCTGATGGAGGCTTAGACGGCGCTGTGGGCGAAATAATTACTGATATCAGGCTTATCGGCGTTCGAATTTCCCCGAAAACCGCATGGCTATTCGTTGAACTCACAGGCGAAAGCAGGCTGAAAGGGTTGGGTGAAGGCACGCTGAACGGCAAAGAAGAAGCGGTCGCCAAAGTCGCTGACGGGCATGGTCGGCAAGTGTTGGGCCGTGATGCCGGGGATACATTGGGCCTGTTTGCTAGCCTCCCGTTCGGCAATTTGCATGAGGCCGCATTTAGCTCCGCCGTTATGCAAGCGGCATCTGATTTGGATGCACGATCAACCGACCGTCGCTTGGCGGATGCACTTGGCGGCGCGCGCCGTGACGCAATTGGTCTTTATGCCAACATCAATCGGCGCACCGAAGACCGCTCACCGGCTGGGTTCGCCGCGAACGCAGTCATGGCCGTCGCAGCAGGATATTCAGCATTCAAGATTGCGCCGTTTGATGGCGCAGCGCCCGATA
Organism: uncultured Alphaproteobacteria bacterium; assembly: GCA_938083135.1. Taxonomy (GTDB): domain Bacteria; phylum Pseudomonadota; class Alphaproteobacteria; order Bin95; family Bin95; genus VMCJ01. The sequence continues at coordinate 48,947 of CALLKY010000004.1, read as the reverse complement.
TGGCACCAGGACAATGGCGCCCACTTGTTGAGGCCGGATTGGCGAGGATCGATGCGGTGCGCAGCGCTATCGGCCCAGACGCACGTCTCATGGTCGATTGCCATTGGCGCTTTTCTGAATCGACCGCATCATGGGTGCTCGATGCCGTAGAACCGTTTGACCTGTACTGGTTCGAATGCCCGATCCCCAGAGAATCCATTGCGCTCGGTGCGTTGATGCGATTGCGGGCGCAAGCCAATGCGCTCGGCATTCGGCTCGCGGGGGCGGAAACTGGGATCAAACTGGCTGGGTTTGAACCGATGCTGAATGCCGGGGCCTATGACGTCATGATGCCGGATGTGAAATATGCGGGCGGTCCCGCTGAAATGATGCGGATCGCAGAGGCGTTCGCCGCCCACGACGTTACGTTTTCCCCGCACAATCCAAGTGGTCCCATCTGCCATGCTGCGTCTATGCAGATATGTGCGGCTGTTGAAAACGCGGACCTGCTGGAAGTTCAGTTTGATGAAACGCCTGTGTTCAAAACCTTGGTTGAACCCGCTCTTCCCCTTGTGACAGGCGGCATTGCGCCACTGCCTAATGGGCCGGGTATCGGCGTGAACCTTAGCGCCGCGTTGATTGATGGCATGGAGTCTGCTGCGGCTTGGCAGGCCAACTAGGGTCCTTACCCTAGTTCCCGATTGCAAAGACGTTGGGCCACTGTAGGATTACGTTGAAATAGATTTGGACAGGAGCTTCGGTATGGATCAGCCAATCAAAAAATATGGTGACATGTTAGTTTCGCCTTTGGGCGGCGCACGCTTTGGCGCGGAAATTTCCGGCCTGAAGCCCAGCGAGATGACTGACGCGCAGCGGACCGGGATCCTTGACGCCTATAAGGATGGGCACGGCCTACTGTGCTTCCAGTTCAATCACATGCTGGATGTCGAAGAACTCCACGCTATGACGGCAGTGTTCGGCGAGAATGAGTTTGCGCCGGGGCTCATCAATGGCATTGGCAAGAAAGCCTTGCCGGGTGAGGAACATCTCACCGTTGAAGAACAGGTCGCTGCCCATAGAGCAAAAGGCCGTGATCCATATTTGGCGTATATCGGCAATGTTGAGCCAACGACGCTGCAGGTTGAGAAAACGCCCGATAAGTTCTTTGGCGAGTGGGAGTGGCATACGGATATGTCTTATATCCCGACCCCGCCGACCTTTAGCCTGCTGCATGCCCGGATCATTCCGGATGATGGTGGCGATACCGGTTTCTGCAGCCAGGTTATGGCTGCCAAGGGGCTCCCGGAAGAGCTTCGGCGCAAAGTGCTGCCGCTGAAAATCAAGCATGATTCCACATATGCCAGTAACGGCATCATTCGCCCGGGCATGGAAGTGCCAGCCTCCCCGATTGATGCTATCGGGCATGCGCATCCAATCATCCGCACGGTGCCATCCACTGGCGATGAAGCGCTCTATCTTGGCCGCCGCACCAATGCCTATGTTGAAGGCTTGCCGCTTGATGAAAGCGAAGCGCTGCTGGATGAGCTTTGGGCACATGCGACCAAACCGGAGTTCCAATATCACCACAAATGGAGCGTCGGGCAGGTGGTTGCTTGGGATAACCGGATGATGCTGCATATGCGCAGCCCCGTTGATACATCCCAGGCGCGCTTCATGTGGCGGACACAAACCAAAGGTGAAGGCGTTGTTCCTGCTGCGTGATACTTTCGGTATTGCCGTTACCAGCTTCTGAATGATAGCGATTCAGCCGAACGTCCAAACAATGGGCGACGGGAGGATGACGCACGATGTATATGACCCAGGGCCTGCGCCGGGCTACGAAGCTTAATCCTGGCAAGATTGCGCTGATATCTGAAAAGCGGACCTTCACTTGGGCTGAGTTCCAGGACCGGGTTGCACGGCTTGCGGGTGCGCTGCATGGGCTTGGGATGAAAGGCGAGGATCGCGTGGCGATGCTCTCGTTCAATCAGGACCGGTATGCCGAATATTATTACGGCGTCTTCTGGGCCGGTGCGAACGTCGTGCCGATGAATATCCGCTGGTCCCTGGCTGAGCACGTCTATTCAATCAAGGATTCCGGTGCCAGGTATTTGGTGGTCGATGACGCTTTCGCTGAAATGGGTGCAGCCATTGCGAAAGAATGCCCGACCGTAGAGCATGTGATTTTTGCGGGCGACGGTGATTGCCCCGCTGGCATGCTGTCTTATGAAGGCTTGGTGGCTGAAGCATGCCCAGCCGATGATGCATTCCGTACTGGCGAAGACTTAGCAGGTATATTCTACACTGGCGGCACCACCGGATTTCCGAAGGGCGTGATGCTGCCGCATCGTGCGCTGTGGGCCAGTTCCATGTGCTTTGGTGCTGGTGCCAATGTGACAGCGGATGACCGCAACATTCACGCCCCGCCGCTTTTCCATATCGCCGGTAGCGCTATGCTGTTCTCGCTGACGATTTTCGGCGGCAGCCACGCATTTATTCCAGGGTTTGAGCCAAAAGCCTTCCTGAACGCCGTGACGGAATTCGACGGCACGATTTCTCTGCTCGTGCCCACGATGATTGGCATGCTGCTACAAGCGTCGGAACTAGAAGATGCAGATACAAGCCGCCTGACGCGGCTGATCTATGGTGCCTCGCCAATGACGCTGTCGGTCCTGAAAGAGGCCATGGAGAAGATGCCGGAAACGCGCTTTATCCATGCCTATGGCCAAACCGAACTTGCGCCGCTCGCGACCCTTCTGGGCTCCGACTATCACGTTCTGGATGGCCCGAAGGCGGCGAAAATTCGGTCTGTTGGTCAAGCGGTTCCAGCGGTCGAGATCGAGGTCGTGGATGAGACAGGTGCGGAAGCCCCGCGCGGCCAGTCGGGCGAAGTTCGGGTGCGTGGTGCCAACGCGATGCTGGGCTATTGGAACAAGCCGGAGCAGACTGCAGAAACACTGAAAGACGGCTGGGTCTATACCGGTGACGGCGGCGTTATGGATGAGGAAGGGTTCCTCTATATCGTTGACCGGGTGAAGGACATGATCATCACCGGCGGTGAGAATGTGTTCTCCGCCGAGGTCGAAAACGCCATCATGCAGTTCCCTGGCCTTTCAGAATGCGCCGTGATCGGCATTCCGGACGACCGATGGGGTGAAGCTGTCCACGCAATTGTGGTCCCGCGCGCTGGCCAAACACCTGATCCAGCAGCCATCGTTGCGCACTGCCGGGACTTGATCGCCCCCTATAAATGCCCACGCACTGTTGAGGTGCGGGAAGAGGCTTTGCCCAAGTCCGGTGCAGGCAAAATCCAAAAATTTGAACTCCGCGCACCCTTCTGGGAAGGCCGGGACCGGAATGTCGGGTAGTGACGGATCAGGATCGTGCTGGGCCACTGCCCGGATATTACCCATCGCCCTGGCCTGTTGAGTGTGGCGGTAACAGGCGCCAGAAAGCAGCTACAGGTGGCTTGAATGCGCGCGGCAGTGATGCCCGCGTTATATGCCGGAATGATGACCGCTGGCATGTGATGGCGATCCGCCGGGGGCCGGGCGAGATCTATGTCGGCGGCACAATGCCTGCTTGGCACGGACCAGAGCCATACGGTTGGCTGCAAAAGCTAGACCCGGAAACCATGGCGCCCGTTGCAGAATCGCCAAAACTGCCAGCGGGCGGCCATGTGTGGTGCGGCGCGATTGCGGCCCATGCGAATGGCGATATCTATGAGGTCAACGGTTGCTATATGCACCGCCTTGATCCTGATTGCCAAGTGGTCACGGAACGGCGCTTGCCTGTCGATCAAGCCCATAACGGAATGCTGATCTTGAGCGATGGCAGCATTGTCACCAAAGACCTGCGGCTTGCAGGGCAGGGGCCATCCACCATCACGCGTCTTGCTGCCGATGGGCTTGAAGTAATCGGTGAGCCACTGCGCTTGCCTGAGGGCTCCATGGGGCGGATCGCCAGCGACCTGACCGCTGATGGTGAGTTCATCTACATTCCCGGCATTGAACATATTTGGCGCATCCATATTGATGGCGACCGCATGACGGTGGATGACAGTTGGCGGCCGCAGTATCGTGACGAACCCGGTCAGCAAGGCCTGTCATGGGATGGCTGCGTTTCATCCGATGCGCTTTGGCTCATGGATAATGGCGATATTGATAGTCTGCGGGCGATTTATGGTGTCCATCCGAATGGTCGGTTTGATGGTCCAGAGCATCGCTTAAGCTGGCGGCGTCCCGCACCATGGGATGGCCCGCAGCGTTTGCTGAAAGTCTCGCTGAATAGCGGCGATATTCAATCGGTTGCGCCGTTTGGAACGCCGGGCGGCGGCATCATAGCCCCGCCGGTTTATGTTCCTGAACACAAGATGTGTATCGCCTGGGACAGTGTAAATGGCGGCCTGGCCGGTATTTCGGATGCTGATGGCGATCTCAAAGTCCGTTGGACTGTCGATGCGCGGCCATCTATGCAGCCGGTGGTATTCCCCAAAACGGGCGAACTTGTGATCAATGATTTCAAGCCGGGCGATGATCAACTGATTGTCGTTGATATACCGACGGGTGAGGTGATTGACCGTGTCAGCACCGGATCACATATCGCGAACGGTATGTTCCTCACGCCGGGCGGTGATCGGGACATTTACTATTGCTCGACCTACGCCGTAGCCCGGGTGCAGTGGGGCTAATGGCACCATAGAAAAACCGGCTGGGCGGTGCGCGCCCAGCCGGTTCTCTGTCTTCAGCCAGATGGCGGTTAGGCCAGTGAGGCTACGTCCGCGACCGTCTTGGACGGTTCCGGGCGGCTCGTGTAGTCAGCGTCGATATCCGCCATCCTTACGATGCCAGATGTATCAACTACGATTCGTGCCGGAATCGGCAAGGTCCAGCTGTTATCGCCGTTGAATTTCGGCAAGTTCAGCCCAAACCCATCGTAGATTTCCTTGATCTGACTAGGCACCTCAAAGCGCAAACCAAGCTCTGCCGCATAGGCGTTGCCGGGGTCGCTTAGAAGGTGGAAGTTTAAAGTATTCTTGACCGCCATTTCAGCGTTGTGCTCAGGCAACTGGGGCGTGAGCGCTACGATGGTGGCACCATATTGGGCGAGGTCATCTGCCACTGCTTGCAAAGCATACAGCTCTGCGTTGCAGTAGGGTCACCAAACGCCGCGGAATACGGATAGGACAATCGGGCCTTGGCTTAGCAGATCGCCAGAATGCACCTCAACGCCGTTCGCGTTACTGAGGCTGAAATCTGGTAGCGAGTCGCCAACCTTGATCGTGTGATCAAGAATGCCGGACTCCCGTTGATCCACAGTCGCCTGCTTCATAATTGCGCGTTTTTCAGGGGGGATACGTTTGGCCGAAGCCTCTCGCATGCCCGCCAATTGGGCTTCAAGTGTCATGGTTGCTCCCATGGGTTAAGGCAAGCGTCCGCGTCGTTGCAGCGCCTGCATAAGCACACATCGCCCGCGCGCCCATTTTACACAAGTCATATCTCTGTGAGAAAAATCGCCGATACCTTTGCGGTTCTTGCAAAGGTCAGACGACTATTTGCATCCGGTCTGCTGCAAATCGCGCAATGCCGAACTCCGTCGGCTGGCCGTTGTTGTCCACATTAATGCTCTCTGTCACTAGGACGGGACGGCCACGGGGCAGAGCCAAACGCCGGATTTCATCTGCTGTGGGCGGGCGTGCATAAATCCGCGTTTCCTGACGTTCATAGTCCGCAAGACCGCAGGATTTAAGGGCTTCAGTGATGGAATCCGTCGTCTCAAACGCTTGGCCCAGCTTTGGAAACCGTGCAGCGCTGAAATAGTGGGAGGCAAGGGAGAATGGTTCTCCGTCAACCAAGCCCAATCGTTCGACCCGCCAAATCTGGGCGTTCTTTCTCAGGGCGAGGGCGGTGCGCGCATCCCGCTCCACCGGCTCCTTCACGCAGGCAAGAATGCGCCCTGCGGGTATGCGCTGCTGGGCTGAAAGATTGGCGCTGAAGCGGACACGCTTACCCAGCGGGTAGTCAACAACCTCCCGGTTCACGAAAACGCCCCGGCCTTGTTCCGTGCGCACCAGCCCGCTTTCCGCCAGCGTCGCCAATGCCCGGCGGACAGTATGGCGATTGACGTTGAAGCGTTCAGTCAGTTCCCGCTCGGTTGGCAGGCGACCATCCATGGCGGCAAATTTGTCCGCTTTTATATCATCCTCAAGCGCGGATGCGATCTGTCGCCAGAGCGTTGCGCCAGAGCCCCTGAGCAGGGGTGGTTCTTCAACAAAATTTTCCGTCATGAAAGCTTCATCATATCCAGCTTTACATCATTGCAGCCTGACGATAATGTGCAGATATACAGATGTCTAGACAAATATGAAAGCTGTCTGATGTTAGACCAAAACCCAACCGACCAAACTCCAGACCCCAGCCAAGGCCGTGAAAAACAAAGGTCCGATTGGATGGGTGTGCTTGGCCGCGCGCCAGCGAAGTCGTTGGCAGCCAAGATGGAGGCGCTTGGCGGGCCCATAGCATTCGATTGGCTACGTCAGCCCGAAATTGGCGCGATCATGGTGCAAGGCCGGGCCGGCGGCACGGGCGCTGCCTTCAATATGGGTGAAATGACGGTCACTCGATGCGCGTTGCGGCTTACAGGAGAGACGGCCTCGGTTGGGCATGGCTATGTGCAAGGCCGTGATGCACGGCACGCAGAACTGGCCGCGCTCGTAGACGCCCTGCTCCAAACCGATCGGCAGGCGGAAGTCATGGATGCTGTAATCCAGCCGCTGAAGGCGGAGGAGGCGGCCAGACGGCTCGCAGCCCGCCGGAAAGCTGGGGCCACCAAGGTTGATTTCTTCACCATGGTTCGGGCGGAAGGATAATGCCCATGCAGCCAGCCGCAATTGACATGACGCACCTAAAAGCTGGGTTTCAAGCTCCTGTGCTTGATGCGCAATCCAGCTTTCGTGCCATTCTGAACGCGCTGTCCTTCCCGGGGCGCGTGTTTGATATTCCCGCCCCACCCGAAGCGCCGGAAGGGTGGCCCCCAGCGCTGGCTGCAGCTGCGCTTACATTATTGGATGCTGACACGACGGTCTATTTGGATGCCTCGGCCCGGAGCCCTTCTGCCGAAGCCTTCATTCGCTTCCACGCTGGCGCGCCGATTGTGGATGCGTCAGGCGATGCCCATTTTGCGATCCTGCTCAACCCGGAAAATGCTGATTTTGACACCTTTCGGATTGGTGAGGACCAGTATCCAGATCGGTCTGCCACTTTGCTCTGTGCGATGGCGGATTTTACCAGCGGCACGCCAATGCGCCTCACCGGGCCGGGCATCAAAACGGTGCAAGATATTGCTCCCGCCGGCGTCGGTGCTGCGTTCTGGATGGCATGGGCGCGTAATCAGGCGCTTTACCCGCTTGGGTATGACGTTGTTTTCGCAGCTGGTTCCGCAGTTGTTGGCCTGCCGCGCACTGTCGCTGCAGACCCTGTGAAGGAGTAAGCGCCCATGTATGTTGCGACCAAAGGCGGCGAGGCAGCGATTGAGAACAGTCACGCGCTGATCGCCGAAGAACGCCGGGGCGATCCGGCTGTGCCAGAGCTTGAAGCAGCGCAAATCCGGGAGCAGCTTGGTGGTGCCGTTGATCGGGTCATGACCGAAGGCTCGCTCTATGACCCAGACCTAGCCGCACTTGCGATTAAGCAAGCGCAGGGTGACTTGGTTGAAGCAATATTTCTGCTGCGGGCTTTCCGCACGACCTTGCCGCGGTTTGGTGCCAGCGCGCCCATAGACACAGGCGCCATGACCATTCGTCGCCGTATCTCTGCCGCGTTCAAGGACCTGCCCGGCGGGCAAGTGCTGGGGCCGACCTACGACTACACCCACCGCTTGCTCGATTTCACACTTGCGGCAAGGGGCGAGACGCCGCCAGTTGCACCGGAGGAAGATGCGACAGACGCCGCCATGCCGCGCGTCGCCGATATTCTTGGCCACGAAGGATTGATCGAGCCAGAGACGCCGCCGCCCGGTCCTGAGCAGCCCTACGACCTGACGCGGGAGCCCATGCAATTTCCAGCAGGCCGCGACCAACGTCTGCAGAACCTATTCCGGGGTGATGAGGGCTTTCTGCTGGCGCTTGGATATTCGACCCAGCGTGGCTACGGGCGGAACCATCCCTTTGCTGGCGAAATCCGCATGGGAACGGTGCAGGTGGAATTCACGCCGGAAGAACTCGGTTTCCCAATAGCGCTTGGCGAGATTGAGGTGACGGAATGTCAGATGGTCAACCAATTCAAGGGTGCCAAAGGCATCGCGCCCCAGTTTACACGCGGATATGGCCTGGCCTTCGGGCAGGCTGAGCGGAAAACCATGGGCATGGCGCTGGTTGACCGGGCCTTGCGCGCGGATGAATTGGCGGAGGACAGGCTGCATCCACCGCAGGATGAGGAATTTGTCCTCTCCCACAGCGATAACGTTGAGGCATCCGGCTTCGTTTCGCACTTGAAATTACCGCACTACGTCGATTTCCAGTCCGAGCTTGTGATGCTGCGCGGCATGCGCGCGTCGGCGGAAGCCATGCAGAAGGAGGCAGCAGAATGAGCACCCTTCAGCCAGCCGGTTCCGGTGCGCAGTTCCATTCCATCGATGGTGTCTACAATTTCGCCTACCTGGACGAGCAGACTAAGCGGATGATCCGCCGCGCCTTACTGAAAGCCGTTGCCATACCCGGATATCAAGTGCCGTTCGGTGGCCGGGAGATGCCGGTGGCTTATGGTTGGGGCACGGGCGGCATGCAGGTGACGGCCTCAATCCTTGGCGTCGATGATGTGCTGAAGGTGATTGACCAGGGTGCGGACGATACGACGAACGCAGTCTCGATCCGCCGCTTTTTCAATCGCACGGCTGGCGTTCCGGTGACGGAGGCGACGACGGAAGCGACAGTCATCCAGACCCGCCATCGCATCCCTGAAAAGACGCTCCGGGAAGATCAAGTCATTGTCTATCAGGTGCCGATGCCAGAGCCCTTGCGCAAGCTGGAGCCGCGCGAAACTGAAACCAGGAAAATGCACGCGTTTGCAGAGTACGGCCTGATGCAGGTCAAGCTGTATGAGGATATTTCTCGGCATGGTGAAATCACCACGACCTACGATTACCCGGTTGAGGTGAACGCCCGCTACATGATGGCACCATCACCGATTCCAAAGTTCGACAATCCCAAAATGCATGCGATGCCAGCGTTGCAATTGTTTGGCGCCGGGCGGGAAAAACGCATTTACGCGATCCCGCCCTATACCAAAGTCCGCAGCCTGGATTTCAACGATTATCCGTTTGAGCCGCAACAGTTCGAAGATCCTTGTGCGCTCTGTGATGCCAAGGGTGTGTTTTTGGACGAAGTGATTTTGGATGACAAAGGCGACCACATGTTCGTCTGCTCAGACTCAGATCATTGCCGGGATCGGCGGGCCGAAGGGCATATGGGGCCACGCGCCAGAGAAGCTGCCGAAAAAGGCTATGGAGCGGACGAATGAGCGATGCGCCATTATTAGAGGCCGAAGGCGTTAGCCACACCTATGCCGGTGGGCAGGTTGGTTGCGCGGATGTTGGCTTTACGCTCTATCCAGGCGAAGTGCTTGGCATTGTGGGGGAGTCTGGGTCGGGTAAATCCACGTTACTCTCCTGCCTGTCGGGCGCGCTGCCGCCAAGCCGGGGGCGTGTGCGCTTCGCTGTGCGCGGGCAGGGGATGCAGGACGTATTCAAGCTTTCAGAACCGGAACGACGGCTGTTGATGCGCACCGATTGGGGCATCGTCCACCAAAATCCGCGCGATGGCTTGCGTATGTCTGTCAGTGCTGGCGGTAATGTCGGGGAGCGGCTGATGGCCGTTGGTGCCCGCCATTACGGCGATATCCGCAGCGAAGCTTTGGATTGGCTGGGCCGGGTGGAGATTGATGCAGAGCGCGTCGATCACCTGCCGCGCACATTTTCTGGTGGTATGCAGCAACGGACCCAGATTGCGCGAATATTGGTTTCGCAGCCGCGCCTTGTTTTCATGGATGAGCCGACGGGTGGGCTGGATGTATCCGTACAGGCGCGATTGCTTGATCTGCTGCGCGGGCTGGTTCGGGACCTCGGCGTAGCAGCCGTTGTCGTCACCCATGATCTTGCTGTCGTCCGGCTATTGTCGGACCGGTTGATGGTCATGCGGCAAGGGCGCGTCGTTGAATCTGGCCTGACGGACCAAGTGCTGGATGATCCTCAGCATCCCTATTCCCAGCTTCTCGTCTCATCGGTGCTGCAAGCATGACCCAACACATGATGTTGCAGGTTCAAGACCTGTCGAAGACCTTCACCCTGCACACCCAAGGTGGTGCCACATTGCCGGTATTTGACGGGGTAAACCTTGCCGTTGGGGCCGGGCAGTGTATTGCGCTCACCGGTGCATCGGGCGCAGGCAAATCGACCCTGCTCCGCAGTCTCTATGCCAATTACCGGCCATCTAGCGGCCAGGTTCTTGTGCGGCACCGGGAAGCGATGGTTGATCTGACGGGTGCTGAGCCCCGGCTTCAGTTGGAGATCAGGCGGGAGACGATCGGTTATGTCAGCCAGTTCCTCCGCGTTATTCCACGTATTCCGGCTGAGGGGATCGTGGCGGAGGCTGCAGTCGCCGGCGGCATGGATGCTGCCCAAGCGCTGGATGCTGCGCGGGCGCTTTTACGGCGGCTCAATCTACCAGAGCGGCTTTGGTCCGTCCCGCCCGCCACATTCTCCGGCGGTGAACAGCAACGTGTGAACATTGCACGGGGCCTCATCCGCTCATTTCCTGTTCTGTTGCTTGATGAGCCGACGGCGTCCCTGGATGCCGAAAACCGCAATGTTGCTGTAGCGCTCATTATGGAGGCGAAAGCCAAAGGGGCAGCTATTGTTGCCATTTGCCATGATGAAACGGTGCGCGCCGAAATTGCTGACGCCGTATTCGATGTATCCGCATTCCAAGTCGCCGCCTGAGGTCCCAATCCATGCCTGAAACAATGCTCGCTAACGCCAATATTGTGCTGCCAGATGGCGTTCTGCACGGTGCCGTTACCGTTCTAAATGGCAAGATCGCCAGTATTGAGGAAGGGGACGCTGTACCTTTAGGGGCTGTGGATTTTGCGGGGGATACGCTCATTCCTGGCCTCGTCGAACTGCATACGGACAATGTAGAAAAACATATGGTGCCAAGGCCGGGCGTGGTGTGGCCCGCACCGGTTGCGGCCATCCTTGGGCATGATGCACAGATGGCTGCCGCTGGCGTGACGACCGTCTATGACGCCATTGCCGTCGGCGAATATATGGACCGGAGCTATCGCCGGGCGCTGCTGGCAACGGTAATGGGTGCGATCAAAGATGCTGCCGCAGGTGGCTTGTTCAAGGTTGATCACCGGGTGCATCTGCGGTGTGAAATCGCAGATGATATTGTGGCGGAACTGTTTGAGCCCTATGCGGACGACCCGCTGGTTGGCCTCATTTCCGTTATGGATCACACCCCCGGTCAACGCCAATGGCGGGACCTTAAATCCTTCAAGACATTCAAAAACGCGAATATGAGCGATGATGAATTTCAAGCCTATATCGACCAGCGCATCGCGAATTCCAGCGATCAGAAAGAGAAGAACCGGCGCGCTATCCTTGATCGCTGGGGTAGGCGCGGTCCTGCTGCCAGCCATGATGATACAACGCCGGAGCATGTGGATGAGGCTGTCGCCGACAACATCATGATTTCCGAATTTCCCACCACCCTGGTCGCGGCGGAAGCGGCGCGGGCTGCAGGCATGCGCACGGTCATGGGCGCGCCAAACGTCGTGCGCGGCGGATCTCATTCCGGCAATGTCTCTGCGATTGATCTGGCCGAGGCCGGATTGCTGGATGCGTTATCGTCCGATTACGCGCCGATCAGCCTTGTCCATGCCGCCTTCGCTTTGCATGAACGTGTTGGCCTTTCGCTGCCGGATGCCATTGGAACCATTTCCGCCAACCCTGCAGATATGCTGGGCTTGAACGACCGCGGAAGTATTGCGCCGGGTCTGCGTGGTGATCTGGTCCGGGTGGCCCGTATTGGCGATGCAGCCATCGTGCGGGGTACGTGGGCGCTTGGCGAACGGGTCGCCTGATGGCTGCACGATACGCCATCTACTTTGCGCCAGCGCCAGATAGCCCATTCTGGCGATTTGGCTCTGCCTGGCTTGGCCGGGACGCTGCGCTGGATACCCCGCTTCCGCGCCCGAAGCTTGAAGGTGACGCCTCGGCGGATTGGGATGATGTTGCACTTGAAGCGCTGACTGCATCACCCCGAAATTACGGATTTCACGCGACCCTGAAACCGCCTTTCAGGCTGTCGGAAGGTCAGGCCGTCGAGGGCCTGATCCAAGCGGCTGAAAGCTTTGCGCGCGCTCAAAAACCCTTCGGCTGCCCCTCCGTCAATGCTGCAGCGCTTGGGCGTTTCATCGCCTTTCGGATGCTGGAGCCATGCCAGGCGATGACGGATTTAGCGGCAGCCTGCGTCAGAGCTTTTGAGCCCTTCCGCGCGCCGCTGAATGCAGCTGAACTGGCGCGGCGTCATGCGGCTGGGCTAACGCCGCGCCAAACCGCGCTGACCGCAGAATGGGGCTACCCTTATGTGTTCGAAGAGTTTCGCTTCCACATGACGTTGACTGGCGCGATCACTGACGATGCGGTTCGGGAACGGTTAGCAGCATCGCTGAGAGCGATGGCGGAAGCTGAAGGCGCGTCCGGTGTGATGCGGGCAGATGCAATCGCTGTCTATGAGCAACCAGCATCAGGCGCACCGTTCCGACTACTCCGCCGGATTCCATTCCACGCTTGAGGCAGTCTCGAGCGCTTCTACCATGCGGGCGATCCCATCTTCTGGCGATCCGTCATTCAGAACCGGAATAACATCGCCCCCTGAGACGTCATAGGCCGTAGCACGCGCGATCCGGGCTTCAATGTCAGCCGCATCTTCCCGTCCACGGGCTTGTAGCCGGGTGCGGATTGCGTCTGCGCTGGCAGTCACAGAAATGATACGCACTGGCTGCAGGCGGTTCCTCGCGCAGTCTAGAACGCCCCGTGAGACATTTGCGACAACCGCCTGCCCATGGCGTCTGGCAGCGTCGGTTGTGTCCGCGTTAATGCCGTAGCAAAGCCCGTGGGCGCGCCAGGAAAGGAGGAAATCGCCGCTGCTCTCCCGTGCCTGAAATTCAGCTTTCGTAGTCGCGATGTGATCTTCGCCGCCCGCATCTGATGGGCGCGTTATTGTTCGGGCTGGAAAGAAGAAGCGCTGTGATGGCGCTACGATCGCTTTTGCGCCGTCCACCAGGGTATCTTTGCCAACGCCGCTTGGCCCGACCACTAAGATCAAAGCCCCTAATCCTGACATGCTGTTTTTGTGCCTCTTTTGATGTTTTTCATCAGACATAGCTAGGCCCTGTTCGCGGCTGATATATGACGTTTTTGCAACGGTTTTGTTACAGCGCCCTGCCTGCGCCATAATGCAAACGAAACCCTGTATCCCTTATCCGGAGACGCAGCCAATGCGCATCGTCGATCTGTCCCGCGAACTATACCACCGCACGCCTGCACATCCGAGCCATCCGCCGGTCGTGATCACTGTCTGGAATGATCATGATGAGAAGAAGGAAGCCGATGGGGTGCAGTTCTCCTCCAAGGCCATGTCGCTCGCGATGTCCGATCATGCAGGAACGCATATTGATGCGCCCTGCCATTTTAATGACGCGCCGGACGCTGCTTCTATCGACGAAATCCCGCTTGAGAATTTCTACACCGGCGGCCTTTGCTTAGACCTCTCCGACGCGCCGCTCCGCCATGAAATCACGGTGGATGAGATGGAAGCGGCATTGGCGGCAACCGGTGAGGAGATCAAACCGCGCGATACCGTGTTGCTGCATATGGGCGTTAATGCGCGGCTTTGGGGATCGCCTGCCTACCAGCATGATTTTCCGGGTCTGCATGTCGATTCCGTGCACTGGCTCGCTGACAAAGGCATCCTGCAATTCGGTGTGGAGGCGATTAGCCCGGCACCGGAAGGTGGGCCGAACTTCAAGGCACATCTGGCTTGCGGTGAGCGGAATATCACGCACATTGAATGCTTGTGGAATCTGGAAGCGCTAATCGGGCAGGGGCGGTTCACATTTGCTGGGTTCCCACTGAAAATCCGCGGTGGCACTGCCAGTCCCATCCGTGCCGTCGCGATTTTTGAGGATTGATTTCTATGCCGAATTTAGACGCTGGCCAGCAGACATGGAGGCGCGACACCAACCATAACCGCATGATTGAGCTTCAGGGCAAGGCGATGGACCCGGCCGCACCGGGTTCGGTACAGATCGCCTATTTTGGCTCGTCGGCCTTCAGGATCACGTCGCCCGAAGGCATTTCGGTGATGGTTGATCCCTGGCGCAATCACCCAAGCGGCAAGTGGGATTGGTATTTTGCTGACATGCCGGAGACGGCGGTTGATATCGGTGTATCCACCCACGCCCATTTTGACCATGACGCTTTGGAACGGCTTGATGCACACGTTTTGCTAGATCGCCCGATTGGCCGGTTCGGCTTCGGCGATGTCGCGATCAGTGGTATCGCGGACAAGCATGCGACCGATTCGAGCGCTGCCACATATGACTTCAAGGCGATTCACTACCGTTTCACGGGCGTGGATATCTCCCCGCCAGATAACCCGCGCTCTTGGGATAATGTGCTGGTTACGGTTGAAACGGGGGGCATGCGCATCCTGCATTGGGGTGATAATCGGCATAATCCGCCAGAAGCCGTGTGGGATATGATCGGCGATGTGGACATTGTGTTCTTGCCTGCGGACGATTCTCAGCATGTTATGGGCTACACCATGGTGGACGAGATCATCGCCCGGATTCAGCCCAAAATCGTTATTCCCCACCACTATTTCATAGTTGATGTGACACAGCGCCAAAGCACGCTGCTGCCGCCGGACCAGTGGCTCGCGACGCAGCCAGTTGTACGCCGGTTGGCGGCGCCTGAAGTCGCCTATACAAAAGAAGCGCTGCCTTCGAGCACCGAAGTGCATTGCTTCGGTGAGCACGTCGCGTTCGATGCGGAAGCTTGGCGCATCGCTGCGTCTGATTAAGTTTTAGGAGATATCACCCCATGCCCGCCGTCGCTCCAGGTGCGATTGACTGCGATCTGCATCCAGCCGTGCCAAATGTGAAAGCACTGCTGCCGTATTTTGACGACCATTGGCGCGACATGATCGTGCAGCGTGGTGTGCATGAACTGGATTCGATTAGCTATCCAAACAATGCGCCCATGACAGCCCGTCCTGACTGGAAGCCGGAAACTGGCAAGGCAGGCGTGGACCTAGATAGGCTTCGCGTGGAAGCGCTGGACGGGTTCCAGACCAGCCTGGCGATCTGTAACTGCCTCTATGGCGTGCAGCTGCTCTACACAGAAGATATGGCCTACGCCTATGCCCGCGCTGTCAATGACTGGATGGCGGCGGAATGGCTGGATAAGGAGCCGCGCCTTCGCGCTTCCATCGTAATTCCGCCCCAAAACCCGGTATACGCGGCGGCTGAAATTGACCGTCTCGCTGGCGATAGGCGCTTTGTTCAAGTGCTGATGTTGGTGATGGATGAAATGCCGTTGGGCCGTCGTCGCTATTGGCCAATTTATAAAGCCGCAGAGCGCCATGGCCTGCCAATCGGCATTCATGCTGGGAGTGCATACCGACACCCAGTGACGCCCGTAGGCTGGCCCTCATATCATGCAGAAGATTCTGCAGCCCAGGCCCAGGCCTTCCAGACAACGCTTTCCAGCCTGATGACGGAAGGCGTGTTTGCGGAATTCCCAGAGCTTAAAGTCGTTCTGCTGGAATCCGGCTTCGCGTGGCTGCCCTCCCATATGTGGCGGCTTGGAAAGTTCTGGCGTGGCCTGCGCATGGAGATCCCCTGGGTCGACCGGCACCCGATGGAAATAGCCAAAGATCACGTGCGTCTCACCATCAATCCTCGCGATGTGCCGCCAAGCGCTGACGCGGTCGAGCGGTTGATGAACCATTTCGAAAGTGACGAGATGCTCTTATTCTCGACGGACTATCCCCATTGGCAATTCGATGGCGACGATGCATTGCCAGAAGGCCTCTCCCCTGCGCTCGCGCAGAAAATATGCCAAGATAACCCCCTCGCCACGTATCCAAGGCTGAAGGAGACCGTGTGATGAACGTAAAAACGGAAACGCGTACGTCCGCAGATGTGAACCAATCTGCAAAGCTGGCCATTGCCGATTGCGATATCCATCCGAGCCCAAAATCCGTCGAGAAAGAGATTTATCCCTATCTCGAGAAGCGTTGGCAGAAGCACAACGAAACCTATGGCCTACTCCTGCGCCAGCCTTATCAAAACGGCCCGGCCTATCCAAAAGGCCAGCCTGACGCATCCCGGCGTGACGCGTACCCGCCAGAAGGCGGGCGTCCCGGGTCCGATGTGAAATTCATGGGCGAGCATCACTTGGATGTACACAACGTCCAGCTTGGCGTGCTGAACCCGCTGAAATCAGGGCAGGGGCTGCAGAACGTAGATTTCGCCGCCGCATATTGCCGTGCTGTCAATGACTGGCAGATTTCGCACTGGACCAGCCAAGACGCCCGCCTCAAAGGCTCCGTCTGCTTGCCGTATGAGGATGCAGCCCTTTCCGTCGCAGAGATTGAGCGACGCGCGGGTGACCCGAACTACGTTCAGGCCTTCATGCTGATCCGCACGTCAGAGCCCATGGGCCAGCGCCGCTATTGGCCGATTTATGATGCCTGTGCTGCCGCTAACCTTCCACTTGCCGTTCACGCATTCGGCTTTGGTGGCTCGCCCAGTACGTCGTCTGGGTGGCCCAGCTATTATATCGAAGACATGGTCGGCCATGCCCAATCGGCGCAGGCGATGGTGATGAGCTTGGTGATGGAAGGCGTGTTTGAACGCACACCTGGCCTGAAGATCGTCGTCGTCGAAGCTGGATTTGCTTGGCTGCCGCCGCTCGCATGGCGCCTGGATCGTATTTGGGAAAAGAACCGGGATGAGCTTCCCCATGTGAAGCGCCCGCCGTCCGAATACATCCGCGATCATATCTGGCTGACCACGCAGCCTTTCGAGGAACCCGACCGGCGCAGCCACCTTAAAGACACCATGGAATGGATTGGTTGGGACAAGCTGCTGTTCGCGACCGATTACCCCCATTGGGACTTTGACGATCCGGCGCGTCTGCCCTTGCCAAAGGTGGACGACGCGACGCGGGAGAACTTCTTCCTGGGCAATGCGTTGGATTTATACGGGCTCCGCTAATGACGAAACATGTTGTTGCCGCCGCTGCGGACGTGCCGCCGGGCGAGCGCCTCAGGGTCGATGTTGCGGGCACGCCCGTTGCCATTTTCAATCTGAACGGCGAATATTTCGGCCTGATGGACCGCTGCCCACATATGGGCGGTAGCCTGTGTGAAGGGCGGTTGATTGGGCTGGTCGAGTCTGAAGGTCCAGGCCGATACAAATATTCCCGTGGCGGTGAGATTGTCCGCTGCCCGTGGCATGGCTGGGAATTCGATATCCGCACCGGAAAATCTCGGTTCGATCCGCAACGCTGGAAGACCCGCGCCTATGCATTCGATGTGGCAAAAGGTGAGGAAGTGGTTGAACAAGCCTATGAGGCGGAGACCGTAGATGTTACGGTCGAAGATGAATATATCATCGTTGATATTTGATATTTAAGGATAAAGTTATGCGCGCAATCGTCTGTGAGCGATTTGGCGGCCCGGAAGCCGTCGCCCTTCGTGAAAACTGGCCGGAACCTGAAGCAGGGCCGGGCGAGGTCAAAGTGAAGATTGCAGCGCGCGCTGTTCAATATGTTGATGTGCTGATGGTTGCCGGCAAATATCAGTTCCGGCCAGAGCCCGAATTCGTGCCCGGCGGTGAAGCTGCCGGTGAGATCATTGCGCTTGGGGAAGGTGTCACAGGCTTCAAAATTGGCGATCAGGTGATGAGCCGCCACACCCCAGGTGCGTTCGCAGAATTCGGCGTTTCGCCAGCGGCTGAGACGGTATTGGTGCCCGATGGTCTTTCCATGGAGCAGGCGGCTTGTTTCCGCTCAGCCTATGCCACCGCCTATCACGCACTGGTGCAGCGGGCGAATATCCAATCTGGCGAGACTTTGGTGGTCCTGGGCGCTGCAGGCGGTATTGGCCTTGCGGCAATCCAGGTTGGTAAGGCGCTCGGCGCAAACGTAATCGCCGTTGCGTCTTCAGAAGTGAAGCGTAAAGCCTGCATTGAAGCTGGCGCGGATGACGCCATCGACTATGGCCCACCAACAGATGGCAATCCGGGCCGGTTCCGGGAGATGGTCAAGGAACGCACTGGCGGCAAAGGCGCAGACGTCATCTGGGATCCGCTTGGCGGCTGGGCCTTCGATGAGGCGACCCGTTGCCTGAACTGGGGCGCGCGTATCCTCATCCTGGGCTTCCTGGCCGGCGCGCCAGCCTTGGCGAAAACCAACCATCTGCTGATTAAGGGTGCCAGCGCCGTCGGTGTCCGTCTTGGCGGCCTGACGGATTTCCAGCCGGAGATTGCTGCCGCCAACATGACCGCCCTCTGCAATATGGCGAGCGCTGGGAAGCTGAACCCCATGGTCTCCACTGTCCTGCCCCTTGCAGATGCTGCAAAAGCGCTGCAGATGCTGATTGACCGCGAGGCCATTGGCAAAGTCGTGCTGACCTAAAGCGTTTCTGGCGGTGCGCCATATGTACGCCCTCGCCTGCGCTGGGTGGACGTAGGGCGGGTGCAGGCGTACAACGCGGCGCATAGTTTCAAGGGAACTGGGAAAGACCCAATGTCAGTCGTGCCGTTCACTGCAGCGGAGCCAATTCGGCTCGCCTTGCCCAAAGGGCGGATCCTCAAGGATCTGCGGCCTATTCTGGACGCTGCCGGTATCCACCCAGAAGCCGCATTCGATGATAGTGACGCCCGCCAATTGCGCTTCAAAGCCAATGTACCGGGGCTGGAAATTGTCCGGGTCCGCAGCTTCGATGTCGCCAGCTTTGTGGCCTTTGGCGGTGCAGATATTGGCGTTGCCGGGCGCGATGTCGTGATGGAATTCGATTACCCGGAGGTTTATGCGCCCCTGGACCTTGGCATTGGCAAGTGCCGCTTGGCGGTCGCGGAGCCAAAAGAACTGGCACCAGAGGATGATCCGAGCCGTTGGAGCCATGTTCGCATTGCCACCAAATACCCGAACATCACCCGCCGTCACTTCGCAGCCCGTGGCGTACAGGCGGAATGCATCAAGCTTTCCGGGGCCATGGAATTGGCACCCGTCCTGGGCCTTTGCCAGCGCATCGTTGATCTTGTCTCAACGGGCTCCACGCTTAAAGCAAACGGTCTCGTCGAGATTGAGCATATCGCAGATGTGTCGTCATTATTGATCGTGAATCGTACCCAGATGAAAACCCGTCCAGATGTGGTCCGCGCCTGGATTGACCGGTTTCAGCGAGCGCTCGATGACCGCGCGGCTTAGCTCAAGCCAGCCGGATTTCGACACGGCACTGGCCGCATTCCTGGCAAGCCGCCGGACAGGCGTCACCGCGCGGGTTGATGGCCCGGTGCGCGAGATCATTCAGGACGTCCAAACACGCGGTGTTGCCGCTGTTCTGGATGCAACAGCAAAGTTCGACCGCTTCACGGCGGCGGACGCCGATGCGCTTCGTGTTGATCCCAGCCTCATGCAAGCCGCCCTTACTGGGTTGACCAACCCACTACGGACAGCGCTTGAAACCGCAGCCGCCCGTATTCGCGCCTTCCATGAGAAGCAATTGCCGGAAGGCTTTGATTGTACGGATGATATTGGCGTGCGCCTCGGCATGCGCTGGTCTGCAATTGATGCTGTCGGCCTCTATGTTCCAGGTGGTGCTGCCGCTTACCCAAGCTCGGTCCTGATGAACGCTATCCCGGCCAAAGTCGCTGGCGTCCAACGGCTTGCGATGGTCGCGCCGACGCCTGATGGGAAGGACAATGCCATGGTGCTGGCGGCGGCGGCGCTTGCTGGTGCCGATGAAGTTTGGCGTATCGGCGGGGCGCAAGCTGTTGCAGCACTGGCCTATGGGGCAGACCCAATCCAACCGGTTGATAAGATCGTTGGCCCCGGTAACGCCTATGTGGCGGAGGCTAAGCGGCAGGTCTTCGGCCAGGTTGGCATTGATATGATTGCTGGCCCTTCCGAAGTTCTCATCGTTGCAGATGAAACCGCTGACCCGCGCTGGCTGGCGCTTGATCTGTTGGCCCAAGCGGAACACGACGCTGATGCGCAGAGCATCCTTATTTCCGATAGCGCTCGGCTGCTTGACCAAGTCGCCACTGCCGTTGATGCCGAGTTGGCCACTCTGCCGCGCGGGGAAACCGCTGGCGCGTCCTGGCGGGACCATGGCGGCCTGATCCTCGTTGATGATTTGATGGCAGAAGCACCCAGCATTGTGGACCGGATTGCGCCGGAGCATCTGGAACTCGCCGTCGCAAATCCTGATCTGCTCGCCGCTAAAGTCCGTCACGCTGGCGCAATTTTCCTGGGCGCGCATACACCGGAAGCGGTTGGTGATTATGTGGGCGGCCCAAACCATGTGTTGCCGACTTCAGGTGCCGCGCGGTTCTCATCTGGCCTTGGCGTGCTTGATTTTATGAAGCGCACGACGCTGCTCGGCTGTGATGCGAAGTCCCTGGCGGAAATTGGCCCCCATGCGGCCGTTCTGGCAGAATCTGAAGGCCTGGACGCCCACGGCTTATCCGTGACAGCCCGCTTCAGCCAGAAATGACGGCACCTGACCGCATTCAGGAGATTACGTTGGATCAGGCGCTCGGCGGCAGGTTGCGGCCTGAGCTGGAGCATGATCGCGCCATCGCCATTCAGGATCTGATTGACGAAAACACCTTTCGCCTCGTCAATGGGGCAGGCGGGCCGTATTCCGTGAAGCTTGGCGTCGATCAGGGGCGCTTGTTGATTCATGTGATGCCGGTCAGCGGCGGTGACCCCGTAATCTTTGGTCTGGCACTCGGGCCTTTTCGGCGCATCATCAAAGACTATTTCGCCATTTGTGACAGCTATTTCGATGCAATCCGTGACATGACGCCATCGCAGATCGAAACCATCGATATGGCCCGGCGCGGCGTACACAATGATGGTGCGGAGAAGATGGTTGAGCGGCTGCAGTCCAAAGCTGAGATTGACATGCTGACGGCCCGGCGGCTCTTTACGTTGCTATGCGTCTTGCATGCGCGGCGGTGATATACTCCCTGAATTATGACGATCCGCCCAATCGCCAGCGTCCTGTTCTGTTGCACATCCAACGCCATTCGTTCGCCTATTGCAGCGGAACTGGCCAGGTGGCGAACGCGGGGCCGGGTGCACATTGATAGCTGTGGTGCCCGCCCGGGGGAGGCCGATGGCTTCGTCATCGCTGTCCTGGATGAGATCGGCCTTGATGGGCCAGAGGAAGAGCCTAAAAGCTTTCGTGACCTAGAAGATAGCGACTTCGACTTAATCATCACATTATCCCCAGAAGCCCATGAGGCAGCATTGAAATTCTCAGAACACCTGGCCGCAGAGGTCGAATATTGGCCAACCGTTGATCCCTCACTCGTTGAAGGCAGCCGGGAGCAACGGCTTGAAGCGTATCGGCGTACACGCGATGAAATTCTACAGCGAATTTCGGCGCGGCTCTCTGGCCCATCGGCACCGGTGGTATGAGCGGGGTTATGGTGGATAACCCAAAACTCATCCTGGCCTCAGCCTCACCGCGCCGGGTGGACCTGCTGGCGCAAATTGGTGTGATTGCAGATGCGATCCATCCGACAGATATCGATGAAACACCGCTGAAGCAGGAACTGCCGCGCGACTTGGCTAAGCGCTTGGCACTGGCTAAAGGTGCCAAAGCAGCGGCAGCGACAACGGACGCGATGGTACTATCGGCAGACACGGTGGTCGCCTGTGGTCGCCGCGCACTGCCAAAGGCCGAAGATGTGGACCAAGCGGCATTATGCATTGATCTGCTATCAGGCCGGAGCCACCGTGTTTTTAGCGCTGTAGCACTGACATTGCCGGATGGTCGCGTCTTGCACAGGGTTGTGATGACTGCGGTCACCTTCAAACGCCTGGATAGCCGTGAGCGCGAAGCTTATCTGGCTGGCGAAGAATGGCGCGGCAAGGCTGGTGGGTATGCGATCCAGGGGCAGGCGGCGGCCTTCGTGCGGCGTATCAATGGCTCCTACAGCAACGTTGTTGGGCTGCCATTATTCGAAACAACAGCATTGCTGCAGGGGGCCGGGTACCGGGTATTTCAATGAGTGTACCGCATCTAGATCGTATCCTACTTGAAGCCAGTCCTGGCGAAATTCGGGCAGTGGCGTTGGCAGATGGCGTGCCCTGGGATATCGCCATTGAGCGCGTAACTGCCGCTGCGGGCGCTGGCGATATCTACATGGGGCGCGCCGGCGCTGAAGGCCCGAACGGCAGTCGCTTCTTCGATATCGGGGAGGCCGAACAGGCACTCCTCCGCAAGCCGCGCAACGAATGGACCAATGGCGCCTATGGCCTGATTCAAGTGCTGCGCGGGGAGGCCGGAGACAAAGGCCCGCGCATTACGGACCGCGTATGGCTCGATGGCGTTTGGCTCTCGCTCGGGCAGGGTGCGTCCGGCCCAGCCGAGGACCGCATTGAAGCACCACGCAGCTTTCCCAAACTGCGGCGCGCTGCATTGCGGAGACAGCTGGCGCGCGATCTGCCACGAGGTATAGCAATCCGCCTCCATGCGGACCCAGGCCAAGGTATAGAAGCGGCGCGCACGCTACTTGATGAGCGGGATCGGTTGATTGCGGCCTTGTCCGCGCTCACGGCCAGTGAACACCGGCCAAAGCGGCTCGCTAGAGCGGCTGGGGACGTCACACAGCTCATTACTCGGGCGAAGGTGGCAAAGATTGCCCCGGCAGATCCTGCGAGCGCTGCATGGGCCGCGTCGGCGTTAGAGTATAAATCGAGGCTCGACGCGCCCGATGCCGCCGTGGCGACAGCAATTGACGAGGCATTGGATGAGGCGCTATCGCCTGAAGCCGAGATATTGGATGGCGCGCGCATATGGGTTGAGCCAACCCATGCTTTGATCGCCGTGGACATTGATGTTGCGCAATCCATTGCTGACGCTGGCGCGATCAATGATGCCGCTGCCCATGAGATCGCGCGTCAGCTCCGCCTTGGACGGCATGGCGGCTTGGTTGTTGTCGATTTCCTGCGTCGTGCACCCGTCCGGGAAAGCCTGCGGCAAATGGCTGAGCTCGGGGAGGTCGATCCGTGGCCTTGGGTGCCGCCTGACAAACCTGACGCCTTGGGCCTAACATCCTTTGCCCGTCCGCGTATGGGCCCCAGTGTGGCGGAACTGACAACTGGCGAGACTGCCATGGCGCTTGCTGCGTTGCGCCAAGCCTGCCGTCTGGCGAAGAACGGTGCCTTGCCTGCGGCCATCGCTGCACCACCTGCAATCATTGGCCTGTTGCAAGGCCCGCTGTCAGATGCACTGGCTGATACAGTGAGCCGGGTGGGGCAGGCTATCGCCTTGAAACGGGACCAGGGGTTACGCTCTGTCCAGATATTGGACGGGGCAGGCAAGCGGCTGGAACTCTAATGACGGACCCGAAGAAAAAAGATAACGCTGGTGAGGTGAAGCAATTCCGCGGGAAGGTTGGGAAATGCCCAATCTGCAAAACGCCTGCGGTGGTAGAGCACCGGCCTTTCTGCTCAAAGCGCTGTTCCCAGATCGACCTTGGCCGCTGGCTGAGTGAGGTTTATCGCGTGCCAGCGCCTGACGAAGAGGTAAGTGACGCAGAGACCTGGTCCGCAGATACCTCACCCAGGCGCAACGACCCCTGAGGATGATTTGGCAGCTTCGGCGCTAAATAGAGTATGCTTCCGGCTTCATAACACAGACTCCTAGCGTTTCTGGCGCAGGGAGCATCCCTGGGGGCAGATCTTATGTCCGGATTGAAAGTCATACTCGTTGGTGCTGGCATCGGCGGATTGGCCGCTGCAAATGCGCTTTTGCGGGGAGGCCATACGCCTATTGTCCTGGAGCAAGCGACGGCCCTTGGCGAGGTCGGCGCTGGCGTGCAGCTTGGGCCAAACGCAACGCGGGTTTTGCAGGCAATGGACTTGCTAGAGCCATTGATGACACGAGCGGTTACGCCTGAAGCCGCGATGATCTTTTCCTACAAATCTGGCGAGGCGCTGCGCAAAGTCGCGTTTGCCGATGCGCTGAAATCAACCTTCGGCTTCCCATACCTGCACATGTACCGCCCAGACCTTCTGGATGGCCTGGCCCATGGTTATGAAGGCGATCTGCATCTGGGCGCTAAGACGATCGGTATTGTTGAGGAGCCCGGTCGCGTCGGTGCCAGGCTGGAGAACGGTGAAACCGTTTGGGGCGACGTGCTGGTTGGATGTGACGGCATTCATTCGGCCGTGCGCAAGCATTTGCACGGGGATACGCCGGCAAACTTCTCCGGCAACATGGCTTGGCGCGGGCTTTGTCCGGGTGATGCGGCGCGGAAGATCGGCGTGCCAGTGGTGTCTGCCAATTGGTGGGGGCCACACCGGCACTTCGTCCACTATTATGTCGCTGGCGGATGGTACTTAAACTGGGTCGGTGTCACACCCCATGACGGCAGCGCTATCGAAAGCTGGAGTGCCGCCGGTGAAATCGCCGACGCACTGCATGACTACGCCGGATGGAACCAGCAGGTCACTGACATCATCGCTGAAACACCGCGCGCGATGAAATGGGCGTTGCATGACAGAGACCCACTGCCGTTCTGGTCTAGAGGTCGTGTGACGCTTTTGGGAGATGCTGCGCATCCAATGGTACCGTTCATGGCCCAGGGAGCGGCGCAGAGCATTGAGGACGGGTACGTGCTTATGCGTTGCTTGACAGAGAGCGATGACGCTGAGGCCGCTCTAAGCCGCTATGAGCGCAATAGGCTGGAGCGCACAGCATGGGTGCAGGCGGGCAGCCGCAAGAACGAGCGCTTATTCCACATGGCGGACCCCAAAGAGGTCGCAGAGCGCAACGAGCGCGTTCAAAAGGATGTGGACACAAACCCCCAGGCCGTCTTGCCAGAACAATCACGGCTGTTCGGTTATGACCCCGTCAATGATGCGCTTGCGGATTGATTGCGATGACAGACGCTAACCAAGCTGCGATCGATGCCGCCATGGCGGTAATGGCCGCACATATCGCGGGCCTTAATGCGCGGGATAATGACGCCATCGCCGATAGCCTGCATTTCCCGCATTACCGCTTGGCTTCAGGCCGGATGCAGGTTTGGGAAACGAAGGAAAGCTATCTGGATGATTTCTACGCCCGCGCTGGTGACGGCTGGAGCCGATCGCAATGGGATAGCCTGGACGTAATGGCGGCAGCGGCAGACAAAGTTCACCTGGATGTGCGCTTCACCCGCTTTGACGGGGAGGGCGCGGCCATGGGCCATTTCCGCTCGCTCTGGGTTATTACCCGTGAGGACGGGCGGTGGGCCGCGAAACTCAGGTCTAGCTTCGCGGCATAGCGTACAAACGCAAACGGCGCCGACTGACTATGTCAGCGGCGCCGAATTCTAGCGTCGCGCTTCTATCCTGGGACAGAAGCGAGCCGGATCATTTCATTTTTTGCTCGCGGAACAGCACGTGCTTGCGGGCTTTGGGGTCGTACTTCTTCAGCTCAAGCTTTTCCGGGTGTGTCCGCGGGTTCTTCTTGGCGGTGTAGAAGTAGCCGGTCTCAGCGGTGCTGACCATTTTGACCTGCAGGGTCGGTGATTTAGCCATGGAATCATACTCCTGAAATTCGGCTGTCTATATGACGGTGAAGTCGCCGTTCGTCAACCGGCGCGTCGCCACTGAAAGGGGGATTGCGCGCTATGCCGCGCCGGAGAGGCTGGCGACAGCGCTGTTTGATAGGCCCGGCGGTTATAGATGAGCGTGCGGGCGATCTGGATATCAAGATCTGGGCTTTCGTCTGACTTAGGGCAGGAGGTGCGCAGGCTCTCTGCCATTGTCTTGTCGGGGGCTCTGTAAGCGCGCCAATCCGCAGCGATCCCGGGGCGGGCGGCTTTCCGCAACACGGCCTCGGGCTTGGCGTTGGTTGCAGCATTGGCCGTGCAGATGGTCGGACGAACGCCTAGACCATCCAGCAGATACCCTGACGGCGCATGCATCCTGGACCAAGTGACGATTAACTCACCGCCATTCACTATATTCTCAAGGTTCTGGATTGAGCCCTTGCCATAGGTCACGGTGCCGACGGCTGCGGCGCGCCCGGCGTCGATCAATGCCGCCGCCAGAAGTTCTGATGCTGAAGCCGAGCGACCGTTTAGCAGCAGAACCATTGGCTTACCTTCGGCCAATCTACCGCCACGGGCGTCATAGCTGGTAGAGGACGATGGATGCCGTCCGCGGGTTGATACGACAACGCCGTCGTTCAAGAACAGGTCCGCAATCTCAACCGCTTGGGTCAGATACCCACCGGGGTTGGAGCGGAGGTCAAGCACGATACCAGGTAGGCCACCAGGGCGTTTTTCAGCCTTGGCAATGGCTCTTGCCAGATCATCAGCGGTGGTGCGATTAAAGCCAGTGACACGGAAGCGTGGCAGGCCCTTATCCGTTTCAAAATAAACGGTTGCGGGAATAACCTCAGCTCGTTTGATCTGTACGGAGAAGGGTGCCGTATCCTTGCGGGAGATACCAAGCGTCACGATGGTGCCGACAGGCCCGCGCAACCGCTCAGCCCGGTCCTCGCGCGGTATCGACGCCAGCGGTACGCCTTCCAAATGGGTGATCGCGTCATCCTTCTGCAGGCCAGCATTGGCGGCTGGCGCATTCGGAATGACATCCTGGATGATCGTCGCAGTTTCTTCATTGCGGATGGTCACGCCGATGCCGGCATAACCTTCACGGCGAGCGCGGCTTTCAACGGCGCGTTTTGGCGGCTCGTAGCGGGAATAGCCATCAAGCGTTTCGGTGACGCCATCCATGATGGCGGTGTAGAGCACATCCGGTTCAGCGCTCGTAAGGCTGGCCGAATGCATGCGGGCTTTCGTCAACCCACGGGCCAGCACATCACCCCATCCAGCGGCATCCCGGTCCAGAGGCGGCTTTAGCGCAATTTCGGCGCCGCCCGCAGAAATGGACAGTCCGCCGTCTGCGAGCGCAGTCGCTTTGATCGCAGGATCGATGTCCGTCAAGCCATTCAATCCAGCCACAGACATGCGTTGCAGGTTCACTTTTTCGATGTAAGTATCTGTAAGGTGGCCAAAAGCGTCGCTAAAAAGAGCAGAGGCTGACTCTGTGTCAAATGATTCCTGCTTGAACGCCGGTTTGGTGGCGCAAGCGGCGACAAGCGCCAGCGTGAGCGCGAAGGTTGCCGAGCGGAGGCTGAATGTGCGGCGGAACAGCATGCGCCAGATCATTCACCTCCGGCGCTTTTTAATCAAGCGTTTACCACCACGCTTCCGGCGTAATCCACCTTCCGGCGGGGATAATTCCAATGTGACGGACCCTGTCGCCACTTCGACTTCCCGTATCCGGGCGGTCACGCTGTCGCCAATTCGGTAGCTCATGCCGCTGCTGCGGCCGTCCATGCTCATGCCGTCGCGGGACAGGCGCCAGTAGTCTTGCGGCAGCAGGGCTGCAGGCGCGAAGCCGTCCAGATAAGGCTCTTCGAAGCGAACGAATAGGCCGACACGGTTGGCACCGGCAATACGGCCTTCAAGTTCTTTGCCTTCAAAGGCTTTGCCAAGCAGGGCCACATAACGATCAACAACCGCGCGCTCAACGGAGATGGAACGCCGTTCGGTTTTATTGATTTCGCCTGCGATCACGTCTAGTTCAGCCCGGTCTGGTGCCTCGCCGCCCGTGCCAAGCCCTAGCGCCTGGATCAGCGAGCGATGCGCCACCAAGTCCGCATAGCGACGGATTGGGGATGTGAAGTGGAGATAAGCCTCAAGCGACAGCCCGAAATGCGGCGCGCATTCGGGATTATAACGCGCTTGGGCCTGGGCGCGCAGAATCAATTCACTGAGGACGGTGCGCACTGCAGGGTCATCCGCTTTCCCAAGCACATCGTTGATGAGGCGAGGGTGATCCAGGCGCGCACCGGGATGCATTAGGCCCATGCGCGCCGCTTGTTCCGCCAGCAGGCCAATCCGTTCGGCGTCTGGCTTTTCATGCACGCGGTACAACGCCTCGGCGCGGGCTTCCAGGACGGATTCTGCGGCTGATGCATTGGCCTGCACCATCATTTCTTCGATGAGCTTATGGCTGGCCAACCCGCGGCGCTTGGCGATGTCCACAGCAACGCCTTTATCATCGAACACAACAACGCGTTCTGGCAGATCAAGCTCCAGCGGTGCCCGCTTTTCACGGCCCTTTAGCAGGCAGTCGAAGGCTGCGTAGAGGTTCTGCGTTGCACCCTGTGCCGGGTGATCAGGGAGCGCGCCATCAGCGATTGCCTGCGCATCCTCATAAGTCAGCCGCCAGTGGGACTGCATGAGACCACGCCCGACCCGGTGCGCCGTGCGCTTGCCTTCCGCACTGAACTTCATTTCTACGAACAGGCAGGCTCGGTCTTCTCCCGGTTTCAGGGAGCATAGGCCGTTGGACAGCGCTTCCGGCAGCATCGGGATTGCCCGATCCGGCAGATATGTTGAATTACCCCGCGCCCTGGCGGAAACATCTAGCGCAGAGCCTGGTGGCACATAGCTCGATACATCTGCGATGGCGACGATGATTCGCCAGCCTTTGCGTCCAAACGGTTCTGCGAACACGGCATCATCGAAATCGCGGGCGTCCGCGCCGTCAATGGTGAGCAATGGCAGTGTGCGCAGGTCCTCGCGTCCGCCCAGTTCCGGCGGCTTGGCGGCTTCGGCTTCAGCAAGGACATTTGCGGGGAAGTCTATCGGTGCGCCAAGTTGTTCCATCATCGCCAGGCCAAACATGGCGGGGTTCTCCGCGTCGCCGTGGACGGAGATGATGCTGGCCCGGAAATCCCGGGACGCGCGGCCAGGACGGCGCGGCTCTGGCTTTGCCAAAACCAATTGCCCGACCTCAAGGCCTTGCGGGCGCTTGCCATCCAGCTTCCAGCGGCGTGGACGACCGGGCTGGGCTTCGCGGAGTTCCAGGCTGCCGCGATGGCCTTCTTCAACAATGGCCAGCACCGCATCTGGGCGCGGTGGCGGGCCGGTGAATATCTTGATGGGGTGGGCGACGATCTCGCCACTCTCTTTTTCGATCCGCGCCAGAATTCGGGTACCGACCGCAAGCGCGCCGCCTTGGCGGCCAGGATTAACAATCACGGCGGGGGCAGGCGGCTTGTCCCACTTCTCAGGGACCGCGATCAGATCACCGTCATTGCTGATGCGCTGAATGACAAGCATCGTTACCGGCGGCAGGCCACCGATGGTGTTTGCGCCGTCCCGGCCAAGTTTGCGGGCGTCTTTGTATAGAGCTTTGAACGCGCGGCGGTTTTCCATACCGCGGATGCCGAAGGCTTGTGTCGCCTCTGTCGTACGCGGAGCGCCGTCTTGATCAGCGAGCCAGGCGGCGATCTCCTGGACAGTGGGGAGGGCGCCGGCCTGCTTTCGCGTCACGCGTCGTCGGCCGCAGTCTTTGTCGCCGCCTTCGCCGCTGGCGTCTTTTTCGGCGCGGCTTTCTTCTTAGCGGCTGGTTTTTTAGCAGCTGGCTTTTTGGCTGCTGTTTTCTTCGCAGCGGGCTTTTTCTTTGGCGCGGCTTTCTTCTTCGCTGGAGCCTTCTTTTTGGCTGGTGCCTTGCCGGATTTGGCCGCTTTCGCTGCAATCAGCACAAGCGCTTCTTCCAGCGTGATGTCCTCGACCTCTTTGTCTTTTGGCAGTGAAGCCATGATCTTGCCGTGCTTCACATAAGGCCCGAACCGGCCCTTGTTGACAGTGATGTCAGCGTCATTGTCAGGGTGCTTGCCCAGCGTGCGCAGAACGGATGCGCCGCCCCGACCACGGGTTTTGGCTTCGGCTAGAATGGTCACGGCGCGATTGAGGCCAACGACCAGGACATCATCATCCTTTGGCAGGGACGTATAGCCAGCATCGTGATGCAGGTAAGGGCCAAACCGGCCAAGGCCAGCTTTGATGACTTTCTTCGTTTCAGGATGCAGGCCAACTTCGCGCGGTAGCGATAAAAGCGCTAGCGCTTTCGCCAGATCGACATCCATCGGGTCCTGGCCCTTGGGGATGGAGGCGCGTTTCGGTTTCTTGGCACCTTTCTCCTCGGATGGCTCGCCAAGCTGTACATAAAGACCGTATGGGCCGCGCCGCAGCGTGACCATCTGTTCTGTATCCGGGTCCAGGCCCAATTCCTTAGGCCCATCGAGCGCGTCTAATTCGCCGCCTTCAGGTGCCGCTAGTGGGCGGGTGTGCTTGCATTCCGGGTATCTGGAACAGCCGATGAAAGCGCCATGCTTGCCGAGGCGCAGCCCCAACCGGCCCTCGCTGCAGGCCGGGCAAAGGCGGGCGTCGCCATCGCCTTCGGGCTTCGGGAAGAAATGGTCGCCAAGCTGTGCGTCCAGTTTATCGATCACTTCCGTGATCGTCAGGTCTTTGGTCTCACCGATGCGGTTATTGAAGCCGCTCCAGAACTCCTGCAGCAAGGAGCGCCAGGCAAGATCGCCGTTGGAGACATCATCCAGCTTATTCTCAAGCTCTGCCGTGAAGTCATATTCCACATAGCGTGGGAAATAGCTTTCCAGGAATGACGTGACCAACCGACCCCGATCTTCCGGCATGAAGCGGCGGCTTTCTAGACGGACATAATTCCTGTCCTGCAGAACTTGAATGATGGAGGCATAGGTGGATGGCCGACCAATGCCCAGCTCTTCCATATTTTTGACCAGGCTGGCTTCTGTGAAGCGCGGCGGCGGTTGGGTGAAGTGCTGTTCCGGCAGGATATCAGACGCGTTGACGCCTTCTTTTTCATTAAACGCCGGGAGGATCGCCTGCTGGCCGTCATCCTCTGACTTCTCATCCTGACCCTCTTGGTAGAGCTTCAGGAAGCCGTCAAACACAATGACAGATCCGGTGGCGCGGAAGCTGGCTGCACCCTTTGTGTCAGCAAATACAATTGCGGTTTGGTCCAGCTTGGCGGACGCCATCTGTGACGCGACAGTCCGGCGCCAGATCAACCTGTAGAGCGCCAGGTCCGCATCGCTCAAATAGGCTGACATGACATCTGGGGTGCGG
This sequence comes from uncultured Alphaproteobacteria bacterium, assembly GCA_938083135.1. GTDB lineage: Bacteria > Pseudomonadota > Alphaproteobacteria > Bin95 > Bin95 > VMCJ01. Next base: position 17,634 of record CALLKY010000004.1, on the reverse strand, counting down.
TTCATGTCTGTTGGGCGGATCGCTTCGTGCGCTTCCTGGGCGTTCTTGGCTTTGCTGCGATAAATGCGCGGCTCTTTTGGCAGATAGCCGGCACCATAATCTTTGCCGATCAGGGAGCGAGCGCCTTCGATCGCCTCATTGGACAGGTTCACGCTGTCCGTTCGCATATAGCTGATGACACCAACGGTTTCGCCGCCAATTTCAACGCCTTCATAAAGCTTTTGGGCGGCGCGCATGGTTTGGCTAGCACCAAGGCGAAGTTTGCGAGACGCCTCCTGTTGGAGGGTCGAAGTTGTGAATGGTGGTGCCGGATTGCGCGTTGTCTGCCGCTTTTCAATGGCGGCGACGCTGTAATCGCCAGCGACCGCTTTTGCCACGGCGGCTTTGGCTTTCGCTTCATCATTCAGATCAAACTGGTCGAGCTTCTTGCCATCTAGATGCGTCAGCTTGGCTTTGGCCTTGCGGCCATCTGCTGTTTGGAAAACGCCGTCAATCGTCCAGTATTCACGGGGATTAAAGGCTTCAATTTCAGATTCACGCTGACAAATTAGGCGGAGCGCTACGGACTGCACACGCCCGGCAGAGCGGGAGCCCGGCAGCTTCCGCCAAAGCACTGGTGAAAGATTGAACCCAACCAGATAGTCCAAGGCGCGGCGGGCGAGATAGGCCTCCACCAATTCCTGATTGATCTCACGCGGATTGGCGACGGCTTCTTCAACGGCGTTACGTGTGATTTCATGGAATACGACGCGGCTGATTTCCTTGCCGTCCAGCGCCTTCTTTTCTTTGAGCAGTTCCTGGATATGCCAGGAAATTGCTTCACCTTCGCGATCCGGATCGGTTGCGAGCAGGATGGAATCCGCCTTCTTTACCGCCTTGGCGATATCGTTGACCCGTTTTGTGGACCGCTCGTCGACTGCCCAAGACATGGCGAAATCTTCCTCGGGACGGACGGAGCCATCCTTCGGCGGCAGGTCACGGACATGCCCGTAGCTCGCCAGGACTTCATAGCCCGAGCCCAGATACTTATTGATGGTCTTCGCCTTGGCGGGCGATTCGACGACGACGAGTTTCAAAGGCGGTCTCACAAGTTCACGGTTCTCGGATACTGACGTTAGCAGCTTGATGAATCGTGGTTAGTAAGAAGCTAACGCAGCATTACCCGTTGGCCAGGCAAACGTTCAACCGCACCGTCCAATTCCAAATCTAGCAGGATGGCGGCAGCGACTGACGCCTCCAATTGGCACTCGCGCGCCAGTTCGTCAACAGTTACCGGTGCCGTACCGAGCGCTGAGAGCAATCGATCCTTCGGATCGGAAACGGCAGCCTCTGCCTCTGCAGTCGAGGTCACAGGTTGTTCTGAGGTTAGAGCTTTGGTCGCGGGAGGCTTCGCTTTGACCGGGCGGACCTTGGGTTCCGGCTGCGGTGTATGCAGGACTTTCAGGACGTCATCGGCAGATTGCACCATTGTGGCACCTTCCTGGATGAGCCGATTAGCACCGCGAGAGCGTGGGTCACCAGGAAAACCTGGCACGGCCATGACTTCGCGGTTTTCTTCCAGCGCGAACCGGGCCGTGATCAAGCTGCCGGATCGTTCCGCAGCCTCAATCACGACGACGCCGGAAGCAAGGCCCGCAACAATCCGGTTTCGGCGGGGGAAGTGCCTGTCCGTTGGTTTTGCGCCGATGGGCGATTCCGCCACCAGGATGCCATTTGCCGCTATCGACGCCTGCAGGTCCGCGTTTTCTGGCGGATAGACAATATCTATGCCGCCTGCGACGATGCCGACTGGCGTTCCATCAAGCGATCCGCGGTGGGCGGCAGCATCAATTCCGCGGGCCAGGCCGGAGACGACAGCGATGCCCGCCTTACTGAGGTCTTGTGCCAATTCCTCAATGAATCTCTTGGCGGCTGCAGAGGCGTTTCGTGCACCGACGATGCCGACCATCTGTCGGTTCAACAGCGCCTGGTTGCCCATAGTATAGAGCGCGAGCGGTGGCCGGGCTGTCTCTGCCAGCCGAAAGGGGTAGGCGTCATCGCCGCGCAGAAGGATATCTGCGCCAGCTGTCGCTGCTTTTGCGATAGCAGCTTCAGCATCCTTGAGCGATGCAATCCGCACGTCTTTCCGGCGCATATCTGCGAGACCAGCCAGCGCAGCGATCGGCTCACCAAATTGGTCTAGCAGTTGAGCATATCGACACGGACCGATGCCGCTACTCAGCGCCAAGCGGAAGGTCGCGAGGCGTTGAGAGTTCCATTTTTAACAATTATTAATTGTATTTTTCATGACGCTGATAAAATGGCGTGTTTATCGCCAATCGTCAAGCAATCAGGCCCCTTTGCCGATTTTAGGTTCTTCACCTTTGAGGAGGCGCAGAATATTTGACCAATGACGCATCCAGACCAATGCAGCCATGACGAGTGTTGCTTCAAGTAGCTGTTGATCGTCTAAGACAAATGCTGTGATTGGTGCCGCAGCTGTCAGAAGCAATCCAGCGACGGATGAAATTCTGAATATTGCGGCACTCGCGATCCATGCGATTGCGCCAACCAATCCGAACATCCATGCGAGCCCTGTTACGGCACCAAGGAATGTCGCTACACCTTTGCCACCCTTGAATTTGAGCCAGATTGGAAAGCAGTGCCCAAGCAGTGCGCCATAGGCCGCCAGCACTGCCATATCCGGCCCGCCATACCGCCAGCCGAGCCACACGGCGAGAAAGCCCTTGCCTATGTCCAGTAGTAAAGTTGCTGCGGCGACAGCCTTACGACCGGTGCGCAGAACATTTGTCGCCCCGATATTACCGGAGCCGATTTTGCGGATATCACCGGCACCGGACATGCGCGTCAGGATCAGGCCAAACGGTATTGCGCCGATCAGATAGGCAATAAGAAACCCAACCGCCAGCGGCCATGCATTCACCCACCCTCCCAGCGGTTCAATCATTCCCTAATCCCGCCCATCATAAATCATACGGCCATCAACCATGGTCGCCATGACCATGCCCTGTACAGGCCGCCCGTCAAACGGCGTATTCTTAGACTTCGATGCCAGATTGTCAGCATCTATGCGGCATGGGCGGTCGAGATCAAAGAGCGCCAGATCAGCCGGGCGGCCTAGCACCAGCGCACCAAGCTCCAGCCCAAGCAGATTGGCAGGGTTAATCGTCATCTTGGCGAGCAGGTCCAGTAAGGGAATTTCGCCCCGGTGATACAGCTCAAGCGCCAATTGCAGCATGGTTTCTGTGCCGACGGCACCGGGCTCTGCCTGTGCGAACGGCAGGCGTTTGGTTTCCTGGTCCTGGCCCCAGTGGTCACTCGCGATCACATCAATTGCGCCGCTGATAAGGCCCTGCACGACCTCGCGCCGATCTTGCTCTGAGCGCAGCGGCGGTGAGAGGCGGGCGAACGTGCGGTAATCCATCAGCGATGTTTCGTTAAGGGCGAAATAGGCTGGTGCCGTGTCAGCGCTGACATCAAGCCCCCGCCGCTTGGCACCGGCTAATTCTGATACGGCGGCACCGGTTGATATCTGCGTGGCGTGATAGCGGGCCCCGGTCAGTTCGACCAATCTTAGATCGCGCTCCAGCATCATGGCTTCAGCAATAGCGGGGCCAGCAGGGAGGCCCAGCCGTGTCGCAATCTCGCCTTCGGTGGCGACGGCTCCCTGCGTCAGAGCGGGCTCCTCCACATGCTGCAATACCAGTGCATCGAAGCCGCTGGCATAGGCTAGGACGCGGCGCATCATGATGGCATCGCTGACGGCATGTAGTCCATCTGTGAAGCCAACTGCACCCGCTTGCTTCAGCAGGCCAACCTCAGTCAGCCGTTTGCCTTCCATGGCCTTTGTTGCAGCACCATAGGCAAAGACTTTAACGCCGTGTACCTCACGTCCGCGCCGCGCCAGAAACTCAACAACAGCGGCGTCATCAATCGGCGGGTCTGTGTTCGGTAAGCCGACAACAGCCGTGACACCGCCCTTAGCGGCAGCTTGGCTCAGCGTCGTCAGCGTTTCCTTATGCTCAGCACCGGGTTCCCCCAAATGCACGCGCATGTCGATCAAGCCTGGGGAAAGGCAGAAGCCGTCGCAATCAATGACCTCCGCGTCTTCCGGTGCCGTATCCAGGTGCGCGCCGAAATCCGCGATCATGCGGCCCTCGACCAGAAGCCCACCAGTTTCATCCAGGCCGGATGCAGGGTCGAGCAGCCGGGCGTTGGCAAAGAATGTGCGCTCGCTCATGCCTCATCTCCCGAATTGTTGGAGAGATTACGGGTAAGCAGGTCCAAGCAGGCCATGCGCACGGCGACACCCATTTCGACCTGTTCCTGAATGAGGGAGCGGTTGATGTCGTCCGCCACATCGGAATCAATCTCTACACCCCGATTCATCGGGCCCGGATGCATGATCAATGCATCTGGCTTGGCATTGGCGAGCTTGGCGCGGTCCAGGCCGAAGAAGTGGAAATATTCAGACGTGGACGGGATGAAGCTGCCGCGCATGCGTTCCTGCTGCAGGCGCAACATCATGACGATATCTGCATCCCTCACACCTTCCGCCAAATCGTGGAAGACTTCGACGCCATACCGGTCGATATCTGCAGGGATCAATGTGGGCGGCGCGATAACACGGACATCGGCGCCCATGGTCTTCAGCAGCAGCATGTTGGAGCGGGCGACGCGGCTGTGGGCAATGTCGCCAGAGATCGCAACGACCAGGCCATGCAACCGGCCAACACGGCGGCGGATGGCAAGTGCATCCAATAGCGCCTGTGTCGGATGCTCATGGGCACCATCGCCGCCGTTCACGACAGAACAGCTGACTTTTTCCGCAATCAATTGAACGGCACCAGATTCCGGATGCCGCACCACCAGCAGATCGGCATGCATGGCATTTAGCGTCAGCGCCGTATCTAGCAGTGTTTCACCTTTGCGAACGGCGCTGACTTCCGGCGAGATGTTGATCACATCAGCGCCAAGCCGCTTGCCTGCCAGCTCAAAGGAAGTGCGCGTTCGGGTAGAGGATTCGAAGAACACGTTGATGATCGTGCGCCCGCGCAACAGATCCGTTTTCTTGGACCCGCTTCGGTTCATATCCACATAATGCTCAGAAAGATCGAGCAGCAGATTGATTTCCGACGGCGTCAGATTCTCAATCCCCAAGAGATGGGGAGAGGCGAGGGAGGAGGCTTCAAGGAATGTCATAGGGACATATATAAAATGCCCAGCGGCTTGCCGCTATCGCTTCCACATACCTTGCCTGTGGATCGCTTCGGAAAAATGCCTAGTCCCAGGCATAGATCAGGTTTCGGGAGCGCCATAGGGGGCCGGGGTCCACATATTCACCGATATGCTTGCCGCCGAGCCGTTCATAGAAGGCAATAGCCCGGTCATTTCCATCGACGACGCCAAGGGCGATGCCGGGGGCTTTGATTGATTGTAGATAGCTCGCAGAAGCATTGAACAGCAGTCGGCCAAGCCCGCGAGATTGCTCTGAATGCGACACATAGAGGTGCTTGATCTCACCACGTCCGTTCATCGGGCCGTCAGGGTCGCGTTGCGCTTTGGCGAATCCGACAATCACACCCTCAGACCGGATAACGAAAATCCCAGCCGCGCTTGCAGAGTCAGCCAGCGCCGCCTGCCATTGCCGCAGGCGGACGGCGACGCCCAGGCTTTCGAGCGCTTCCGGTGGCGCTAGATCAGCATAGGTCGCGCGCCATACATCAACATGCAGTTCGGCGATGGCAGCGGCATCAGCTGCCTCGGCCAGCTCCACCTGCACTAGGACCGCACCTGAACATAGCTGCCAGGGGCCGCTTCAATGGCTTTCAGGCCATTTTCGCCGGGAACGCGTGCTGGCACTTTCTTGCCGGCCTTGCGCGCGATCCACTTCTGCCAGTCTGGCCACCAGGACCCTTTGCTTTCCTTAGATGTCTCGAACCAATCTTCCAGGGTCTCAGGGGACTTGGTGTTCGTCCAGTAGCCGTACTTATTTGGCGGCGGTGGATTAACGACGCCAGCAATGTGACCGGACGCAGCGAGCACATATTTCACAGGCCCGCCAAACAGTTTCGTGCCCTGATAGACTGCATCAGCAGGGGCGATGTGATCTTCCTTGGCAGCGACGAAATAGGATGGCGTCTTGATGTTGCGCAGATCAATCGGCGTGCCGTTCATCTCTACACCGCCCGGCTCTTTCAGCTTGTTTTGCTGGTACATGCTGCGCAGGTAGAAGCTGTGCATGGCTTCTGGCAGGCGGGTCGAATCTGAATTCCAGTACAGAAGGTCGAACGGGAACGGGTCCTTGCCCAGCAGATAATTGCTAACGACGAAGGACCAGATCAGGTCATTAGAGCGCAGGCTGTTGAACGTCATCGCCATATCGGCGCCATCCATGAAGCCGTCCTTGGCCATCTTCCGTTCGATGCCTTGGATCTGTTCCTCATCAACAAACACCGTCAGCTCGCCGCCGCGTTCGAAGTCCACCAAAGTCGTGAAGAATGTGGCGCTGGCGAAATTGTCGATCTTGTGTTCCGACGCATAGGCCAAAGTTGAGGCGAGAAGGGTGCCGCCGAGGCAATAGCCAATGGCGTTTACTTTCTCCGCGCCGACATCCTGCTTGATCGCTTCAACGGCAGCCAATGGGCCTTCCAGCATATAGCTGGAGAAGTCTTTGTCGCGCAGATCACCCGTCGGGTTCACCCACGAAATCACGTAAACGCTATGGCCTTGTTCGGTCGCCCAGCGGATGAACGAATTCTCTGGCTTCAGGTCCAGGATGTAAAATTTGTTGATCCAAGGCGGCACGATTAGCAGTGGCTTGTCGAACTGCGTCTCTGTCAGTGGCGCATAGTGGAGAAGCTGCATCAGGTCATTCTGGTAAACGACCTTGCCTTCCGTCACCGCGATATTGCCACCGACTTCGAATGCATCCAGGTCCGTCTGGCTGATGCGCAGGCTGCCGTGCCCTTTCTCCAGGTCATTCAGCATATTGCTGAGGCCGTGCAGCAGGTTCTCGCCCTTGCTTTCAATCGTCTCGCGCAGGACTTGGGGGTTGGTTGCAACGAAATTCGTTGGCGACATCGCATCCACAAACTGCCGCGTGTAAAAGTCGATGCGGTGGGCTGTGTGGTCGTCTAAACCTTCGGCGTCCTGGGCTTGGTCTTTCAGCCATCCAGATGTCAGCAGATAAGATTGCTTGATATAGTCGAACACAACATTGTCAGACCATTCCTGGTCTTTGAAGCGCCGATCGCCTGGCTCCGGTGCTGCAACAGGCTCAGCCTCTTGCCCGGCCATCCGAGACATCGTTGACTGCCAAAGGTTGGCATACTGGGTCCAGAGCGTTGTTTGCGCTTCCATGAACCGCTGCGGATTCGCGGCCATCTGGCCGGCGAATTCCATGAACGTCTGCCCAATGGCAAAGGCGTCCTGCATCGCACCTTGGGCATCTTCTGGAGCGGCAGATGGGTCTGTCGTTTTTTCTACAAACTCTGTCACAAGGCGCTGGCTGCGCTCGGCGATATCCGTGATTTCAGCGGCGAGGCGCTCGACATCCTCGGTTGACGGCGGTTCAACGGTCTTGTTCATAGACAAAGCCCCCTATATTGCTTGCTCATTAATTATAGCACACATGTGGAATGTCATGCTGCGCTGCACAATGGTTCTTATGGTCGCACTCGCGCTCGTTGGCTGTCGCACGGGTTTTCCCAACCTGAGCGGAGGCCCGGAAGCCGCACCTGTCGTGCTGTCCGATGCTAAAGCTACAGCGCCAAATGCTTCTTCGCACTTGCAGCATGAGCATGCCGATATGATGGCCGCCCGCGCTGAAGCCGAGCAAGAAACTGTTGCCACATCATCAGGTGTGCCAAGGAAGTTACTGGCCGCACTGCCGCTCGCCTATGCTGAAACCATGCCAGAAGGTGTGATTGGCCGGGCGATAGAGTCCGCGCAGGCAAGTCGTCGTAGCCTTGTGATCGTCGGCGTTGGGGCTGGGACTGAGGGGGCCGTATCCGCCCTGACTTCAGCGTTGGAAGCGCGCGGTGTCCGTGTCCATCAGGAAGTCTCAGCGGATGAAGCGCACGCGCCAAGCCGGGTTGATCTATACCTGGGCGCCTGAAGGCGGTATGTCTCCCGCCGCTTTCCTTATTTCCCCATACTTTGGAGCGCTCAAGCGATGAGCTTTCAGTTTCACAAAATCCGCCGACTGCCACCGTATCTTTTCGCGGAAGTGAACGCTATGAAAGCCGCCGCCCGGGCCGAGGGCCGGGATATTATTGATTTCGGGATGGGCAATCCGGATTCAGCAACGCCAAAACACATCGTCGATAAGCTGACTGAAGCCGTCGCAGACCCGCGCACGCATCGCTATTCAACGTCCAAAGGCATTCCAGGCCTGCGTCGCGCTATTGCCGGGTATTATGACCGTCGCTTTGATGTGCAACTAAACGCTGATAGCGAAGTCGTTGTCACGCTTGGCTCCAAAGAAGGTTTGGCGAACTTGGCGCAGGCCATCACCTCGCCAGGTGATATCGTCCTGGCTCCAAACCCCAGCTATCCAATCCACGCATTTGGCTTTGTGATTGCGGGTGCCTCGCTTTGGAATATTTCGGTGACCCCAGACGCAGGATTTTTTGCGGAATTGGAACGCGCCGTTCGTCACGCGGTGCCGCCACCTACTGCTTTATTGCTCAGCTATCCATCAAACCCGACGGCGATGATGGCGACACGGGATTTTTATAAGGATGTCGTCGCGTTCTGTAAGCGCCATAACATCTTCATTGTTTCAGACTTGGCGTATTCCGAAATTTATTTCGATGATCAACCACCGCCATCGATCCTGGAAACGCCAGGCGCGCGTGACATTGCGGTGGAGTTCGGCTCTCTTTCCAAGACCTATTCAATGCCTGGTTGGCGCGTTGGGTATGGCGTTGGCAATAAGGATCTGATCGGCGCGCTCACGCGGGTAAAATCTTATCTCGATTACGGTGCCTTCACGCCGATCCAAGTGGCCGCCACGGCGGCTTTGAATGGCCCGCAGGATTGTGTGGACGAAGTGCGTGCGCTCTATCAACAGCGCCGCGACGTGCTGACATCATCATTCAGCCAAGCCGGATGGGATGTGCCGCCGCCGCCTGCGACGATGTTCGCTTGGGCACCTGTCCCACCGGCGTTCGAGGAATTGGGCTCCCTAGGATTCGCCAAGCTGCTATTGGATGAGGCTGATGTCGCGGTATCGCCGGGCGTTGGGTTCGGCGAGAACGGTGAAGGCTTCGTCCGGCTGGCGCTTGTAGAGAATCGGCAGCGTATCCGGCAGGCTGCACGCGGCGTTAAACAGTTCCTGGCCAAAGTGCGTGATAGCAAAGATGCAGCGGATATGGCTGCGGCCCAAAATGCAAAGCAAGCGGAGGCGGCAGAATGACCGTACGTGTCGGACTAATCGGATTAGGCACTGTAGGCGCAGAAGCCGCGCGCACGTTAGCGGCGCACGCTGAGATGATCACGGCGCGGGCAGGTGCTCCCGTGGTGGTGACAGAAGTCTCCGCCCGCAGCCGGTCCAAGGATCGCGGTATCGATATTTCAGGCATGACGTGGCGGGATGATCCATCCCAGCTCGCCGTGAGTGACAATGTGGATATCGTCGTTGAACTGGTTGGCGGCGAGGACGGCCCTGCACTGGCCGCTGTTGAAGCCGCACTCGCAGCGGGCAAACATGTGGTCACGGCGAATAAGGCAATGATCGCCCGTCACGGTGCACGGCTTGCAGCGCTGGCTGAAGCGAATGGCGCGCAACTGGCGTTTGAAGCGGCTGTTGCTGGCGGCATTCCCATTCTCAAGGCCCTCAAAGAAGGCCTCGCCGGGAATGATGTTGAGCGTGTCCACGGCATCCTGAACGGCACTTGCAATTTCATTCTGACAGAGATGTTGAGCACGGGCCGCGCATTCGATGACGTTTTGAAAGAAGCCCAGGACCTTGGCTATGCCGAAGCTGACCCGGGTTTTGATATTGACGGCGTGGACGCGGCGCAGAAGCTGGCGATCCTGTCCGGCATCGCATTTGGCGCTGCGCCAGACATTGACGCTGTCGAGGCCTCTGGCATCCGGGACGTATCTGCGCTCGATATCATGTTTGCTAAGGAGCTTGGCTACCGCATCCGGCTTTTGGGTGTTGCGGCCAAATCCCCAACAGGTGTTGAGCAACGGGTTTCCGCATGTTTGGTGCCAGAAACGGCAGACTTGGCCCGCATTGATGGTGTCACCAACGCTGTAATGGTTGATGCTGAGCCTGTCGGTCAGGCCTTGTTGGTTGGTCCCGGCGCAGGTGGGGGGGCCACCGCTTCCTCAGTTCTGGCCGACATCATTGATATCGCGGCTGGGCGTCGGGCCTATGCTTTTGGGCAGGAGGCCGCCAGCCTGGGCGCATTGACGGCAACGCCGATCGCGGACCGGGCAGGCGCTTATTACATCCGCCTCAACGTGATCGACCAGCCGGGCGTTATCGCTGATGTTGCTGGCGTCCTTGGGCAACATGGCGTGTCGATTAAATCCGTATTGCAGCATGGGCGGGACCCGAACGAGGCTGTTCCTGTGGTCATGACGACCCATGAAACGACAGAAGCGGTCATTAGAGACGTCGCAAATGCATTAAGCGCGTTGGAAGCAGCTGTCGAACCCCCTATTCTGATGAAAATCGAATCTTTCTAAGCGGCTCGACGATCCAAAAACATACCAATTAGGAGGACGCCCCTGTGGCTGACTTGACCATGGACCGCAACCTGGCGCTCGAAGCCGTGCGTGTCACCGAATTCGCCGCACTTGCCGCTTCCCGTCTTATGGGGCGCGGTGACGAAAAGGCTGCCGATCAGGCGGCGGTGGATGCAATGCGTCGTGCGCTGAATTCCCTAGACATTGATGGCAAAGTCGTTATCGGCGAAGGCGAGCGCGACGAAGCGCCCATGCTGTATATCGGTGAAAAAGTTGGCACAGGTAACGGCCCGAAGATCGATATTGCGCTCGATCCGCTTGAAGGCACGACGATCACAGCAAAGGGCGGCTCGAACGCGCTTGCCGTCATGGCTATGGCAGATGCTGGCGGCTTCTTGCACGCGCCGGATGTATACATGGACAAGCTCGGTGTCGGCCCGGACCTGCCGGAAGGCGTGGTCGACTTAGACAATACGCCGGAACAAAACCTGGCAGCGCTGTCCAAAGCTAAGGGCGTCAAGGTCGAGGATCTCGTCGTTTGTATTCTGGATCGTCCGCGTCACCAGGAAATGATTGGCCGGGTCCGCGATGCAGGTGCCCGGATCATGCTGATTTCAGATGGCGACGTATCTGGCGTGATCGCAACAACCAAAGCCGAAAGCGGCGTGGACATTTATATGGGCTCTGGCGGTGCGCCTGAAGGCGTTCTGGCCGCGGCGGCGCTCCGTTGCATCGGTGGTCAATTTCAGGGCCGGCTGATCTTCCGCAATGATGATGAGCGTGGCCGGGCAGACCGGATCGGCATCAAAGATTTTGACCGGAAATACAGCTTGCTCGAACTCGCCAGCGGCGACGTTATGTTTGCTGCAACGGGCGTCACCAGCGGCACAATGCTGGCTGGTGTGCGCCGTGAAGGCCTTGGTGTGCGGACAGAATCGCTGGTCATGCGCTCCAAAACTGGCACAGTTCGCAAGCTGGATACCTTCCATAACTTCGACCGGAAGCCGATGTTCGACGACTGAGCGGCGGTATGACTGACGCGCCCGTCCTGGGCGTAACAAGTTCAGCGACCGGTCGGCGCTGGCGCTTGCGTGCTGGCGACCCTGACCTTGCCCGCGAGATTGAGCGCCAGCTTGAATTGCCGGGCGTGGTCGCAGGCGTTCTAGCAGCCAGAGTGAAGTCGCTAGAGGAAGCGGAGCTGTATCTCAGCCCGCGCCTCCGCGATGCGCTGCCAGACCCATCGCACCTTCTGGACATGGACAAAGCCATCGCCCGGGTCGCGGCGGCTTTGGATGCTGGCGAGCAAATTGCCATCCTGGCTGATTATGACGTTGACGGTGCCACATCCGGTGCCTTGCTTCGGCGCATCTTTCGGGGGCTGGGTGCTGAACCGCTTATCTACGTGCCGGACCGGGAGCGTGAAGGCTATGGCCCGAACCCCGGTGCCATGCAGTCGCTTAAAGACCAGGGTGCCAGCTTGGTTATCACGGTCGATTGCGGTGCCACGGCTTTTGAGGCGATAGACGCTGCCAATGCGCTGGGGCTCGAAGTTATTATTTTGGACCATCACGTTGGTGCGGATGAAGCGCCAAATGCGCTCGCGGTCGTCAACCCAAACCGGGCAGATGAGACCTCGCCGCATCAGCAATTAGCCGCGGTTGGCGTGTGCTTTCTATTCGCGATCGGCCTGAACCGACATTTGCGAGCGGCTGGGCAGACTGAAATCGATCTTATGGGGCTGCTTGATCTGGTGGCGCTTGGCACTGTGGCAGACGTGGCATCGCTCACGGGCGTTAACCGTGCACTTGTGGCCCAGGGTCTGAAGGTTATGTCCGCACGCCGTAACCCAGGCATTGATGCGCTATTGAATGTCGCCAGTGTGACGGATGCGCTTCGTCCTTATCACTTGGGCTTTATGCTTGGTCCACGCATCAATGCCGGTGGGCGGATAGGGGATAGCCGGGCAGGGCTCGAGCTGCTTTCCACGGATGACTTCGGCGCGGCGGAAGCTCTTGCCCAGACGCTGGACGGCTTGAATCGCGAGCGCCAGGAAATTGAAGCGCGTGTGATTGATGAAGCGATACCGCTGGCGGAAGCGCAAGCGGCTGAAGGTGTGCCGATCATTGCGGTTTCTGGCGAAGGTTGGCGTCAAGGTGTTGTCGGCATTGTTGCGAGCCGGATGGCAGAGCGGTTTGAGCGACCGGCATTAGTTGCGGCGATAGAAAACGGCATCGCAGTAGGTTCAGGCCGCTCAGTCAGTGGTGTTGATCTGGGGCCAGCCATCATCCGCATGCGGGAAGCCGGCCTGCTGACATCTGGTGGCGGCCACGCTATGGCGGCTGGGTTTCGATGTTCGGCTGACGGGTTTGAAGCGTTCACCACTGCTTTGGCTGAAGCATTGGCGGATGATGTCGCTGCGGCGCGGACGAAGCGTGGATACTCGCTCGATGGCGTTGTGGGACCGGCCGCAGCGCTGGAAGTGGCGGAATCACTGGAGCGCCTGCAACCATTCGGTGCAGGCAATCCGGAGCCGCGATTTGTGCTGGCTGGTGTGCGGTTGGAGCATGCGGCTTTAATTAAAGACGCGCACTATCGTCTGCGCTTCACAGGTGCTGATGGTACGGCGATGCAGGCTATGGCTTTCCGAGCTGCGGGTCGTCCGTTGGGGGATTTTTTAGAGGCGTCCAAAGGTGCCGTTATTCATTTGGCAGGACGGGTTGAGATAGACACATGGCGTGGTGGGCGCGAAGCCCGCATGATCGTTGAGGACGCCGCTTCTGCGAACTGAGAGTTCGATGTTCCGGTTTGAGCATAATCGGGATATAGTTAGGTCCAGCGGGTTAGACGTTGGGCGCGGTGCTGGCCTATACGCGTCATGGAACATGCCGTTTCATGACATGACATTAATCTCGGGGGGAATTTATCATGCAGCTTACAAATAAGGCGCTGTTCCGTCAGCAATGCTACATTGACGGTGTCTGGGCTGATGCCGATTCAGGTGAGACAATCACTGTATCTAATCCAGCGAATGGTGAGGCTGTAGGCACTGTGCCCCGCATGGGTGCGGATGAAACCCGCCGCGCGATTGAAGCCGCTGAGGCTGCTTTCCCAGCATGGCGCGCGAAGACCGCGAAAGAGCGGTCTGACATTCTCCGCCGTTGGTTTGAGCTTATGATGGAGCACCAGGATGATCTAGCACAGATCATGACCCTGGAGCAGGGCAAGCCATTTGAAGAGGCCCGTGGCGAGATCGTTTACGGCGCATCCTATGTCGAGTGGTTTTCTGAGGAAGCGCGCCGGATTTATGGCGACATTATTCCACCCCATCAATCAGACAAACGTATCGTTGTCCTGAAAGAGCCTGTTGGCGTCGTTGCAGCTGTAACGCCGTGGAACTTCCCAAATGCAATGATCACCCGTAAAGCGGCACCGGCGCTGGCTGCCGGTTGCACAATGGTCTGCAAGCCCGCCAGCGAAACGCCACTTTCGGCTTTGGCTTTGGCAGAACTGGCTGAGCAGGCGGGCGTTCCAAAGGGTGTTTTCAGCGTCGTTACCGGTGCTGCCCGGGCTATTGGTGGTGAAATGACCGGCAACCCCATCGTCAAGAAGTTGACGTTCACGGGGTCTACTGAAATCGGCAAAGTGCTGATGGAACAGTGCGCTGGTACGGTCAAGAAAACATCTATGGAACTTGGCGGCAATGCGCCGTTCATCGTCTTCAACGATGCCGATCTTGATGCTGCTGTTGAAGGCGCACTGCTCTCTAAGTATCGCAATGCTGGTCAGACCTGCGTTTGCGCCAACCGCTTGCTTGTCCAAAGCGGCGTATACGATGAATTCGTTGAAAAGCTGCGCGTGGCAGTTGGCGCATTCAAAATTGGCGACGGCATGTCTGGCGGGATGGATATTGGCCCGCTGATTAACATGGATGCCGTCGCGAAGATGGAAGAGCACATTCAGGACGCGACGTCGAAAGGCGCACGTGTTGTGCTTGGTGGAACGCGTCACGACCTTGGCCATAGTTTCTTCCAGCCGACAATTTTGGCCGATGTGCCTAAATCAGCGTTGGTGGCGAAGGATGAGACCTTTGGTCCATTGGCGCCGGTCTTTAAGTTTGAGACTGAAGAAGAAGCAATCTTTATGGCGAACGATACGGAATTCGGCCTCGCCAGCTACTTCTACACCCGGGACCTGGGCCGTGCATGGCGCGTTTCTGAAGGGCTAGAATACGGCATTGTCGGCCTCAACACCGGCTTGATCTCAACTGCTGTCGCACCATTTGGCGGCGTCAAAGAATCCGGCAGTGGCCGTGAAGGGTCTAAGTATGGCATCGAGGATTATGTTGAGACCAAATATGTGTGCATGGGCGGTATTGACGGTTAATCGATTCTGCCAATGACACAAGCTGAAGAGAAGCTCAAAGTCGGCCTCGCGGCTGCGGAGCTAGCCGAGGC
The DNA here is from genome assembly GCA_938083135.1 of uncultured Alphaproteobacteria bacterium. Lineage (GTDB taxonomy): Bacteria > Pseudomonadota > Alphaproteobacteria > Bin95 > Bin95 > VMCJ01. Next base: position 2,476 of record CALLKY010000004.1, on the reverse strand, counting down.
CGGCATGACGCTGGGCCTCGGCACCGGCTCGACCGCCGGCGCATTCATTGAAGCTGTCGCCAAGCGTAAGCTTGATGTCCGCTGTGTTGCGACATCAGAGGCGACGGCTGCGATGGCCAAGCGCCTGGGCCTTAATGTCGTCGGGCTGGACGCGGTCGCGGAAATTGACCTAACGGTTGATGGCGTTGATGAAGTGGATAAGGGCCTGCAGGCCGTCAAAGGCGGTGGTGGGGCGCTTATGCGCGAGAAGATCGTGGCTAGCCTGTCCAAGCAGGTCGTCTATATCGGGGATAGCTCGAAGCTCGTTGATGTGCTGGGTAAATTTCCGCTGCCTGTTGAAGTTTCTGCTTTCGCCATGCCCGCGATCAAGCGGGACCTGGAAGCATTTGGTGCCAAAACAACCCTGCGTATGGCGAACGGCAAGCCTTTCGTTTCCGACGAAGGGCATTGGATCCTGGATGCTGGGTTTGGCGAAATTCCAGATCCTGACGAGATGGATATCTTTCTGAACATGACTCCCGGCGTCGTTTGCCATGGTCTGTTCATTGAAATGATTGACCGCATGTTAATCGCGCGCGGCGGTCGTATCGAAGAGTTGACCCCACCCAACCGATGAGCGGCAATCTAGCTGAGCTCGAAGCCCAAGTTCGGCGTGAGCTAGAACTAACTGCACATCCGACTTTGGACTGGATGCCGAATACCAGCGGCCCAGATGGCGCGCATGTTTATGACGTCGTGATCGCTGGTGCTGGCCAAGGCGGCTTGATTCTCGCGCACCATCTCAAGCGTGACCGCGTGCGCAATATTCTGCTGTTCGATAAAGCAAAATTTGGCCAAGAAGGCGTGTGGACCACCTATGCCCGCATGCCCACTTTGCGGTCACCCAAGGACTACACTGGCCCCGATCTCGGCCTTGCATCACTAACCTACCAGGCATGGCATGAAGCTAAGTATGGCATCGCTGACTGGGAGGCGCTTGAGTTCATTCCAGCGGGCCATTGGTCAGATTACCTTCTATGGATCCGGGCAGTTGCCGAGGTTCCAGTTCGCAATGAAGTCGCGTTAACCGGTATTGCCCCTGCAACAAACGATCTGCTTAAGGTCACGCTGGAAACCGCAACTGGCGAAGAGCAGGTTTATGCACGGAAGCTTGTGCTAGCGACCGGGCAGGACGGGGCCGGCAAGTGGCTTGCCCCGCCGTGTATTGAACATTTGCCGCGCCAATTTTGGGCGACGACGGCAGACCCGATAGATTTTGCAGCACTCGAGGGCAAAGATGTCGCTGTATTGGGGGCCGGGGCATCTGCGGCGGATAACGCGGCGACGGCACTGGAAGCAGGCGCGCGCACTGTCCGCATGTTTGTTCGCCGTGAACGTTTGCAACGCGTCCAGCCATATAGGTGGCTGACATTCGCTGGGTTCCTCCGCCATTATTGCGACCTGGATGACGCATGGCGCTGGCGGTTTATGAGCTATGTTCTGGGGCTTAGAGAAAGTATCCCGCAGCACACATATGACCGCGTGCGCACATTCCCAAATTTTGAAATCGTCAAAGGTGGCGGATGGAATGCGGCGGAAGACCGTGATGGCCGCGTGGAGCTAGAAACCGACGCAGGGGTCTTTGAGGCCGATTATCTGATTTCATGCATTGGGATGGATGTTGATTTCGCGGCACGCCTGGAGCTGAAACCATTCGCACCACACATCAAAACCTGGCGGGATGCTTATACACCGCCTATCGATGAGCAGAATGAGCGGCTTGGGCGGTATCCGTATTTGGACGGCAACGGGGCCTACCAGGAACTCAATCCGGGTACCGCGCCGTATCTTCGGCATATCTACGATTACACGTTTGCAGCGACCATGAGCTTTGGTGCATCAGGGTGTTCAATCAATGCAATGAAGATTGCAACCCCACGGCTGGCTGCCGGCATCACGCGGGCATTGTTCCAGGAGGATGCGGCGCGCCATTGGGAGACGCTGCTGGCGTTTGATCAAACGGTGTTCGAGCCGTCTGAATTGGATGCAGACGACTGACGCGCTTGCTCTCGCATTTTTTTTTGCTTATTGATCAGTGCTTGGGATTGAAGGCGCATCACCACTGCGACGCTGCGGTTCAACCTGGCGACCCTTTTTATTTCTTCGCTAATCCTGAGAAGACTACCCATCTCACCTGGGCCATAGGGCTCTGATTGGCTCTTGATGAAGTTCTGCTGAGCGGTTTGGTTCATTTCAGCAATTTCTGCGAACATGTCTTCTGAGACGCGATACATGGATAGTCCCGTTGTAAGTGGCCTTCTAAAGCAAGTAAGATAGCGCTGCGCTATGCTTGAATTACTGATATCGCGCGGTGGTTAACAAATGTTTATCTGAAAGCACGATCGCTAAAAGGCGGAGCCAGGTTGAATGGTTGATGATCATTCGCGCAGCTGTGGGGCTGAGCGCGAGACTGACGAGAATGGTGATGTGGGCGAAG
>CALLKY010000003.1 GCA_938083135.1 uncultured Alphaproteobacteria bacterium | reverse complement strand
GCGGCTGAGCGCGCCGTCGAACCTGCAACGAAATACTTGATCAGCTCAATCTGAATACTTCGCGGAAGCCTACTCCGCCGACGCATGCTAACCATATGACCTGCATAGCCTTTCTCAGCTATCTAGGCCAGCCCCTAAAATAAAGTGTTCGCGGCTCTCAAGGTCGCCAGATAGTTTGTGGTACCGCCTGTGAAAGGTGCCAGCGCCAGCACATCGTCCAACGCGGCATCATTCAGGTCGAACCCGGTCGCAGCCCCATCTGGGAAATCAGATACATTGGAGGCAAAACGGAGAAGCTTGATCTGTACATCATTTGAGGCGGACGCGAATTGCGCCCGCAGATCATCAATGGTGGTCTGAATTGCATTTAGCTGCTGCGCATAGGGTACAGAACCAAGACTACCCGATGCATCAAACGCGAAGACAATATTTATGTCCGCAGCGCTAAGTTCACCCACATCCAAGTCAACATGAACGTCGGCGCGCTTCGCAGTTTGCGAAGGCGTTACAAGGAGGCGCACCTCCGCACTCTGACTGCTCCCGCTAAGATTACTGGCCATCAGGCCGTCCTCATGTGTTAACGCCAACAATTAGTTAACATATTATTAAGACTATTCGAAAGAATCATCTATTACAAAAACACGCAGGCGGCTTAAGCCGCAGTTTGCACGATACTCCAGGTACCCCCGTCGCCACGGTGCCTAATTTATTCGCGCGCTAAAACCCATAATGCCGTTTTTTTATGCATTATTGATAATGCCCATATATTCCTCTTAATCTACCAACATACTGTTTTATTGCCTTTTATTCAGGCGCACAAGGCATTCTCAAGTTGGCACATGGTTTGCAATTCCTTAATCCGTGCGAACGGAACATGGAGAGATTTAGGCATGCACAAACCATCCATTGGGCTTCGACGCCTGATACAAACTGGCGTCTTTGTCGGGGCACTTACTGCCTCGGTTGCTGGCGCCGCCGCCGATACAATTAAGGTCGGTATTCTACATTCGCTGTCGGGTACGATGGCTATTAGTGAGACCACCCTAAAAGACGCCATGCTCATGCTAATTGATGAGCAGAACAAAAAGGGTGGATTGCTTGGCAAGCAATTGGAGCCGGTCATAGTTGACCCCGCTTCCAATTGGCCACTATTCGCTGAAAAAGCGCGCGAATTGATTTCTAAAGACAAAGTTTCCGCAGTGTTTGGTTGCTGGACCTCGGTCAGCCGCAAATCCGTGCTGCCGGTCTTTGAAGAATTGAATGGCATGCTGTTCTACCCCGTCCAATATGAGGGCGAGGAATCTTCGCGCAACGTGTTCTACACGGGCGCAGCACCAAACCAGCAGGCAATCCCGGCTGTTGAATATCTGATGAGCGAAGACGGTGGCGGTGCTACCCGCTTCGCCCTCCTCGGTACGGACTACGTCTATCCCCGCACGACCAACAAGATCCTCCGCGCGTTCTTGAACGCAAAGGGCGTTGCGGATGAAGATATCATGGAAGAGTACACGCCGTTCGGTCACTCCGACTGGCAGACCATTGTCTCCCGCGTGAAGGCGTTCGCGTCTGAAGGCAAGAAGACTGCAGTCGTCTCAACGATTAACGGTGACGCTAACGTGCCTTTCTACAAGGAATTGGCAAACCAAGGCGTGAAGGCTGAGGACCTGCCGGTCGTGGCCTTCTCTGTTGGTGAAGAAGAACTCGCTGGGATCGATACGGCACCACTCGTCGGCCATCTCGCGGCATGGAATTACTTCATGTCCGTGGAAACGCCGGAAAACGCCGAATTCATCAAGAAATGGCATGCGTTTACGAAGGACGAAAACCGCGTAACCAATGACCCGATGGAAGCACATTACATCGGCTTCAAGATGTGGGTGCAGGCGGTCGAGCAAGCCGGGACGACCGATGTCGACGCCGTGCGTCAGGCCATGTATGGCCAGACAGTTACGTCGCTGACCGGCACCAAGGCGGTCATGAACGTCAACCACCACCTCTCTAAGCCAGTTCTTATCGGCGAAGTACAGGATGATGGCCAGTTCGAAACTGTCTGGAAAACCGATGGCCCTGTCATTGGCGACGCTTGGTCAGATTTCATTCCGGAAAGCAAGAAGCTGACCGCGAATTGGACCTACCCTTGGGTCTGCGGCAACTGCGAAAAGCCAAAGTTCTAAGGCGACGTAACAACTGCAATGGAGGCGCGGCACCCCTCGCCGCGCCTCTCTTGTACTCGGTAAAGAATGTATAATTTTCAGAAGTAGAGATCACCCGTGTGTCAGCATCATGCCTATAGGCTCAGCCGCTTATTCACCATCATCAGTCTCATCATTTTCTTGGCCGCGCTCAGTGTCATAAATGGCTCCTACGCATTAGCGACTCCAGCTGAACGTGATGCGGCTCTTCAACTCCTGACAGAGAAATCTTCTAAGAAGCGCGGCGCAGGCATTGATGCCCTGGCCGCATCTGGTGACCCTGCAGCAGCGCCCATTTTGGCTGCCATGGCAAGCGGTGAACTGTATTTTCAGAAAACCGATAAGCGCGTTGTTATCGCGAAGAAGCAAAAAGACGGATATGCCGTCGTCGATCCGATTTCGAATGAAGCGCTTGGTGTACTTCCCAGCAAAGGCCTTAGAAAGATTCGCGTGAACAACAGACTACGCCGCCAGATTCGCGGCGTACTTGGCGGCCTAAACCTCTCTCACCCAGATGCTGAAAAGCGGCTTGCCGCGGCATCCGGCTTGCAAAAATCGCCAGATCCCGCCCTCCGTCCAGCCCTTAAAAAGGCCTTTGCGGCTGAAGCCGATAAAGACGTCAAAGCGGCTATGGCGATGGCCCTAGCGGTCATCGATAGCAAACCAGAAGCCGCAGCCGAAGACCGGCTGGCTGCCATTGAACTGCTCACCGATAGCGACGCCACAGAAGCCCGTATCATCCTCACCCAACTTGCAAGCGATACCGAAAAGGATGCCAACGTTCGCGCTGCCGCCACAGTCGCTTTGGATACGGTTGAGGACCGGCTTTTCTATTACCAAACACTTGGGTCCATCTTTCAGGGCTTAAGCCTCGGATCCGTGCTGCTGCTCGCGGCTATAGGGCTGGCGATCACCTTCGGCGTCATGGGCGTGATCAACATGGCCCATGGTGAGATGGTCATGATCGGCGCTTATGTAACGTTCATGATCCAGGAAGTGTTTCGCAGCGTGGCACCTGAGTATTTTGGCCTTTCGCTAGCGCTCGCTGTCCCGGCTGCATTTCTGGCCTCTGGTGGTCTCGGCGTGCTCATGGAGCGGTCTGTCATCCGCTGGCTTTATGGCCGCCCATTGGAAACGTTGCTGGCGACTTGGGGCATATCGCTCATCCTGCAGCAGGCCGTTCGAACGATCTTTGGGCCAACCAATCGCGAGGTTGGAAATCCCGAATGGATGAGTGGTGCTGTTGAACTCACTGGCGGTGTGTTGCTGACCTACAACCGCATCTGGATCATCGTCTTCGCGCTGGCTGTGTTGGCGGGCGTATGGGCACTGATCCGCTTCACCTCCATGGGCCTGGAGATGCGGGCAGTGACGCAGAACCGCCGCATGGCGAATTCCATGGGCATCCGCTCTGGCAGGGTCGACGCGCTTACTTTCGGCCTCGGGTCCGGCGTGGCTGGCATGGCGGGCGTAGCCCTTAGCCAAGTCGATAACGTTAGCCCAAACCTTGGCCAAGCCTACATTATCGACAGTTTCATGGTCGTGGTGTTCGGCGGCGTCGGAAATCTCTGGGGCACGCTCGTGGGTGCGTTCAGCCTCGGCATCGTGAATAAATTCCTGGAGCCTGTTTCCGGTGCCGTGCTCGGCAAGATCATCGTGCTGGTGGCGATCATCCTCTTTATCCAGAAGCGCCCAAGGGGGCTGTTCGCCCTCAAAGGCCGAGCGGTGGAGAATTAGGATGCTCAGCCTCATAGACGGCAAAGGCCGCATTTTCCTAGCCATTGTGGCAATCGTAGCCATCGGCGCCGTGGCGCTGAATGCTTGGGCACCGGTTGGCTCACCGTTCCATGTGCCGAACTACATGGTGTCATTGATCGGTAAGTACCTTTGCTATGCCCTCCTGGCGCTTTCGGTCGATTTGATCTGGGGTTTCGCTGGGATTTTGAGCCTTGGGCACGGGGCGTTCTTTGCGCTCGGCGGCTACGTCATGGGCATGCATTTGATGCGTGAGATCGGCGACCGGGGCGTCTATGGCAACCCGGACCTGCCAGACTTTATGGTGTTCCTGGATTGGAAAGAGTTGCCTTGGTATTGGGCGGGTTCAGACAGCCCCCTTTTTGCAATTATCATCTGCATGGCTGCACCGGGCGCGCTGGCGTTTCTATTCGGCTGGCTGGCCTTCAGAAGCCGCGTGACGGGTGTCTATTTCTCCATCATCAGCCAGGCCATGACCTTCGCGCTCATGCTGGCATTCTTCCGGAACGATATGGGCTTTGGTGGCAATAACGGTCTGACGGACTTCAAGGAATTCCTAGGCTTGGACCTACAAGCAGACGCCACCCGCGCCGGCCTCATGCTGGCCTCTGCGGTAGCACTTGCGGGTGGATACCTACTTTGCCGTTGGATGACGACATCGAAATACGGGCGCGTGTTAACGGCCGTTCGCGATGCCGAAAGCCGCGCCCGGTTCATTGGCTTCAGGGCTGAGCACTACAAGCTGTTTGCTTTCGTTGTCTCAGCCATGATGGCTGGCGTCGCGGGCGCCCTGTACACGCCCCAGGTCGGGATTATCAACCCAAGTGAATTCCAGCCTGCCAACTCCATCGAAATCATCGTTTGGGTGGCCGTCGGCGGGCGTGGAACGCTCGTTGGCGCGGCGTTAGGCGCCGTTCTGGTGAATTACGCCAAAACATATCTGACGGGTGCAATGCCGGAATTCTGGCTCTTCGCACTCGGCGGCCTATTTGTTGCCGTAACACTGTTCTTCCCCAAAGGCATTGTTGCTGAAATGGCGCGGTTGCGGGAGGTGATCGTGCGCAAACAAAAGCCGCCCAAGATGGCATCTGCGGAGGCGGGCGATGACTGATACCCCCAAACTGACCGATGCCATTTTGTATGTCAGCGGCGTCACCGTCACATTTGATGGCTTTCGCGCACTGAACCAATTGAGCTTGTTCCTGGAGCCAGGCGAACTCCGTGCGATCATCGGCCCGAACGGGGCTGGAAAATCAACGATGATGGATGTCATCACCGGCAAAACGAAGCCTGATCGCGGCGATGTACTGCTGCACGGTCGCCATGACTTGACCAAGCTTGATGAGGCTGCCATCGCCAAGCTTGGCGTTGGACGGAAGTTCCAGCGTCCTACCGTGTTTGAGAACCATACCGTCTTCGAGAACTTGGAGCTTGCACTTGCAGGCGACCGGCGGGCGCGCTTTTCCTTATTTGCGAAGATCCGCCCGGACCAAAAGGCGCGAATAGACTCTATTCTCGATGAAATTGCTTTGACTGCCCGCGCCAATGAATTGGCAGGCTATCTCAGCCACGGTCAGAAGCAGTGGCTGGAAATCGGCATGGTGCTCGCCCAAGACCCAGATGTTATGCTGATCGATGAACCTGCCGCCGGTATGACCGATGCAGAGACAATGCAAACCGCTGCCATGCTGAAGCGCATTTCTGGCGGCCAGCGCTCCGTCGTCGTTGTTGAACACGATATGGAATTCGTCCGTGCGCTGGATTGCAAAGTGACAGCGCTGCACGAAGGCTCCGTATTGGCAGAGGGGACACTGGATACTGTGTCTGCCAATGAGGCCGTCATCGAAGTGTATCTGGGGCGCTGACATGTTGAAGGTAGAGAATATCAATCTTTATTACGGTGCCAGTCAGGTGCTGAAATCTGTTTCCATGTCTGCGATGAAAGGCCAGGTGACCTGTGTGCTTGGTCGCAATGGCGTCGGCAAAAGCAGTTTGATGCGGGGCGTCGTTGGCCAAACGCCAATCCGGGACGGCGCGATCATGTGGGAGGATAAAGATATCTCCCGCATGGGTGCTGCAGACCGTGCCCGCGCAGGCATCGCTGTCGTGCCCCAGGGTCGTGAGATTTTTCCTTTGCTGACGGTTGAAGAAAACCTCAAAACCGGGTTCGGGATGTTGCCTAGAAGCGACCGCACCATCCCTGAAGAGGTCTTCACGCTCTTTCCCGTATTGAAGGATATGCTCGGCCGCCGCGGCGGTGACCTTTCAGGCGGCCAGCAACAACAGCTTGCCATTGGCAGGGCGCTGGTGATGCGACCACGGCTGCTTGCCCTGGATGAGCCGACGGAAGGAATACAGCCATCGATCATCAAACAGATCGGCGCGGCGATTACGACGCTTGCAGAACGCGGTGATATGGCGATCCTATTGGTCGAACAGTATTTCGATTTCGCAAAGGAGCTGGCGGATCAGTTCATCGTCATGGATAGAGGCGAAGTCGTTATGTCTGGAGCCCCCAGCGACCTGGACGAAGCCGATGTTCGACGCCGTCTCAGCGTCTGATAGCGCGCTCCAGCGCAGCCATGGCGAAGCCCGTCTACGGTTCGCAGCCGATGCAACCGGCCAATCCCGGCTCAAAGAACGCTATGCGTCTAGCCCTGCTCGCCTATTGACGCCCCGCACCCATGGCGAAGCCCCAGAGGCTGTGCTGGCAAATACAGCAGGCGGCGTAGCGGGCGGGGATAGTTTGTCCGTTTCGGTGGAGTGTGGTCCGGGCGCTGATGGCGTTGTGTCAGGGCAAGCGGCGGAGAAGATCTATCGTGCGCTGGATGCACCTGCAAAGATGCAGACTAAACTGCGGCTTGATGCAGGTGCTACGCTCGAATGGCTGCCGCAGGAGACAATCCTGTTCAACGGCGCGCTTCTAAACCGGCAGATCAATGTTGACCTTGCCGATGATGCGCGCCTGCTCATGGCTGAGACCATCGTGCTTGGTCGCAAGGCGCACAATGAGACCTTCGCTTCTGGGTGCCTCACAGATTACTGGCGGATCGATCGCGCCGGTCAGCCCTTATGGCGAGACCGGATGTTGGTCGAAGGCGGCGGTGATAGCCTATTTGCGGCAACCGGGTTCCGCAGCGCCCGGGCGCTCGCGACGATGATCTATGCAGCACCCGATGCTGCGGCACACACAGAATACCTGCAAACTGAGATGGCCAATCTACCTATTTTCGCTGGTGCCACTCATGTGCGCGGGCTGCTAATTGCCCGTATGTTGGGCGATGATGCTGGCGCGCTCAAAAGCATGCTTGCAGATGTGATCGGTGCTTTCCGCCATCGGACGCTCGATCGTCCCGCCACAGCCCCCCGTGTTTGGCTTTGTTAATGGAGAAATCATGCGGCTAACCCAAAGAGAACAGGACAAGCTGATGATCGCCATGGCGGCGATGGTCGCCCGCCGACGCCTTGAGCGCGGGGTCAAGCTGAACCATCCGGAATCCATTGCGCTTATCACGGATTTTGTCGTCGAAGGTGCCAGGGATGGCCGTCGCGTCGCAGACCTGATGGAAGCTGGCGCCCACGTCATCACCCGCGATCAGGTGATGGAGGGCATCGCTGAAATGATCCACGACGTTCAGGTTGAAGCGACATTCCCAGACGGCGTTAAGCTCGTCACCGTTCATGATCCCATCCGCTAAGGAGCTATCAGATGATACCAGGTGAAATCATCGCCGCCCCTGGCGATATTGAACTAAATGCTGACCTCGAAGCGCTCAGCATGGATGTCGCGAACACCGGTGACCGGCCGATCCAAGTCGGCAGCCATTATCACTTCGCCGAAACCAACCCAGCGCTGGCCTTTGACCGGGCGGCTGCCCGCGGTATGCGGCTCGATATTGCCGCTGGAACTGCTGTTCGCTTTGAGCCGGGCCAGTCCCGCGCCGTTCAGCTTGTGCCATTCGGCGGTGCACGGCGGATCATCGGGTTCCGGCAAGAAGTCATGGGCGCTTTGGACGGGAAGGATTGAGGTTATGCCAGTAAAAATCTCACGCAATGCCTATGCCGATATGTTCGGCCCGACTGTCGGCGACAAAGTCCGTTTGGCTGATACGGAACTCTTCATTGAGGTTGAGAAAGACTTCACGACCTACGGCGATGAAGTGAAGTTCGGCGGCGGTAAGGTCATTCGCGACGGCATGGGCCAATCCCAGGTCCGTCGCCGCGATGGTGCGGTTGATACCGTCATCACAAACGCTGTCATTTTGGACTATTGGGGCATCGTAAAAGCGGACATCGGCATCAAGGACGGTCGGATCGTCGCCATCGGCAAAGCGGGCAATCCCGATGTTCAGGACGGCGTCGATATCATCATCGGTCCCTCGACCGAGGCCATTGCTGGCGAAGGCAAAATCATCACAGCTGGCGGGTTCGACTGTCACATTCACTTCATTTGCCCACAGCAAATTGACGAGGCGCTCTATTCTGGCGTCACCACCATGCTCGGCGGCGGCACCGGCCCGGCGACGGGCACCAATGCCACCACATGCACGCCCGGTGAATGGCATATCTCGCGCATGATCGAAGCGTCAGACGCTTTTCCTGTGAATTTGGGCTTCAGCGGCAAAGGCAATACCTCAGAACCGGAGCCGTTGATCGACCAGATCAACGCGGGCGCATGCGCGCTCAAACTCCATGAGGACTGGGGCACAACGCCAGCGTCGATAGATAACTGCCTCAATGTTGCGGATGAAATGGACATCCAGGCGATGATTCATACCGATACGCTGAACGAGAGCGGCTTTGTTGAGGATACTGTCGCCGCCCTTAAAGGCCGCGTCATCCACGCGTTTCATACAGAAGGCGCGGGCGGTGGCCATGCGCCAGATATCATCAAGGTCTGCGGGTTGGATAACGTGATCCCGTCCTCCACCAACCCAACGCGGCCCTATACGGTCAACACAGTTGATGAGCATTTGGACATGCTCATGGTCTGCCATCACTTAGACCCGCGCATTCCGGAAGACGTGGCCTTTGCCGAAAGCCGTATCCGCAAGGAAACCATTGCAGCGGAAGATATTCTGCATGATATGGGCGCGTTCTCAATTATCGCGTCCGACAGTCAGGCCATGGGCCGGGTCGGCGAAGTGCTGATCCGCACTTGGCAGACGGCAGATAAAATGAAGCGCCAGTTTGGGCGAATGGATGGTGAGACCGGCGACAATGACAATCTCCGCGCCCGCCGCTACATCGCCAAATATACCATCAACCCGGCCATTACCCATGGCATGTCCGAGCATATTGGCTCGGTTGAAGTGGGCAAGCTTGCGGACCTGGTTGTTTGGTCACCTGCCTTCTTTGGCGTGAAGCCTGATCTGGTGGTGAAAGGTGGCATGATCGCGGCTGCCGTCATGGGTGATCCGAACGCCTCCATTCCAACACCACAGCCAGAATATTACCGGCCCATGTTCGGCGCTTACGGCAAAGCCAGAACAGCGACCAGCGTTTCCTTCGTGAGTGAGGCCGGGCTGAATGCTGGGCTCGAGGTGGATAAGGCGTTGGTCGCGATAAAGGGCGTGCGCGATATCTCAAAAGCCTCGATGAAATTGAATACGCTGACGCCTGATATCGATGTGAACCCGGAGACTTACGAGGTCAAAGCCAATGGCGCATTGCTCACCTGTGAGCCCGCAGAAGTCGTCAGCTTGGCGCAGCGGTACTTCCTGTTTTGAGCCAATCTTTGCCAATAAAGCCAAACGTTGCCATGCGGTTTCCTCTCCCCTCTTTGGGGGGCGAGAGTTCTAAGCGGCATTTGTCATGTTGACTGCATCAATCCACGCGACAGCGGGGCACTGGCCTGCAACTGATACAACGGCTGAAATCCCGCTTGATTTCGACGCCCGGCATCGTCGCCGCATCCGCCTACACGCTAACAATGGCGAGCACCTTCTGCTGGATCTCCCGAAAGCCGTTGCTATGGCGGAGGGTGACGGATTGCAGGCGGAAGATGGACGCTGGTTTCGGATCAGCGCCAAGCCAGAACCATTATTGGAAGTGACCGCGAGCGACCGGTTGGCGTTAATGCGTCTGGCATGGCATCTCGGCAATCGGCACACTCCGGCGGAAGTGCAAGCGGACAGGATCCTGGTCCGCCATGACCATGTGCTGGCCGCAATGGTCGAGGGTCTTGGCGGGGAAGCACGGAACGTAGAGGAACCGTTTCAGCCAGAAGGCGGTGCCTATGGCGATCATGGCCATGCGCATGCCCATGATCATGATGACGGACACAATCACGGCCATAGCCATGACTGATATTGCCGTCCTCCTGCGCCTGCAAACTTGGTTTTCCCCCGCGTTCCCAATTGGCGCGTTCTCCTATAGCCACGGGCTTGAGAGTGCGATTGAGGCTGGCGTCGTCGCCGACCCTGAAACTTTGACGGATTGGTGCGCAAGCCTTTTGCGCTTTGGCACAGGACGCACGGATGCTGGGTTTTTCGCCGCTACCCATGGCACAGCGCCGAATGTGGCTGCAGCAATGGCAAAGGAAGCTGCCGCTTGGGTTCCAACTGCTGAATTGCTGCTGGAGGCAGAGCATCAGGGCGAAGCCTTTCTGAAAACCGTTCGCGCCGCTTGGCCGCATCCAGAACTAGACGCGTTCGCCGCTGAATTAGGCGCGCGGCCCGTTCTCCCCGTCGCAGCGGGATTTACGGCTGCCGTTCATGGCGCTGCGTTAGGGGATGCTCTACCGTTATATCTACAAGCCGTCGCTGCCAATATCATTTCAGCCGGTGTGCGCCTGATACCCCTTGGCCAGACCGATGGTCAGCGCGCGATCGCCGCGCTAGAGGCAGTTGTCGCCGAGGCCGCGCAATCTGCGCCCGCCAGCCTAGATGAAATCTGGACATCAACCCCGGCGCATGAGATCGCATCCATGCGCCACGAGACCCAATACGCAAGGATATTCCGATCATGAGCGTTTCCCCAAACGGCCCCCTTCGCGTTGGTATCGGCGGCCCGGTCGGCAGTGGCAAGACTGCTCTTTGTGAGGCGCTGTGCAAGGGCATGCGGGATGCGCACGACCTATTTGTCATCACCAACGACATCTACACCAAAGAAGATCAGATGATCCTCACACGCTCTGGCGCCTTGCCAGCAGAACGGATTGAAGGCGTTGAGACCGGTGGATGCCCGCACACCGCCATCCGCGAGGACGCTTCCATCAATCTATCCGCTATCGCAGATATGTGTGGGAAATTCCCGTTGGCAGAGCTTTGCTTGATCGAGTCTGGCGGTGATAATCTGGCGGCCACGTTTAGCCCAGAACTCGCAGACATTACGATCTATGTGATTGATGTTGCTGCGGGCGAGAAAATCCCGCGCAAAGGCGGCCCAGGCATTACTCGGTCAGATTTGCTTGTAATCAACAAAATCGATCTGGCGCCGCTTGTGGGTGCAGATTTGGACGTTATGCGGTCAGATACGCTAAGAATGCGCGGCGAACGCCCATTTGTGTTCACAAATTTGAAAACTGGGGTCGGGTTGCGAGTTATTATTGACTTTATTCGAACCAGCGGCGGTCTAAAACATTAAGAGACAAGCGATCTGACCGAATCAAGGACCACCCCATGCCTGAAACGACTGCCGACCAGCCGATCAATCCAGCAATCGGCAAATGGGCCGGCCCCTTGGGCCTGCCAGAATTTGGCAAGATCAGCGAGGCGGACCTTGAGGCAGCGATTGATGTGGCATTGCCAGCGCATCTAGCAGAAATCGACGCAATCGCCAGCGCCAGTGCTGCGCCTACGTTCGAGAATACGGTGATTGCCCTCGAACTGGCCGGCCCCCTGCTCAGCCGCGCATCTGCAATCTTCTGGAATATTGCTGGTGCCAACACGAATGATGCGCTCCAAGCGCTTGAGCGGAAGCTCGCGCCAGAAATGGCACGGCATCACTCAGCCGTCACAATGAATGCAGCACTCTTCAAGCGAATTGATGCGCTTTATCAGGATCGCGCGAACTTGGGGCTAGATGATGAAGCGCTGCGGGTGCTTGAGAAAAAGTGGAAAGGCTTCGTTCGCTCCGGCGCTAATCTCAACGATAAAGACCAAACCCGGCTTGCCGCCATCAACGAACGGCTGGCGACTTTGGGGACAACGTTTTCGCAGAACATACTGGCGGACGAAAGCACCTATCTGCTTCTGCTCGAAGATGAGACTGATCTCGCTGGCCTGCCCGCCTCTCTCAAAGCCAGCATGCGGGCTGCTGCTGAAGAACGCGGCCATCCGGGCAAGCATGCCGTAACGCTCGGCCGATCCATCATTGAGCCATTCCTGACGTTTTCCTCCAAGCGCGCCCTCAGGGAACAAGCGTTCAAAGCCTGGGCAGCGCGCGGCGAGACGGATGGCGCGCGGGACAATCGCCCCATTGTCGCTGAGATCGTCAAATTACGCGCCGAGAAAGCTGCCCTCCTCGGCTACGAGACCTTCGCCCACTTCAAGCTTGATGACACCATGGCGAAAACGCCAGAGAACGTGCGCAATCTGCTGGAAACCATGTGGGAAAAAGCCAGTGCCCGCGCCGCAGAAGAAGCTAGCGACCTCGCAGACCTCATCCAAGCAGAAGGCCAAAACCATTCCGTCGCCCCCTGGGACTGGCGGTACTATTCAGAGAAAGTACGCGCCGCACGATTTAATCTGGATGATGCAGAATTAAAGCCATACCTGCAGCTGGACCAGTTGATCTTAGCGGCTTTTGACACGGCCAACCGTCTGTTTGGTGTTAGCTTCGTCGAGCGAAAAGAAGCGAAAGCCTATCACCCTGACGCGCGTGTGTTTGAGGTGCTCGACGCCGAGGGTGCCCGCAAGGCCGCCTTCATAGCTGACTATTTTGCCAGACCATCCAAGCGCTCCGGTGCGTGGATGAGCGGCTTTCAGGAGCAGCATCGCCTTGCCAATGACCAAGGTGGTGAAGGCCAAACGCCCATCATCCTGAACGTCATGAATTTCGCCAAAGCGCCACCAGGCGAGCCTGTATTGATCACCATGGATGACGCCCGCACACTCTTCCATGAATTTGGCCATGCCCTTCATGGCATGCTGTCCGATGTCACATATCCATCGATCTCTGGCACTTCCGTCAGCCGCGATTTTGTGGAATTGCCGTCGCAGCTATACGAGCATTGGCTAACTGTTCCCGAAGTCCTGCAACGCTTCGCCCTCCATCACGAGACGGGCGAGGCTATCCCTGAAGCCTTGCTGCATAAAATGAAAGCGGCGCGCACGTTCAACAAAGGCTTCTCGAACGTAGAGTTCACAGCATCAGCCTTGGTCGACATGGCATTCCATGCGCTCACGCCAGAAGAAGCTGCAGATGTTGATCCGATGGCGTTTCAAGCCTCCGTGCTGGCGGATATCGGCATGCCTGAAGAAATCGTCATGCGCCATGCAACACCGCATTTTGCGCACGTGTTCTCAGGCGATGGGTATTCAGCCGGATATTATTCCTACATGTGGTCTGGCGTACTGGATGCAGATGCGTTCCAGGCTTTCGAGGAAGCCGGTGACGCTTTTGATGAAGCCACGGCGGAGAAGCTACACCGCTATGTGTATTCATCCGGCGGGTCTATGGATGCAGAGGCTGCCTACCTCGCCTTCCGCGGCAAGCTTCCGTCACCGGATGCACTGCTGCGTAAAGAGAACCTCGCTTAAGGCGTGACGTTTCAAGCACGACTGGGAGACATTACGCATGCGACAGGCTGATTGGTTTTTTGACGTTATTTCGCCCTATGCCTATTTGCAATTCCACCAGCTGCATCGGCTGCCAGATGATGTTGAGGTGCGGTTCCGTCCGGTTCTCTTTGCCGGGCTTCTCAATCATTGGGGCCAGCTTGGTCCGGCGGAGATTGAAGCTAAGAAGCGCCACACCTTCCTGCTAACGCGCTGGCGCGCCCAGAAGCTTGTGCTGCCGTTTAAGGCTCCCCCGCGCCATCCATTCAATCCGTTAACATTGCTTCGCCTGGCGATTGCGCTTGGTTCGGATAGCGCCGCCATCGGCGTAATCTTTGATCACATTTGGGCCAATGGGCAGGACGGCCAGGATCCAGACAGCCTCACCCGCCTCGCCGAACAGCTCGGGATTGATGACCTCGCCGCCGCAACCAGTGATGCAGCGGTCAAAGATCAATTACGGCTGAACACAGAAAGTGCCGTATCAAACGGCGTCTACGGCGTGCCGACATTCCTGATCGAAGGCCAGATATTCTGGGGCGACGATATGTTTGAGCTGATGCTGGAATGGCTAAACGGCTCCCCCTTCATGGCAGAACCCGAAAGCCAGCGCATCATGGCGCTCCCGCCCGCATCAGAGCGGAGGCGCTAGCGCCTCACATATGATCTTCTGAAGCTGCAAGGATCATCGCCGCACATTTCTCACCGATCATAATGCTTGGCGCATTGGTGTTGCCGCTGGTTAGCGTTGGCATGATCGAGGCGTCTGCGATGCGGAGGCCTTCAATGCCGTGTACCCGCAATTGAGCATCAACAACGGCCATCGGGTCCGATCCCATCTTGCAGGTGCCGACCGGGTGATAGGTCGTCTCGGCGTTGTTGCGCACCCATTCCAGCAATTCTTCGTCCGTCTGCTTATCGATGCCGGGGGCGATCTCCTCTCCTGTCATTTCTGCGACCGGCGACGTTGCCATAAGCTCCCGCCCTTTGCGCATGGCAGCCAGCAGGCCGTCTCGGTCGTGCTGGGAGGAAAGGAAATTGAACTTAATGGCGGGCGGCTCTGCCGGATCGGCTGACTTCACGTGGATCGAGCCAAGACTTTCTGAGCGCAGTACGTTGACGTTCATCGTGATGCCTTGGCGCTTTGCAATCCGTCGTTGGCGACCGACCATTTCGTAGAGGAATGGCAAAATAGAGATCGTTGCATCCGGCGTTTCCAGCCCTTCGCGGGTACGGAAATACATCCGGAGCGGAACCGACGTGCGCGCCAGAAACCCATCCTTGAAGAGTGCATATTTGATAACCTCCCGCGCAAGCCGCCATCCACGGGCATTGTCATTGAATGTCGCGTTCTTCTCTTTGATGGCAAACTTCACACGGGGCGAATAGTGGTCCCGCAAGTTCTCGCCAACGCCCTTTAGTTCATGCACAAGCTCGATACCAAGACTGCGCAGCAGGTCCGCCTGCCCAATCCCAGACAGTTCCAGCAGCTTGGGTGAGTTGATCGACCCACTGGATACAATCACCTCCCGAGACGCCCGCGCCTCCCTGGCTTCACCTGCGACCGTGTAACGGACGCCGACGCAGCGCTTGCCTTCGAGGATTAGCGTCTCCGCCATGGCATCCTGCTGGATCGTGAGATTTGACCGGCTGCGCGCCGGGTCGAGGTAGCAATATGCGGTTGATTGGCGCCGGCCTTTTGAGATCGTCACCTGGGACATGCCAATGCCCTCTTGCGTGGCACCGTTTAGGTCCTTGTTGAATGGAACGCCAATCTTCTCCGCCGCGGCGATCATTTTTTCCAGCAGCGGCACTTGATGGCGCGGGGTATCGTCAACACGCAGCGGGCCATCGCGGCCACGGAATTCATCTTCCCCGCCCGCGTAGGATTCCATCTTCTTGAAGGTTGGGAGTACATCGTCATAGCTCCAGCCGCGATTACCAAGCTGTGCCCAGCCATCGTAGTCCCGCGCTTGGCCACGGATAAAAACCATGCCGTTGATGGAGCTAGAGCCGCCCAACATCTTGCCCCGCGGCACTTCAATCCGCCTGCCGCCAGATCCTTCATCTGGTTCTGAGGAATAGCACCAATTGACGGCTGGATTATCGATCAGCTTGGCAATGCCGACGGGCACGCGAGACCAAAAATAATCGGACCCTTCCTTACCCGCTTCCAAGCAAAGCACTTGATATCGACCACTTTCAGATAGCCGCGCCGCTACAGCAGCCCCGGCAGACCCTGCGCCGACGACAATATAATCGTAGTCTGATGATCCAACTTCTGGCATCGCATTTGCCCCACATATTTCTTCTGATGCGGGGAGTATGGACTGTTCTGAAATCCTGGGTCCAGCGCGACGCCGCTTAACTAGCAACGCGGGGCTGGCTTAAGGAACTTTCTAGCGCTGGTTCTGCCGGAAATGTCACCCAAAATGTTGAACCTGCGCCAAGCACACTATCTGCGCCAATCTCGCCGCCCATCATTGTTACCAAGCGCTTGCACAATGCCAAGCCAATGCCCGCGCCTTCAATTCCGGATCGCTCTGCGCCGAGGCGATTGAAGGGGGCGAATATTTGCGAATGAAGCTCTTCAGCTATGCCATTCCCAGTATCCTCAATGGATATCCGGATAATTCCATCAGCTTCCGACAGCGTTACATCAACGGTCCCGTTGGGCTTATTATACTTGATAGCATTCGAGACCAGGTTCAGCAGGATTTGCTTGAGCCGCTTAGGGTCCGCCTTGATGCGCTGCTCCAATACGCGTGCGTCAAAATTCAGTTTGATGTCCGCCTTAGCCGCAACAGGCTGCATCGTTTTCACAACATCTTGAGCAATGTCTTGCGGGTCCAAGGCTGTCATGGACATGCGCAGCTGGCCGGCTTCGATAGAGGCAAGGTCCAGTATTTCGTTTATGAGCGATAGCAAATGATCTCCGCTCTGCATGATCATTGCCAAGTATTCACGCTGTGTTGCAGACAACGTGTTCTGACCTTCTAACGTAAGCAATTGCCCGAACCCAAGGATGGCGTTCAACGGTGTTCGGAATTCGTGGGACATGCTTGCCAGGAATTCAGACTTTGCACTGTCCGCAGCTTCCGCAGCAATCCGGGCTTCTTGTGCGCTGTGCGCAAGCTGGCGCGCCTTGGCTTCACTGCCCTCAAGGGCTTGCCTGGCTGTAACCAGTTCAGTGACGTTTCGGCCGACACCGCGATACCCTGCGAATTGTCCATCGGGTGCAAAATGGGGCACGCCGCTAATCGCAGTCCATAGAAACGGCCCGTCAGCAATTCGGCGGCGAATTGTAAACTCACGAAATGGTTCGCGACGCCCGATAGTATCATTATGGGCGGCCCATAGCGCTGGGTCATCCGATGTCTCTGCAGTTTGATCGCGCCGCTTGCCGATAATATCGCCAGGGCGCATTCCCGTTAGACGTTGTATATTTTCAGATACGTAACTGAACCGGTGGTCTGCATCTGTTTCCCAAAACCAATCTGCTGCCGACGACGCAAAATCCCGAAACTTCTGCTCGCTTTCAAAAGCAGTTTTCTGGGCGGCCTTTAGGGCGCTGATATCGACACCATAGATCACAACGCCGCCTTGGTTGGTTCGACGTTCGCTGACGAGATTCCAGGAATCTTCGCCCATTCGAATTTCGAATGCGCCAGCCGGTTTGCGATAGTGCTCAAGGCGCTGCTCAATCCAGCCCTCCGCATCGTCCCTCGATTCTGGGACCAACCCATTCTCAACACGTGTTCGAATGTAATGCTCGAAGGTAGAGCCCGGCGGAACAGCGCCAACTGCATTCCCCAAATCATCTGCGAAGCGTTGATTGAAAAGAACCAACCGTCCTTGCTCATCCCAGAGTGAAAAGTTGCCCGAGATTTGGTTGATGCCGCTGACTAATTGCCGATTTCGCTGGTTTGCGCGCACCAAAGCAATCCCCAGCATTAAGACAATGCCGAAAATTAGGAATAGTCCAACGATTATCGCCGGATCATTCATCGGAACTCACTGCCGCTCATGAACATAGGGCTCTCAGTTCAACAAAACTCATTTCTCTATCTAAACCGACTCAGCCTAAGCGCACGTTTACGAAACTGCCCAAACCGCTATTTCCAGATCACACGATCCGCTATGGGATTGAACGCAGGAATGTTCACGACTAGCCTCAAATCAACCCACTTTTCACCGACCGAAAGTCAGGACTGCCCCACCATGTTGAATATCTATCACTCCACCGGAACCCGCGGCTTTCGTGTCATCTGGGTGTGTGAGGAGCTTGGCGTTCCTTATGAAATCAATCCGGTTGATTTCTCTGCTGATTACCGCGCAAGTCCAGAATGGCGGGCGTTGAACCCCGTGGGCAAAGTCCCGGTGATGACTGATGGCGACATGACGATGTATGAATCCTGCGCCATGATGCAGTACGTGCTGGACCAATATGGCGAAGGTCGCCTACAGCCCGCCAAGTCGGACGCACGCTATGCCCATTACCTGCAATGGTGCTGGTTCGCAGAATCCACATTCGCCCGCCCACTTGGCGAAATCACAAATCACCGCCGCGCCTTCCAACCGCAATTAGATGATGTCGTGGCCGAAATGCAGGGGCGCGGCACAGCTTGTGTTGAAGCGCTGGACGCTGTGTTCAGTCGCCAGCCCTACCTGCTTGGTGACGAGATGTGCGCCGCAGACCTGAGCATGGCTTATGTCATGCGTGGCTATAAGAAAAACGTGACGGAAACCCTCCCCGCCAACGTGCAGTCCTTCTTTGATCGCATGACGGCCCTGCCATCATTTGCGCGCACACTAAAAGCAGATACAGCGACCGCAGAGCGGCTGAAAGCCTGAGATGCAACACATCCACACCAGTCCTAAGGGCCTAGGATACCGCGTATTCGATATGCGCGATCCCTGGACCAAGCATGAGGGCGCAGTTGCCGCAACGCCTATCGTGTTCCAGCACGGTCTTGGCCTGAATGGGCTGGCGTGGCTGCCTTGGATCAGCAGGCTTGCTCCTGATCGCCAAATGATCGCGATAGATATGCGCGGCCACGGAGCCTCCAAAGCGATGTGGTCTCAGCCAAGCCTTGAAGTCAGCGATTATGCAGACGATGTGCTTGACGTGCTGAACGTGTTGGAGATCGACCGCTGCCATTTTGTCGGTGAAAGCTTCGGTGGCACGGCAGGCTTGTATCTCGGCATTCATGCCCCGGAACGGATCGCGTCTATCACAGTGGCATCAACGGGCTGGCGCGGCGATCTGGTCAACAATATTGGTGGATGGCCGGAGGTGCTGGCGAAGCCCGGCGGCATTGAAGCCTGGGGCGATATGTTGACCGAAGGCAGCTTCGATCCAGCACTAATCGACCCGGCGCTTATCGCATGGGCAAGTGCATTGCATGTTGACGCCATGCCGGAAGCCGTTGCCGCGGTCGTGCTGAGTTTGCGCGCGGCTGATCTTGGGCCAGATTTACATCGCCTGACCATGCCGATTTTGAACATCGTCGCGGGCAGATCACCGTTCGTAGATGCTACCCAGCACCCAATTTTGGCTAAGCGGGCAGCGAACTGCACTCAGCTGGACTTTCCACAAGCCAAGCACCGGGTTTTCCTGACGGATGCGGCGGCCTGTGCCAACGCGCTACAATCGCGCCTCACAGAATAGAACTAGCGTTGGCGATGAACGGATTGGGCGTTATCGTAGCCGCAATTGACACCGCACGCATCAATGCGGCCCCGTGGAGAGCATTGTAGGACCATGAACCAGACCGCTTTGGCTGAAAACAGCACACCCAACGCTGACGCACTCGACTTTGACGCCATCGTAATCGGTGCTGGCATTTCGGGCATGTACCAGCTGTACCGATTACGCGAACTTGGCCTCAACGTGCGGGTGTTGGAGACTGGAACAGGCGTTGGCGGCACGTGGTATTGGAACCGATATCCTGGCGCGCGCTTTGATTCCGAAAGCTACTCCTACGGCTATTCCTTCTCGAAAGAGCTGCTGGATGAATGGGATTGGAGTGAGTCTTTCTCTGGCCAGCCAGAGATCGAACGCTACTGCAATCTGGTCGCCGACAAGTTTGACCTCCGCAAAGACATCCAATTTTCCGCCCGCGTCGATGCTGCCCACTATGACGAAGAAGCCTGCTGCTGGGCGGTCACTTTGGCCGATGGCACGACCTACCGCGCGCGTTTCATCGTCAGCGCAATCGGCCTGCTCTCCACACCGACAATGCCAAAGTTTGAAGGCATCGAAGACTTTAAAGGCCCGTGGACCCATACCGGGCTTTGGCCAAAAGAAGGCATAGACTACGCAGGCAAGCGCGTTGCTGTGGTTGGCACTGGCGCCAGCGGCGTTCAGGCGATCCAGGAGATTTCCAAGACGGCCAAGCACCTAACTGTGTTCCAGCGCCGCCCCAACTGGTGCACGCCGCTCCATAATCGTCCCATACCGAAGGACGAGATGGAGGACATTCGCAGCCGCTACCCTGAGATTTTCCAGCGCTGCCTGGAGACTGCCGCATGCTTCATACACACCGTTGATTTGCGCGGCACATTTGAGGTGACGGAAGAAGAACGCAACGCCTTCTGGGAAAGCCTTTATGCCGGTCAGGGCTTCGGCATCTGGCAAGGCAATTTCCGCGACATGCTCGTGGATCGTGAGGCCAACCGCCTTATGTCAGATTTCGTCGCAGACAAAATCCGTGAGCGTGTTAAAGACCCGAAAACAGCAGACATGCTGATCCCAAAAGACCACGGCTTCGGCACGCGCCGCGTGCCCCAGGAGACCAAGTACTACGAGGTTTATAACCAGGATAACGTCAAGCTTGTCAGCATGTTGGAAGAACCTGTTGAACGCATTACTGAAACTGGGATCCGCACGTCCGCCCAGGATTACGAATTTGACGTCATCATCTACGCGACAGGTTTTGATGCTGTCACGGGCGCATTCGACAAGATCGACATTCAAGGCAAGGGCGGCGCACGGCTGAAAGAGAAATGGGCTGGTGGGCCGCGCACGTTCGTTGGCGTGATGGTCGATGATTTCCCAAATATGTTCATGATCATGGGACCGCACGCGGCGCTCGGCAATAATCCGCGCAGCATTGAATACAATGTGGACTGGATCAGCCGCTTGATTGGCCACGCTTGCGACAATGGCGTTCGCCAAGCGGAGGCGCCAGCGGAAGCCGTCGCGGAATGGCACAGCTTTGTCTCAGAGAAGGCGGAAGGCCTGCTTTCGAACGAAATCGATTCCTGGATGACAGGCATCAACCTGAATGTTGAAGGCAAGCAGACCCGCACCATCGTCCGCTATAGCGGCACGGCGCCGGAATATCGCGAGAAATGTGAAGCCGTGGCTGCCAGCGGATATAAGGAGTTGAACTTAGACTAGCCGTTTGCCGCCCCCGGATGCGGGTGGTAGCGTTGACCGATACACACAGAAGGAGATGCAGATGCGGATCGTTAATCCGTCCTTCGGGCTGGCCCAGGAGGCCGAAAAGCACGGGGACAATCTAACCCCGACAGATTGGTCCAAAGACCCGATCGCCATTATCTCAAACTTAAAGCCCAACGCGCAGGAACTCTTGCAAGGCGTGCGCTCGATGATGGGCGACTTCCGGTCCACCGATAATATCGACTACCTGTTCAAGGATAGTGCAGCGCAGCCGGCCCCGGCAGCACTGATTGACCAAGTCGCAGCGAATTATAAAGGGGCCATCGTCGCTTTAGCGGATTGAGGGTCGTGCTCGTCGTGGAGTTTCCATGACAGTATCGACTTAGAGGATCGCGGCGTAGAGACCTATATCGTCATCACCGAAACCTTCCTGCCGCTTGTCCGTGCGCAGGCTAAGGCCCGGAATGCTGACCCCAAATTGCTGATCGTCAAACACCCCGTAGGCGGACTGAACGAGGCTGAACTTGCCGAACGGATCAAGACAGCATTCAGTGAACTCAAGCGCTCTGTGGACGCCTAAAGTGCTGTCACACCGGCGATAATAACGCGCCCGGCGCTCTTGCAGCCGCCGGGCGCACTTATGTGAGAAAAGAGCGATGGCGGATATCACGACTGACCAAGTCCTTGAGCTGGAAAATCTCGACCCGGACGCTTGGAACGATTACGCCATGGCGCAGGGCTGGGGTGATGGGTTTCCGCTGGTAATGCCAACGGAAGCGAAAGTCGCGGCCTTCATGGAAACCGCACATGGCGACAACGAGCCGTTCTTGCCCATGTCGCCACGCCGGGTTGTGCCAACCTTTGAATCCATCGCCGCCAATGCAGTAATGGCTGGGTGTAAGCCAGAGTTTTTTCCAACAATTGTAGCGGCAGTACGCGCCGTTCTTAACCCTGACTATAATCTTCATGGAACCCTGGCGACGACGCATCCTTGCGCGCCGATGCTCATCTTGAGCGGGCCGATCCGCAAGGAACTTGGCGTCAACTGTGGCAGCAATTGCTTTGGCCAAGGCTGGCCTGCCAATGCGACCATCGGGCGGGCGCTGCAACTCACGCTGCTGAATATTGGCGGCGCGAAGCCCGGTGAAATGGATCGCTCGACCCAAGGCTCACCAGCAAAATATGCGTTTTGCTTTGGTGAGAACGAAGAGGAAAGCCCGTGGGAACCCTATCATGTGCGCAAGGGCTTTGCAGCGACAGATAGCGTCGTCACCGCCCTGCCCTCCGAGCCGCCACATAATATCAATGATCACGGCAGCACCACTGGTGAAGGCATCCTGACGACCATCGCTGGATCCATCTCCCAGACGGGTGCCAACACGATCTACGGCACCGCCCCCTATACCGTGGTTTTCGGTCCGGAACACGCCGCGACCGTGCACCGTGATGGCTGGTCGGTCGAAGCCGTGCAGGAGAAGCTGTACGAAGATTCAGCGGTGCCCGTGGAGCGCGTATCCATCGAGAACCAAAAGAACTACGAAGAGCGCGAACAGGAAATTCGGAACGGCCGCTATTACCTCTCCCGGTCGCCGGAGGACATTCAGGTTCTTGTCGCAGGCGGTGCTGGCAAGCATTCAGCTTATATCCCGACCTTCGGCTTCACAGAGGCCTCATCGGTGCGGTTGCCCAACCGGTGAGCGTGTTCGGCGCAGACGCAGCCTTGCCGCTCGTCTCAGAAACGATGGGTTTTGACGAAACCCAGGCCTTGCTGGCAGCCGCGGAATTGTCTGACGGCCTGCCGCTGACACCACCCACAGATCGTCACCTCCAGGCCATGCTTGAAGGCGTTGCAGAGCCAGATCGATCTCACGGCCTGCTGCCCCCACTCTATGGCGACCTCACACCTCGCGCCGTGGCCTATCAGTGCATGCTTGCAGGCTGCATACCGGCAGAATTGCCGGTTGTCCTGACGGCAGCGACAGCCTGCCTAGACCCAGCATTCAATGTCCTAGGATTGCTCACGACGACCGGGACACCAGCCATCGCCACAATCGTACATGGCCCCGTCGCTGCAAAATTAGACATGAATTCAGGCACCAACTGCCTTGGTCCTGGCACCCGCGCGAACGCTGCGATTGGCCGGGCTGTGTCGCTTGTCATGCGGAATATTGGCGGCGCACGTGAAGGCTCCGGCGATATGGCGACGATGGGGCAACCCGGGAAATACAGCTTCTGCTGTGCTGAAACCCTGCCAACAATCTATCCTGGCCTCGCGGAACGCCAAGGCCTCGGCACAGATGCAAGCGCTGTCACAGTGCTGGGTGTCTCCGGCACGGTGGAAGTGTTGCCATTGGATGACCGCGACACGCCCGAAGCCATCCTAACGCCCATGGCCGCAGCCATGATTGCAACGGGTGCCGCCGCTAGTGCGGGACGGGCACGCCCACCCGGCCAACAGGTGTTTCTGCTACCGCCGGAACTTGCGGCAGGCGTAGACAAGCATGGCTGGAGCATCGGCGACATGCAGACATTCATATTTGAAACCACATCCATTGAAATACCGGGCGTTATGTCAATCAATGCGGCCAAACCTATTGCTGCATCCCCACAAGATATTCTGCCGATTATCACCGGTGGGCCAGGTGTGAAAATGACCTATCTGCCGCTATGGGCCGGCGGGTCTGCCATCCAAACGCGCGCACTGAAATCACTTGAGGATCAAGACCTATGACAGCGAACGGCGGAACCCACGGGGCCATAGTCATTGGCGCTGGCGTTGCAGGCCTAACCGCCGCCGCTGAACTGGCAGAACGCGGCATCGCGACGGCCCTGGTCGACGATGGCTTCCTCGGCGGGCTAATCACCAATGTCGGCAAGCTGGAGGGTGTTGAGGGCGAGGCTGAAAGCGGCCCAGACCTCGTGAACACACTGCTAGAACGGGCGCTGGTCGCTGGTGCCGATTATCGGATGGGAGCCGTCACCGCGCTTCAGCAGGATGGTGCGCTTTGGCACCTACCAGAGCAGGAAGCCGCTGGCCCCGCCATTATCTTCGCGACAGGTGCCGCGTTGAAACAGCTTGGCGTTCCCGGAGAGACAGAACTAGCAGGCCGCGGCGTATCCCAATGCGCCTTCTGTGATGGTGGACTGTATCGTGACAAAGATGTTCTTGTAGTTGGTGGCGGCGATGCTGCTTTTCAGGAAGCGCTGCACCTGGCGGAACATTGCGCCTCAGTCACTGTCGCGATCCGGGGGCCAGCGCCGCGTGCGCGTGTAGACTTCGTTGAACGGATTCGGGCTCACAGTAATGTCCACGTTCGAACTGGCATAGATGTTCGCGCAATCATTGGCACCGAAGGCGTGGACGCTATACGGCTCCACGATCAAGCCAGCGGTTCAGAGAAAGATCATCCAATCGCCGCGGTTTTCCCGTTTATTGGCCTGACCCCACAAACAGCGCTAGCGCCGCCAGAAGCCAAACGAAATGCGGATGGCGCATTAACTGTTGGCGCGACCATGCAGACCACCCTTCCCGGTCTCTATGCCATCGGTGCCGCCCGGGCTGATCACGGTGGCGCTATTGCAGATGCTGTTGCAGACGCTGTGGCGGCAGCCCAGGCCATCGCCAGTTAATCCTGGATTGCCAAATGCGCCGACTATTCCGCATCATGACGACCGGAAACGCACCATGAGGAGCCGCCACAATGGCAATGAAAATCTCGATTTATGTCGGCGGCGCTGCGGGCAAGGATATCAAAACCGCATCTGAAGTGGTTCAAGCAGCGGATAGCATGGGCGTTGATTGCGTTTGGTCGGCAGAGGCATGGGCGCAAGATGCGATCACGACTCTGGCCTATCTGGCGGCGAAAACGGAACGCATTCATCTTGGCACCGGCATCATGCAGATCAGCGCCCGCGCCCCGGCGATGACGGCAATGACCGCGCTTTCGCTCAACGAGATTTCTGGTGGCCGGTTCCGGCTTGGCCTTGGCGTGAGCGGGCCGCAAGTGGTTGAAGGCCTGCACGGTGCGCCCTATGCCAAGCCGCTCACACGACTGCGCGAAACAGTCGAAATCTGTCGCATGGCATTCGCCGGTGAGAAGCTGCAATACGACGGTGACGTCCACGTGCTGCCCCGCCCTGGTGGCGAGGGCAAAGCGCTTCGGTTGGACGTCAATCCCGCTGACATCCCGATCTATCTGGCGACACTCGGCCCGCGCGCGCTTGAATATACAGGTGCGGCCGCAGATGGCTGGCTCGGAACCTCCTTCTCGCCAGATCACGCGGAAGCGCATTTCGATTACATGCGCAAAGGGGCAGACAAAGCAGGCAGAAACCTAGCCGATATGGAGATATCCACCCAAGTTGCGATGTCTATCGGTGAGGATGTTGAGGGGATGGTCGCGACTGCAAAGGCAGGAGTTGCATTCCAGATGGGCGCGATGGGTTCCGCCAAAACCAACTTCTATAACGAAGCATTCCAGCGGGCCGGGTACAAAGACGAGGCCCTGGAAATCCAGCGCCTATGGAAAGCAGGCGAGCGGGATGCCGCTGTCGCTAACGTCCCAGACGCAATGGTGACAGAGTTCCAAGTGCTCGGCACACCCGACATGGCCCGCGCACGGTTCCGCAAATACCGCGATGTCGGCGTCAATTGCCTGAACGTCCGCTTGGACGACAAAGCCAGCGCTGCCGACAGGATCGCGACGCTAGAGCAGATTATGGACGTCGCTAGCTCTGTGGACTAGGCAGTTTCCTTGGCAGCAGGGAAATCAGCAGTAGCGCTAGCCCGCCCATGATAGCGAGGATTGTGAATGCGACGGCGTAACTGCCTGTCCAATCGAAGATAAAGCCGGTCATGATTGGACCAGCAGCACCACCGAGCGATCCGAAGAATAAGATGGTGCCGAACAGCGCGCCGAGGGACTGAACGCCAAAATACTCGGCGATTGTGGGCGAAACGACTGTGAACATGCCGCCATGGCCGATTCCATATAGCGCCATCACGCCATACAGCATCCAAGGCACATCAATCGCCAACAGCGCCAGAAGGCTCAGCACCAGCGGCGTCAGGCCAAGCATATAGGCGCCGCGACCGCCGATACGGTCAATCAAATTACCGACAATCAATCGCCCAGCGATGCTAGCCGCGCCGATGGTTGAAACCAGCCCTGCTGCTTGCGTGACAGACAGCCCAAGGTCTGATCCATGTGCCACCATATGCAATGGGATGGCGCTAAGAATCGGGAAAAATAGGAATTGCGCGGCGCATAGCATCCAGAAAACCCGTGTTCGCACCGCGGCCTTGTAATCAATCGGGGCTGGCGCTGGGGTTGCCGCTTCTTCACTTGCCCCCGTCGCCTCGCCCTCTTCAGGTCGACGCACCAGTTGGGCAGCGCCAAACAGCAAAATTGCGGCAGCGAAACCTGTGACCATGATGGCATCGCGCCAGCCAAACGCTGCGATCAAGGCAGCAACGACAGCAGGCAAGCTGATCTGGCCAATTGCTGTCGCCACTTTCACAACGCCAGTCATCATCCCCCGCCGCCGCACAAACCAACGCGCGACGGTCGATAATGTCACCACATCATGGGTCGCCATGCCGACGCCGATAAACATCGTGAAAATCAGGAAGAGATGCCATGGCGCACTGATCTGCGAGATCGACGCGACGCCAATGCCGAATACGATGCCGGAAACGCTCAATACGATGCGCGGGCCGTAGAGATCGCTTAGCCTCCCACTAAACGCCGCCAGGAACCCCATCGACAGCACCACAAGCGACATCGCACCGGAGAGCACCGCGCGCGGCCAGCCGAACTCATTTTCGAATATTTCGAAGAACAGGCCATATGCGAATAGCAGCCCAATAACGGCAAACTGCGTCACGCAGGCACCGAATACGATCCGATAACGGGGATCAAAAGATGGGGTCAAAAGGGGGTATCTCCGGCTGCGTCAGGCCGCATGCCTATACCGGAAGCCGCGCGGGTGAAAGGTGGGTGCAGCTACTGCCAATCAGGTAGTAGGCGATTGGCCTGCATTTCACTGAACCAATAGCGCAGGCTGTCCTCTGTATCATAACAATCGCCAAACCCTGCCTGCCGAAGCTTGATGGTCGAAACCAGGGATGGCGGCGTTGCTGCACCGCCGGCCCGTACGGCCCGGTCCAGAAACTGCCAGGAACCGCCGACCAATTCATCCAGGGAATGCGACGCTAGATTATGGGTGCGGACGATGTCTGCCCATTCGGCCTCTAGCAGAGGCATTGTTTCAGCCAGGGTCTGTGGCTCAGGCTCCCCCGGCTCTACGCCAAAATGGTCACAAACTGTTGGCCACAGATTAGGCCAAAGCAGGACATCGCCGTTAGCAATGTTGAAGGTCTCATTCGCAGCGCCATCTGCTGCCGCTGCCCATGCGACTGCGCGCGCAAGCAAGCGGGCATCCGTGGCTTCTGTCGTAACGGGAATGCCGCCGGGGTATCGACACGGTTCGCCCCGCGCCCGGCAGATGGAGGCATACACGCCAACCGCCGCGATCAGGTTCATCGGGCTACCAAGTCCATGGCCGAATACGACCTGTGGCCGCCAAATCGTATACCGCCAGCCGCCATCAGCCGCCCGCGCCTTCAGATGATCTTCCTGGTGCCAGTAGAAATTCTCGTGGTCATGGCGCGGCCAACGTTCTTTGGCGGGTGCTTTCATCGGCTCAACATGGATGCCGTAGGCCTTTGTCCCCTGCAACAAATGCACATGGGCTAGACCGGGTGCCGCATCCTCAACCGTCGCTAGCAGTGTTTCGAACATAGCCGTATTGCGCTCAATCTGCTCCTGGTGCCGCCAACCGCTGACGAGGTCATCCATTTCAAACAGCGCGGCGTAAAGCACATCCGTAACGGGCGCGAGGGCGGCCTTATGCCCGGCAACCGAAGCTGGATCCATCAAATCGGCCTTTAGGTGCTGGACGCCTGAAATATCAGGTGCGCGGCGGGACATGCCGATCACATTCCAACCGGCCAAGCCTTTGAAATGCGCCAATGCGGCGCGGCCAAGCAGGCCAGTAGCGCCTACGACCAACAGTGTGCGATCCGCCATGAACAAGCTCCGAGCGATTGCTATCGATGCAGCCATCGTAATCGCTGATGCAGCGAATGCCAGCATCTATCCCATACCCTTTGGCGGCTGTTAGCATGGCCTGCAAACACGCTTCAGAAGGAACGACCCCATGCCAGCAGAGACCATCCGCGTCGGCCTAATCGGTGCCGGCGGCAACACAACATCCCGTCATATTCCAGGCCTAAAAGCACAGGCTGGCGTAGAGACTGTGGCCGTCGCAAACCGCAGCCGTGCATCAGGCCAACGGGTTGCTGACGAATTCAATATTCCAACCGTCTATGATGACTGGCCATCTCTTCTGGCCGCCAGTGATATTGACGCTGTGTGCATCGGCACCTGGCCGAACATGCATAAAACGCTGACCGTCGCATCATTGGCTGCAGGCAAGCACGTTCTGTGCGAAGCGCGTATGGCGCTGGACCTGGGCGATGCGAGGGCCATGCTTGAAGCCTCCAGAAACCACCCCGCCCTTGTCGCGCAGATTGTTCCAGCCCCCCACACATTGGCGTTCGATCAAACAATCCAGGCAATGATCGCAGACGGTTACATCGGTGAGCTGATTGCGATTGACGCCCGTATCGCTGCCAACAGGGCCTATCCAGATGGCTCTACCCCTATCCATTGGCGCCAAGACCGGGCGCTTTCAGGCATGAATGTCATGAATATGGGTATTTGGTATGAGGCGATGATGCGGTGGGTCGGGCCAGCGCGGTCTGTGATGGCTGTCGGTCAAAGTATCGTCAGCCACAGAGTTGATGAGACCGGTGCCCGCCGCGCAATGGAAATTCCTGACCACATCGACGTTATTGGCCAGATGGAGCAAGGCGGTCAAATGCGCTTCAACGTTTCCAGCGTACTTGGCCACGTCCCCGATATGGCGGACGTGCATATCTTCGGGACGGAGGGGACGTTGCGCCTCCGTCACCCTGTTGGCGGCGCGCTTGGTCTGTCGGCCGGAAAACGCGGGGACGTGGAGCTGGCACCCGTTGAAATTGAAGCTGCCAAGCGCGGCGGATGGCGTGTCGAGGAAGAGTTCATTAACGCCATTCGCGGGACAGAGCCTGTCACACATACAGACCTCGTAACTGGCTTTCGCTACATGGAATGGACCGAAGCCGTCACTCGCTCGCTCCGCCAAGGCCAGTCAATTACGCTACCGCTTTGAACGCCCGCAGACATATTTCGCATTTGAAAGACTATGGAGAGACACATGGAACACGGCAAAATCACGCTTGAGGTCAATGACGGTATTGGCCTTCTGACCCTGAATGACCCCGGCTCACTGAACGCCTGGGGTGTCAAAATGCGGAGCGACTTCACGGCTGCGATTGATCAGGTGGAGAACGCTGGTAGCGATCTGCGCTGCGTCATTATTACCGGCGCTGGCCGGGCGTTTTCATCTGGTGCCAACTTGAATGATCCCGATGCACCACCTCGTGACCGCGCTGCAGAAGCCCGTGGCGAAGTCCTTAGCAGCTTGGAGGCCTGGTACAATCCGATGTTCCTCCGCTTGCGTGAACTGGATACGCCGCTGATTGCCGCCGTGAATGGCGTTGCCGCTGGCGTCGGCATGAGCTTTGCGCTTTCCTGCGATCTCGTTGTGATGGCAAAGTCTGCCTATTTCCTGCAAGCATTCGCCCGCATTGGCCTCGTGCCAGACGGCGGTTCCACCTACATTCTGCCACGATTGATTGGGGCGAAACGCGCGCTGGAACTCTCATTGCTCGCGGACAAGCTGCCAGCAGAGACCGCCCGCGAATGGGGTCTCGTCAACCGTGTCGTTGAAGACGGAGATTTGATGCCCGAGACCATGAAGCTCGCCACGCGGCTTGGTCATGGGCCACGGTCACTTGGCATGATCCGGCGCATGTATTGGCAAAGCCTGGAGAACGACTACCCGACACAAATGGCGCTTGAATCCACAATGCAAACGGAAGCCGGTATGTCATCCGACCATGCCGAGGGCATTGCCGCCTTCCGGGAAAAGCGCGCCGCCAAATTCACCGGCTCGTAAACCACAGTTCTGGCTATGCCGCTGGCCGCCGCACTTTCGCTGGCGCCAGCGGCAATCCAGGAACTACCGCGCGCGTGACAAATACGCTGCCGCAATTCTCACGGGGCCCGCCTCTGCTACCCGTCACGACATAGAGGTCCTGAAGGTCATCGCCGCCAAAGCACACACTGGTCACCATTGGCAGCGGTACGGGAATACGTTCCCGCAGGCGTCCATCTGGCTCATACACTGCAACAGCACTGCCATGGGCGAGCGCCACCCATACAGACCCATCCGCAGCGACAGCTAGACCATCAGGCGTTTCACCCTTCGCAATCTCCGCAAACGGGCGCCATCCGCTGACCGACCCATCAGCCAGCACATCATAAACCCGCACAACATCAGCCCGCGCATCGGAGTGATAGAGCGACTTGCCGTCTGGTGAGAAACCCATGCCGTTCGTTAGCATGATCCCGTCTGAGATCACGCGATCCGTGCCATCAAGGTCAATCACGTGCAGGAATCCGGGTTTCGGCGCGCCGCCACCGAATACGCTGAAGCCCAAGTCACCAACGTAAATTCGACCGGCACTGTCAGTCGTAAGGTCGTTGAACCCGATGCCTGCTTTGGTTTCAGCACCAGCTAGCAAGACACCCATGGCGCTGCCATCGATGTCACTAGCGACGATATCTCTGCCACCCATGATGAGCCCACCATCGACATGAAGTGCCATGCCGCCGATACCACGCCGCTTCGGCACTTGCTGGCTGATCGTGCCATCTTTGGCAGCCCGAAACACACCGCCATTCAAAACATCGCTGTAGAGCAAGCCGAGTTCGCCATGCCAAACAGGCCCTTCAACCAAGCCGTACCCTGTCGCCAATTCCCGCATCTGCTCACTCCCTCTGTATTCACTGGCTAAAAGCTTATGCTGATGACAGAAGCACCGCCAAACGTTTTCCTGCTGGACCAGCGCGCGAAAGTCCGGCACGTTTCCTCGAACCATTCCAGACCCGCACGCTGATCGAGGCCCCAATGACCGAAGACCCCTACCCGCTATGCCAAGGCCCGGACCCGGACCCGATCGCGCCAAGCTTCGACGTGCCTAAAGGTGCCATCGACAGCCACGCCCACATCTTTGGGCCGGACGACACCTATGATTTCTCACCGAGGCGCGGATACACCCCACCAGAAGCGCCACTTGAGCGTTACTTAGCACTCCATCGCACCCTCGGCGGCATCAAGCGGGCCGTGCTAACGCAACCAAGCGTTTACGGCACCGATAATTCCTGCATGTTGGACATTGTGGACCGCATGGATGGCAAGTTCATGGCCATCGCTGCTGTCGGCGCAGACATCACCGATGCAGAGCTAGAAGCACTGCATGAACGACGGGTGCGCGGCGTCAGGGTTAACTTGGTCGACAAAGGTGGCATGCCGTTTGAAGACATTCGGGCGATGCAGAAATTCACGGATCGCATTAAGCACCTTGGCTGGCATCTGGAGCTGTTGGTGCATGTGCATGAATTTGAAGATCTCCGCGCCACGATGAACGCCATGGCGGTTGATGTATCTGTTGGCCATCTCGGCTATATGAAAACCTCGAACCCAATAACGCATCCCGGATTTCAAGAATTCCTGGACCTCATGCGCGATGGCAAATGCTGGACGAAACTTTCTGGCTCCTACCGCATCACAACCCAGGAAAAGCCCCCTTACAGCGACGTCACACCCTATGCCCGCGCGATCATTGAAGCCAACGAAGATCGCGTAATTTGGGGTACAGACTGGCCGCACCCTTGGGTTTCCGGCCATATGCCAAATGACGGCGCGCTCATGAACCAACTTGCCGATTGGGCACCAGACCCCGCTGTTCGCAAGAAAATCCTGGTGGACAATCCCGAAGCGCTCTTTGGGTTCGATTAGGTCTGGCGCGGCTACTATCCGATAGAAAATGGAATCCAGCGAATATGACTGATGATCTCATCACCTATGAGCTTAAGGGCAATGTTGCGCTGATCGGCTTGAATCGTCCTGACAAGCGCAATGCGATCAATGAGGGCCTGCTGAACGCCCTATCGGCTGCTGCTATCCGTGCTGGGGGAGAAGCCAGGGCCGCTGTGTTATTTGGCCATGGTCGCAATTTCTCCGCAGGCCTTGATCTGGCATGGTTGGCGGAGCGTATTCGCCCCGGTGCTCCGTATCAGAAGCCTTACATCGGCTCACTTTGGCACCGGACATTCAACCTCATTTCCCGCGGACCGATCCCCTTCGTGGCCGCACTCCATGGCCCCGTGATCGGCGGTGGGCTGGAACTTGCGAGTGCGGCGCATGTCCGCGTCGCGGCTGACACTGCCGTATTTGGCCTACCTGAAGGCCAGCGCGGGATATTCGTTGGTGGCGGCGGGACCGTGTGGGTCCAGCGGATCGTCGGCAACGCGACTATGACGGATATGATGCTGACAGGGCGTATCCTGAACGCGGAAGAGGCCCGTAATGTCCGCATCGCACAATATGTGGAGCCTGCGGGAACAGAAAAAGCCAAGGCGCTGCAGCTGGCCACGAGAATTGCGGAGAACACACCAACGACCAATTGGCAGATCACCAACCTTCTGCCGCGCATGAACGATATGTCCCATGAAGACGGGCTGTTCATGGAGTTCCTCAACAGCAACATGATGAAACCGCCTGAAACAATTGGGCGACTGAGTGCGTTCCTGGACGGCAAAAGCCCATTGCCGCTTGATAAGAAAAAGGCTGATTGAGCAGCTTATGAATAGGCGGAATGGTTCTCTGCCGTAATGTGATCCGTGCCTGTTTGACTGTGGAGATGTTCGGGGCCGAATAGGCGCACTGTCAGTCTGATCAGGCTAGCCGCACCCGCCATCAGCAGCGTTAGCGGCCCAAGGAATATAAAGAACTTGATGAACCAGCGGTGATTGATGCCGTTGGTATCCCCTGCCTGTTCATTGGAGAGCCAGGCAAGATCGAAATACATGTAAGCGTAGAAGCAGAAAATCGCCATGAACGGCATGAACAGCACAACACCGCCCAGCCACTCAATCCAAAGCTTGGTACGCGGCCTGAAGCCCGGGCGGAATAGATCAAGCCGCACATGGGCGTGGCGGGCGTGGGCATAGCCCAGCGCACAGAACGTCACGATGGTGTGCAAATGCCACTCAGCATCCTGAAACATCGGTGAGTTGATCAGGACGTGCCAGTCATTCTCAATCACAAAAGACCAGGTTCGGATATAGCGTCGACCAAACGCGTCAAACACAATCAACAAAGCAAGCGCCAGCATGAGCCAAGCGGAGGATGCGCCGAGCCAGAATGCAGGCCGTTCAATCCAATGGGCAACCCGGAGGCTGGTCCGAGCGAAGCGGTCTCTCTGATGATCCGCAACGGGTGCCATGTTGGTCTTGTCTTCGCTCAAAACACCTGACTTTCAAACAGCAGCTTTGGCAGGCTGAGTACGAGACCTGGCTGCCACATCACAACAGCCACACACCCCAGTTGCAGCAGCACAAACGGGATGATCCCGACCGATATCTGCTTCATGCTAATCCCTTCCGGGGCCACACCTTTGATGTAGAACAGTGACAGGCCCATCGGCGGTGTCAGGAAGGATGTTTGCAGCGTAATCGCCACCAGAATTGCGAACCAGTAGACCACGTCTGCTTGCGCGATATGCACACCGAAATCGAGAGGCGCCACGATGGGGCCGAAGATCGGCATGGCGATCAGCAGGATCTCAAGAACGTCAAAGAAGAAGCCCATCAGGAAGATCAAACCGATCACGAAGATCAATACGCCCCATGAATCCAACGCCCCGATATTGATGAGGGCTAGGATCGCTTCCTCTCCGCCCAGCATGCGGAAAACATAGGCGAACGAGGTCGCACCGATGAACAACACCGCGACCATGCCGATGGTCATCGACGCCCGCGTCAAGCTTTCCCGCAGTCCGGACAAATTCATGCGGTTTCTGATGGCCGCTAGCAGCAACGCACCCAACACGCCGACCGCCGCTGATTCCGTAACGGTGAAAATCCCACAGAGAACGGACCCCATCACCAGGGCAATCAAAATAGCTGTCGGTACAATGCCGCGCGCGACAAGCAGCGCAACCGTCGTCCGCGACGGGGATTGTATTGCCTGCACGCCCGGCTGCGCCTCCAAGAACTGCTCAAGCGATAGCTTGGGCGCGGCAGACGGGTTCAAGAACGCGTAGGTTCCGATATAGAGCAGATATAGCCCAGCCAAGCAGAGCCCCGGATAGATCGCTGCGGCAAAGAGATATCCATATGAAATTTGCAGCATCTCGCACAGAAAAACGAGCAGGATGCTTGGCGGAATCATGATGCCAAGCGTGGCCGACGCTGCAATTGTTCCAAGCGCCAGGGGTGGATGATATCCGGCCCGCAGCATTGGCGGGAACGCTATTAGCGTCATCACAATGACGGACGCGCCGACGACGCCAGTGATCGCCGCGAACAGAACGCCCATAATTGTGACGGAAAGTGCTGCACCGCCCGGAACACCGCGCAACAGCAAACCAAGCGCCAATAGCAGGTCCTGCGCGAGCCTGGACCGCTCCAACAATACGCCCATCAAGATGAGGAGCGGCACTGCGATAAGCTGCAGGTTCTCCGCGAAATACCAGACCCTTGGGACCAGATTGAAGAACTCGATCATCTGGAAGAGATCGAACGCCATGCCGATAAAGCCGAATAGAATGGCGACCCCGCCCAGGATCACACCAATCGGATAGCCCGTCAGCATCAACGCCAGCAATGTCGCAAACATCAAGAAGGGAAGAATCAATTCTTCCAAAGTCTTCGTCCTTATATCTCGCCTAAAATACTAACTTTAGCGCTGCATAGTAACGGAGCAGCAAGCGGACGAACACCTTAGCTATTTGGCAATCACGCGGCTATTCGCGTCGGCCAGTTCAGCCTCCAGTGCTACACCTGCAGATGCCCGACTGCGGGTGAGGCCTGCGATCAAGGCGTATGCAGCGGGTGTCAAAAACAGCGTGAATACAGCCGCAATGCCAAGACCGCCAAAGACGACCCAGCCGATGGCCGCCCGTGCCTCTGCCCCCGGCCCGCTGCCCACAATCAGCGGCAAACCTGCAAGCACGGTGGAGGCAAGCGTCATGGCGATGGGGCGCAGGCGTTCTGTCGCCGCCTGCAATGCCGCCTCCCCTGCCGACAGACCTTTATCCCGAAGTTGGTCTGCAAATTCGACCAACAGAATGCCATTCTTAGCCATGATTCCAATCAGCATGATCACGCCGATCTGGCTGTAAATGTTGATTGTCGTATCCGTCAGCCAAAGCGCATAGATCGCAGCACAGACACCAAACGGCACAGTGACCATAACCACGGCGGCACTGGTCAAACTCTCGAACTGCGCCACAAGCACCAGAAATACGACGACCAGCGCAATAATGTATGTGACCATCAACGCACTGGAGGTTTCATCAAGCGCCGCCGCCTCCCCCAGCAAAAGCAGACCAACACCAGGGGGTAGGGTTTCCCCCGCAAGCGCCCTCACAGTATCGACCGCCTCTCGCAACGACAGATCTAGGGCAACGGATGCATCAATTTCCACAGCGCGGCGCTGGCCATGGCGATCGAGCTCTGCCGCCACACCCGCTTCTGAGAATGTCACAAGCTGCGAAAGTGGCGCTAGATGGCCCGCTTCTGACCGTACATACAGGTTCAGAAGATCATTCGGGTCCCGAACCGCACCTGCGGCTGATTGCAGGATGATCGGCACGGCCTGATCATCGATGGTGATTTCGGTAATCTCATCTTCGTCAATCAGCGCGCGCAGCGTGGTGGATAGTGTTGACATTGAGACACCAAGATCAGCCGCCCGCGCCCGGTCAATGGTGATGGAGAGTTGCGGTTGGGTCGCCTGGTACTGCACGCGAACACCAGAAAGGCCGGGCAGGTTAGCGAGTTCCAGTGCAAATGCGTCCGCCGCTTCGGCAATGGCAGGATAGCTAGGCCCCGTTAGCGCCATCGATATCCCGCCATCTGATCCGCGCCGAAGACCGAGGCTATTGCCCGAACTAACCCTGGCTTGCGCGCCAGCCAGCATCGCCAACTTTGGCCGGATGCCAGACTCGATCTCACGCTGGCCGACCTCCCGCTCATCCCAGTGCTTCAGGCGCGCGCCGATATATCCGCGGTTCAAGTCGTACCAACCCGTGACGGAATAAATGCCCTCAGCGTCGCCTGAATCCAGTGCAGGGTTGAACATCTGCTCAACGGCCTCGACCTGCCGGTCTGTGAAATCGAGGCCTGCACCATCTGGCCCCTGAAGCCTGACGACGACCGCCCCACGGTCCTCCGGCGGCGTCAGTTCCTCACCAAGTTCGCCATAGACCAGTGAGGCACCAGCTGCCAGTACGGCAGCCCCCACGAGCGTCAGCACTGGAACAGCAAGCAGTGGTCGCAATATCGATGTGTACCCCCGCAGTAGTCTTCCGCCCAATCGTCCCGCAATGCCGCCATTGCCGCCGCCCAAGCTTGGAAGCCGTGCTGCCAACATCGGACAAACGGATAGCGCTACGAATGAGGATATTGAAACGGTTATGGCCAGGACAAAGCCGAACTCCGCAAATAGACGGCCAGCGTCTGATGGCAAGAATGAGATCGGCACGAATACAGCAATCAACGTAACCGTCGTTGCGATCACCGCGAAGAATACTTGCCGCGCGCCGATAACAGACGCCGCCCGCGCACCAATGCCTTCAGCGCGCCGCCGCTCAATGTTCTCCGTTACGACAATGGCATCATCGACCACCAAACCTGTCGCTAGGACAAGCGCCAACAATGTAACCAAATTGACGGAATATCCGATCAGCCAGATCGCAGCGACGGAGCCCATCAAGGCAATTGGGATTGCTGTAGCCGGTACCAAAGCCGCCGTCAGCCGCCCCATAAACAGCCAGATCACACAGACGACGATGATCAAAGCCAGCGCCAGAGACGTCAGCACCTCCTTGATGGCGCCTCGGATGAAATCAGCGTCATCGCTTGTCAGTTCAAACTTCAAGTCTGGAAAGCGTTGCTCCAGTTGCGTCAACGCCTTCTGCACATCTGTTGAAATGCCGACGGTATTCGATTGCGCTTGGCGAATAATGCCAAGGTTCAGGACCAGACGCCCATCCAGCCGCGCAACACTTTCCGGTGTGGCCAAGCCAAAATAGACGCTAGCAAGATCGCCCAACCGCACGGGGTCACGGATCATCAAGGCTTCAATCCGCGCCGGATCAGCGACCGTAGCATCTGCACGGACCAGGACTTCGATCTGCCCAGCAGAAAAGCTGCCTACTGGCACATCGAATTGGGCTGCCGAAAGCACATCCGCCACTTCGCCGACAGACAAGCCATATGCCGCCAGTCGCGCAGGTGAGACTTCCACACGTAGCACCCGTTCACGGGCACCGAAAACAACCACATCTGCCACACCATCAACGGCGGTCAGTTCTGGGATGATTTCATCATCAGCGCGCCGGGTGAGAACATCTATCGGGTCAGTATCACTCCATACAGCGATATTCATGATCGGCCGTGCATCCTGCTCGGCCTTCACGACGAACAGGTCTTCGACACCGTCTGGCAGTTGCGACAGCACGCGGCTGACAGCCTCACGCACGTCATTTGCGGCGTCAGCCAGTTCCCGATCCGCGCGGAATTCCGCCCGCATCCGGAAATTGCCCTCCTCCGAGGATGAACGCACTGCCACCACACCAGCGACGCGGGCGACCGCGCCCTCCACCAGGGAGGTGACTTCTGCATCAACTGTCGTTGGCGACGCGCCAGGGTAGTTAGCGCGCACCGTTACGATTGGCCGGTCGATATCCGGCAGCTCACGCACTTCGATGCCGAACAGGGCCGCAACGCCCGCGATGATAATCAGCAGGTTCATCACACCTGCCAGGAATGGACGGCGGACGCTTAGGCCAGGAAGGCCGCCAGAATCTGCGCCACTCACCGTGCACCCCCAAGCACTTGCACAGCAACACCTGGGCGTAGCCGCTGTGTGCCCTCAATCACGACCAGATCGCCCGCTGCCAAATCGCCGTCCACCAGCACCGCACCATCCAACCGTCGGACTAAGCGGACTGGGACCCGTTCAACTTTATCATCAGCGACACGCCAAACGTGCAGTGAGCTTCTGGAATACTGGACTGCCAGTTCCGGCGTGCGCGCGTAGGTTTTTCCAGGGAAATTCAAGCGGACAATGTACGAGGCACCGGGGCGCAATTGGTCATCCGGGTTCGGCACTTCAGCACGCACGCGGATACTCCGGCTCACGGCATCAACGCGGTTATCCACTGCAGCAACCATCCCGGTGAAAGATTGGCGCGCGGCAGAGGGCGTGGTGACAGCGAGCGGCATGCCAAGGCTTACGCGTTCAAGCAGCGCCTCCGGCAGATCAAACTCCACGACGATGGCGCTACGGTCATCATAGCGGGCGATAGCAATACCGGTATCGACCCAAGCACCGACCTCGACCTCAGTCAGGCCAGCGACACCATCGAAGGGCGCGCGAATTGAGCGGGTTGTGAGCCTTTGACGCGCTTGCGCCAGCTCCAAGCGAGCCACTTCAGCAGCCGTCCGCGCTTCGTCTAGCCTTGCCGCCGCGACATTCCCGCGCCGCTGTAGCTTTGTGAATCTGTCACGGCTCCGCACAGCCTCCGCCAGCCGCGCTTTCGACAGATTGACCGCCAGCACCGCTTCCCTGGAAGCTAGCTGGACAAGCACATCGCCTCCAGAAAATCGCTTGCCAGGTGCTAGGGCGAGCTTCGCGATTTTGCCATCTGTCTCTGAACGCAGAACAACAGACCGCTTAGCCCGACCGGTACCAACCACCTCGACCGTCAGATTATCCGCTGCCGTTTCAACCGCTGCAACAATCACCGGTGCCTGCCTGGGCCGTTTCTTCTTTTTACGATCCGGCTGCTCAATGGCAGAGCCCGTAGCCGACGAGGCGGGACCAAACTGCGTCCACACACCGACACCGACAGCGATGATCACCGCTGCAATAGCGCATTGCTTCCACATCGATATCCGGCTGGCCAAAGGCACACCTTTTTCACACGGGCTAAGGGCTCAACCGCAGTATAGGGCGAGCGCACCGATACGGCAGCGAAATAATAAGCCGTCCGTGCAAATCGCTGTGTTGCGTTAGCTCAGATGCTCCTTGAAGAACGCGATTGTCCGTGACCAGGCGAGTTTAGCGGCAGCCTCGTTGTAACGGGGCGTTGAGTAATTGTGGAAGCCGTGGCGCGTATCTGGATATGTCTGCATTTCGTGCTGAACGCCATTAGCTTTCAATGCTGCTTCAAAGGCAGGCCGCATGGCATTCACGCGCGCATCATCCTCTGCGTATTGAACAAGCAAGGCTGCCTTTATCTTTGGAACATCCTCAGATTTTGCGGCAGCGCCATAGAACGGAACGCCTGCGTTTAATCCTTCGCCCATTTGAACTGCGAGATGGTTCACTGCACCGCCGCCAAAGCAGAACCCCACAGCGCCCAACTTGCCCGTGGAAAGCGGATGCGCTTTCACATACTGAGCGCTGTTCAATAAGTCTGTCATGAGCTGGCCACGGTCCAAGCTCCGTTGCAGAGCCTTGCCGTCATCATCATTGCCCGGATAGCCACCAACTGGGTACAGGCCGTCTGGTGCCAAAGCCAAGAAACCATCCACGGCGGCCCGACGGGCAACATCCTCAATATAAGGGTTGAGGCCGCGGTTCTCATGGATCACGACGACAGCCGGGAATGGGCCAGGCCCTTCTGGCTTCACCAGATAGCCTTGCATCTTGCCAGACGTACCGCCCGGTGACGCATAATCAACATATGTGGCCTTGATGCGTTTATCTGTGAACGACACCTCCTGCGCTTCCGCATAGCGCGGCAGCAGCGCCTGCGCCATCACAAGGGCAGAACCACCGCCAATCACCGTGAGCGCCGCCGCCTTGGAGAGGAACTCCCGGCGCGGCATGTCGGTATGGCAATACTCGTCATAGAGGTCAAAAACCTGTGGATCGATGTCATCCTGATGCATTTTCCGTCTCCCTGGTTGAACCGCACTTGCAGTTAGCGTAGTGCGGAAAACGCACCTATCCAAGCTGGTTTCAGCCAAACCGTTGCAAGCCCGGCCTATTCAGACAACAGTTCATAAAACACCCAATTGCTTCAGCAAGGAGCACATCCCATGAAGTTCGCCCTGCATTTCGGCAACATCACCTTCCCAGACCCTGAAGATGCCAAGCGACTTGTTCTGGCTGCGGAAGCGGCTGGGTTTGAATCCGTTATCGCCGTTGAGCATGTCGTTGTGCCAACGGATTATTCCACCCCCTATCCGTATAATGAGACCGGTCGCTTGCCCGGCGGCATCGATATGCCATGGCCGGACCCGCTGAGCTGGCTGACATATGTGGGCGCGGTCACGTCTAATCTGCGGTTGATTACGGGCGTTCTTGTGCTGCCCCAGCGCAATCCCCTGGTGCTCGCGAAGCAGTTGGCGACGATTGATCATTTGACGGGCGGACGCTTGGAACTCGGCATTGGCGTTGGCTGGCTACGAGAGGAGTTCGATGCGCTCGGTGTGCCGTTTGAACGACGGGGACGGCGCACAGACGAATATCTTGAGGCCATGCGCGCCCTCTGGGCCAGTGATGATGCTAGCTATGAAGGGGAATTCGTGAACTTCAAAGGCATGAGCTGTAACCCAAAACCCAAACATGGACAGGTGCCGATCATCGTGGGCGGCCACTCCAAATCGGCAATTCGCCGGGCCGCGCGTTATGGCAACGGCTTCTTTCCAGCGACAGGCGCTGGTCTCGATCCATCCGGCGTCATTCAGGCGCTCCGCGATGAGGCCAGGGCAATTGGGCGTAATCCGGCAGAAATTGAAGTTATGACCGGCTGCCCAGACGCCTTACCCGGCTCCGGCAAAGATCCACACGCCGCAATCGCTGCCAGCGCAACGGCTGGCGTTGATCGTATTGCCTTGCCGTTATCAGCGTTCGGCAAAGGCTTAGAAGACAGCCTCGCCGCTTATGGCGAGGCTGTCATCAAGCCGGTCAATCGAACTTAAAATACTCTGGCAACTTGTCTTTGGCGGTTTGGAGGTGCTCGGCATATTGGTACATGCCGCCGTTGTAGTTGCCATCCTGCCGCCGGTTTTCCTGGCCTTCAAAGTTATAATAGCCAGGCGTGCATTCCTTATTGCGATCCGTGGTGCCACGGAACTTGATGACTTCATCGACCCACCATTGTTCCGTTTCCGGCTTAGCGTCGATGGTCGTGTGGCCATTTTCGCGGGTGTATTTAATGCACTCCGCAATGTGGAAGCCTTGGGTCTGCAACATGAAAGTCACGTTGAACTGGAATGATGCCTGGTACCCACCCATGATGAACATGTTCGGGTAACCCGCTGAATGCACGCCGAAAACCGTTCGCATGCCTTCAGAATATTTCTCGTTCAATTCCAGATTATTCTCGCCGCGAATATCATTATAGATGCCCGTGACCTGCACCTCGAACCCGGTGGCGTAGATCAGTACATCAACGGGATATTCCTTACCTTCAAACACCACGCCACGCTTGTTGATTTCTGTGACGCCCTGCCCTTTGGTATCCACTAGGTGGACATTGGGTCGGTTGAATGCTGGCAGATATTCGTCGTCGT
Source organism: uncultured Alphaproteobacteria bacterium (assembly GCA_938083135.1). Lineage (GTDB taxonomy): Bacteria > Pseudomonadota > Alphaproteobacteria > Bin95 > Bin95 > VMCJ01. The sequence goes on along the minus strand of CALLKY010000003.1, from coordinate 6,709 downwards.
AGCATGGGCGCTTACAGCGATGCATATACCAGGGCTTCAGCGCTTCAGCGGTCGCTTTGTCTTCAACGATTGAATCAACGCGGGCATGGATCCGCATCTGGTGTTCAATGTTCTGGTTCTCGTAACGCTTGATGCGCTCCTCCCGCGGCAGTTTCTCAATCTCCCGACGTTTCTCAGGATCTGCCTTTGTATTGAGCACGTGGCGCTTGAGCCGTTCAACCTGCCATCCGGGCTTGAGGGAAGCTGCCCAGTCCGGGTCTGTCGGAATATCGTCCCGGATATCGATGGCAGATGGCGTGCGTTGGAATACGTAAAGCTCCTTCGCCGCCTTTCCAACACGGGGAATGATCTGGACCGCCGATGCACCGGTGCCGATAACGCCAACGACCTTATCTTTGAGATTGGAGAGATCGCCGCCGCAATAATCATAATCAAAGCGGGAGCTGTGGAAGGAATGACCTTCAAACGTCTCCATGCCCTTGATGCGCGACAGCTTCGGCTTTGCGAGTGTGCCATTAGCAACAATGACAAAGCGTGCCGTCAGCTTGTCGCCTCTATCTGTTTCGAGGCGCCAAATCTTCTCTTTCTCATCCCAATGGGTCGCGGTGACCGTGGTTTGAAAAACCGCTAGGTCATATAGATCATATTTCTTGGCGATCGCTTGGCAGTGCGCGTAAATTTCTGGCCCCTTCGCAAAGAAGCTGTTCGGCACGTAACCCAATTCATCGAGCAATGGCAGATAGTCATAAGCAGAGACATCGCACGCAGCACCTGGATACCGGTTCCAGTACCACGTTCCGCCCACATCGCTGCCACGCTCGACAATACGGATGCTCTCAACGCCGCGTTCGCGCAAGCGTGCCGCCGTCAACAAGGCGGAAAAACCGCCGCCGATAAACAGGCACTCCACGTGATCAGTGATCGGCTCACGTTCAGTCTGTTCCTCGGCGTAAGGATCGACCTCGTACTTAGCCAAATCGCCTTCGAGTTCCGACGTATATTGACTTAGGCCCTCCGGACGGTGCTTCAGCCGAACATCACGCTCCTCGGCGAACCTTTGCTTGATCGTGTCGTAATATTCCTGCGGTTTATCGCTGGGCACCGTCGGATCAAACGCGACCCGCGCCGCCATCTTGTTCGGATCATTCTTGCGCGCTGGTGCGTCTTTCGTTCCAGATACAGCCATTGTCCGCTCAAAACCTCTCGCAGATTACAGAATGCCATAGCGCGCAGGAGCAAACCCGGCACCCGCGCTATTGGCTAGGCCCCTATCAAACACCGGTCTGCCGATCATGGCAATTGCAGTTATCCAACCACAGCCGCACCTATTTTACAGCATCGGTCAGGATAAAGGCGATCTGGCAAGGTTCTGTGCCGCGGTTGGACCAGGCATGGTTGGTACCTTGCTGAACAACGGTATCGCCGGCTTTCAGCAGATATTCCTCGTCATCCATCATCATGTAGATCTCGCCCGTCAAGATCACGGAATAATCAAGTGAGTCCGTGCGATGCATGAAGGGATGCCTCGCATTTTCGACGACATTGTCTCCAGCCCCCATCTCAGCGAAGGCAGACTTGCCATCGAGCTTAGCCAATTCTTCCGGGTTCTCAGGGTCGAATTGCACAATGCGGAAGACGGAGCCGTTTTTTGGCGGCTGTAGCATCAATGGCCCGTCGACCGGATCGTCATGGCGCTCCATAGCTGCTGGCGTTTTACCGTTCTGCCACAGGTTTGTGAGCGTAACGCCGGGGCGGTTTGGGCGGCTAAGGATGCAGGGCGCGTCTGAATCCATGATGACAGTGGCGACGCCATTTGCGTCATGGCCGGTTACGACACGGCGAATAGGTCTCGACATAGCAGTAGTCCTCAACAGTGGGCGTTGTGCCATGCGCTGCAGGTATCCAGCGCACTGCCCGGAGCATTTCGAAATAATGAGCCGCCGGACTACATCAGTATGTTGAGGCTATTTATCTTCTGGCAAGTCGAAATCATACACCCGCCTGCCCGATATAAGATTGTACTTCCGCGCGATCATCAAGAGTGCCGTGATGCCCCCCAGCGCTAGGACCGTATAAAGAAACGCTAGCCCTGCGTAATAGGTGCAATAGGCGCAAACCAGGATGACGCAGACAACGAAGAAGCGGAACGCGTATCGGGTTCTAAGGAGCGGCAGCATAGCATCGTCCTTTCCCTTGTTGCTCAGAGCTTACCCGATAACGCAGCGCATAGGGATTTAAAGCTTGGCCCGCCCTATTTACGATGCCCAACGATCAAAGCGCCGCCCAGGCTGCCTTCAGCGAAGGCGGTCTGGAACACGCCATTCTTCTGCATCATGATCGCAAAAACACGGGGACTGAAGCGTTCTGAAATCTCGGCTTCCATCTTCTTTAAACGCACCATCACGCCATCGTAGAATGCAGCGAAGACGTTGCTGATATCCTCGCTCACAGCCACCTGCATGCCGTGGCTCTCCATGGTTTGCTCATATCCAGCTTGGGTTTGAAGGTTAGGGGCTGACAATGCATCCAGAACGGCCGCCCGCCGCGTTTCCGTCATCTTATCAGTCTCCACCCAGTCGGTGAGGCCGATCGCACCATTCTGCACAACAACCCGCGCTGCTTCCTCAAGTGCAGCGCCCTTGTCGGGAACATGGCAAAGCGCATCCTGGCTAAATACAGCGTCGAAGGTTCCTTCCGCGAACGGCAGCGCTGTCGCATCGCCTTCCATAATCTGAACCTGGTCTGACAACCCAGCTTCCAAGACCCGTGCGCGGGCCGTCGTTACATTGGTGGCGACCAAGTCAACGCCCGTCACCTTACGGCCATGCTTGCTTGCGATCCGCATTGCTGGACCGCCTAACCCGCAGCCAATATCCAACACATGCGCACCCTGCTCTGTTTCACTTGCAGCAACCAGCCGATCCGTTCCGTCAGCTCCACTCAGCGAGAGGAAATTCTCACTGTAGAGCTTTTCGATCATTGCTGATCCGATTGCATTGTAATTCGTTTCGAGCGCCTTTTTGAGGGCATCGGCCATGGATTTGAGCTTTCGAGCTGCGGATGTGTGGATATGAAAGCCTAAAACAAAACAATTCAAATTATAACCGCTTAAATTCTGCCCAAATGTTTAGCCCCATCCATCAACAGTAAAAATATGGACTGATTCGAGATTTGGCGTAGAAAAACAGAAAGATTCTCAGATCGTATTTGTGCACGTAATCTGGCGATTCTCAACGGTTTCTAACAGCAGAATTCCACTGTGCTTTGCGTGAGGTAGATATAGACACGAACGGGAGGTTTAGCAGCAAACAAAGCTGCATCGACGCCTCTACTTCACAGCGTTAATCTCAATCCCGGAACCCAATCTCCAAAGGATAAGTGATCCATGCCGAGTCCCCTACCTCGCGCCATCACTGCCGAAGAAATTGAGACCTATCAGCGGGACGGCATCGTGTGCCTGAGAGGGCTGTTTGATGCGGAGTGGATCACGTTGCTGCGTGATTCTATTGAGGCCGATAAGGCCAATCCGTCCGGCCTCGTCAAAAGCATCAACGAAGATGGGGCGACGGGCAATTTCTTCAGCGACACGTTTATTTGGCATCATATTGATGGCTTCAAACGCGCCGTGTTCGATTCACCCGGTGCGGAGATTGCGGGAACGCTAATGGGTGCGAACAAGATCAATGTGATCTTTGATCAGATACTGGTCAAAGAGCCAGGCACGTCGACGCGCACGCTCTGGCATCACGATGGAACCTACTGGCCCGTCGCAGGCGACCAAATTTCCACACTTTGGGTAGCACTCGATCCGGTCACACCTGAAACAGGGGCGGTTGAATACATCAAAGGCTCACACCGCTGGGGCAAACGCTTCCTTGCCGTCTCCTTCGATCCCAATCAAAAATACACTGAGGACTTGCCCGAAGTGCCAGATATTGATGCCGAACGGGACAAGCATGATATCGCCCAATTCACCATGGAACCCGGCGATTGCACCCTCCATCACGCGTTAACGCTGCATGGCGCACCTGGCAATGCCAGCAATGATCAGCGTCGGCGCGCCTACGTCCAACGCTGGGCTGGCGATGACGTGACGTATAATCCGCGCCCAAACCTTCAGCGTATGCTGCGCGACCCCGGCATTCCAAGCGGCGCGCCTTTGGATAGCGACCTGTTTCCAGTCGTCTGGCGCGCCAACTGAGATTGCTTGCGTCACAGCCAAACCGCCACATAATCAAGCATGTCAGCAGGGACGCGATGCCGCGCTTAAAATCACCACGCAATCACCTTACATATGAAGGTGACGGACGCATTTCAGACCCACTCAACAGGGACAGGACATATCATGATCAACAAAACTGACTTCTACATCGACGGCAAATGGGTCGCCCCGCAACAAGGCACAGCGCTGGAGGTCATCGACCCTTCAACCGAGGACGCATTTGCGACCATCTCGCTTGGTGGCGAAGCTGACACCAATGCAGCGGTCGCTGCCGCCAAACGCGCCTTCCCGGCTTGGTCTAAGACCCCGCCTGCTGAACGCCTCGCGCTGGTGAAGAAAATCCGCGAAATCTACAAAAGCCGCATGGATGATATGGCCGCCGCGATCAGCCAAGAAATGGGCGCGCCCATCGACATGGCCAAACAACAACAAGCGCCGGCTGGCCTTGGCCACATCACCAATTTCATCAAAGCCGCTGAGAATTTTGAGTTTGTGCGCCCGCTTGGTGATCACGCTCCGAATGACCGCATCGTCATGGATCCGGCGGGCGTCATTGCCATGATCACCCCGTGGAACTGGCCGATGAACCAAATCACGCTGAAGGTCATCCCTGCCCTGCTGACCGGTTGCACAATGGTGCTGAAGCCATCTGAAATCGCGCCGATGAATGCATTGATCTTCGCTGAAATTCTGGATGAGGCTGGCGTTCCTGCTGGCGTCTTCAACCTCGTGAACGGCGATGGACCGGGTGTCGGTACGCAGCTATCTGGCCACCCGGACATCGACATGGTGTCCTTCACTGGCTCAACCCGTGCTGGCCGTTTGATCTCTAAGAATGCAGCTGAAACACTGAAGCGAGTTCACCTGGAGCTTGGCGGCAAAGGTGCCAATATCGTGTTTGCCGATGCCGATGAAAAAGCCGTTCGCCGTGGTGCCATGCACTGCTTCAACAACACCGGACAATCCTGCAACGCCCCGACACGGATGCTGGTACAGCGCGAAATCTATGACCAGTCCGTAGAAGCAGCAGCAGCCGCTGCGCAGGCCCTGGAAGTTGGCCCTGCCGGGTCCAACGGTCGCCACATGGGACCAGCCGTCAGCGGTGCCCAGTTCGAAAAAATCCAGAACCTGATCCAAGTTGGGATTGATGAAGGCGCGCGGTTGATTGCTGGCGGTGTCGGGCGTCCAGACGGCCTGAACCGTGGCTTCTTCTGCCGTCCGACAGTGTTCGCAGATGTGAACAATGACATGACCATCGCCCGGGAAGAAATCTTCGGCCCGGTTCTATCCATCATTCCATTCGATACGGAAGAGGAAGCGATCGCCATTGCTAATGACACACCTTATGGCCTGACCAGCTATGTCCAAAGCGGTGACGATGCACGTCGCAGCCGCGTGGCTATGGAACTGCGTTCAGGCATGGTCGAAATGAACGGCCAGCCACGCGGCGCTGGCGCGCCATTCGGCGGCGTCAAAGCATCCGGCAACGGGCGCGAAGGCGGCATGTGGGGCCTGGAAGACTTCTGTGAAGTTAAAGCCGTGAGCGGCTGGGGCGCATAACGCCCCTCTGACCCACAATGTCTTGCTAGCTTGTGCAACGGCGGAATCCTGAACGGGGCTCCGCCGTTGTTGGTTTGAATGCAGGCTTTGCTTTCTGTGCGCCAGCTTGGCCAATCGTGAAGCGCCAGATACCCTTGTCCAACATTTTCCGTACTCGCTTTGGCGAGGCAGGCTTTCAGGACAGGATTGCAGATGATCACCGGCAAACTACTGGTCGCAAACCGTGGCGAGATCGCAGTGCGCATCTGCCGAGCTGCTGCGGAGCTGAATCTAAAAACCGTCGCAGTATATCCAGCCAACGACGCCTCAAGCCTCCACACGCAGAAGGCTGATGAGGCGCGCATCCTGCCGGGTCGCGGTGTTGCTGCATATTTGGATGGTGACGCCATCATCGCCGCTGCGCTTGATGCAGGCGCTACAGCGATCGATCCAGGCTATGGCTTCCTCTCGGAAAACGCGGCCTTCGCAGAGGCTTGCGCGAAAGCGGGCTTAACTTTCATCGGCCCACGCCCGGAAACGCTGGCGCTTTTTGGTGACAAGCATGCCGCGCGCAAGCGAGCAGCAGAGGTAGGAATTCCGACCCTCCCCGGCACATCTGCGCCAACAACGCTGGAGGAGGCAACCGCTTTCCTTTCTGATCTAGGCCCCAAAGGTGCTGTGATGGTCAAAGCCGTTGCGGGCGGCGGTGGGCGTGGTATGCGGCCTGCCTTCAGCGCTGATGAACTTGCCGAGGCATTCGAGCGCTGTCGTTCTGAAGCCCAGTCAGCCCTCGGCAATGGCGACCTTTATCGGGGATTTCCCATTTGCGGCTCCTGTCCGATGGTAGCCGAGCCAAATCAGCGCTTTCAAGCATTTTGTGCCTCCAGCTTGGTTCATTGGGTGAGGTGTGGCCAAAAACGGCGGTGATGGTGGCTATAGCGATCCATT
>CALLKY010000002.1 GCA_938083135.1 uncultured Alphaproteobacteria bacterium | reverse complement strand
CATCTACGACGCGACGGCGAAGATCGACAGAGAGGGCTTTGGCCATGCAGGCTGGCCTCCTTCACCAGCCCTCATGATGAATCACAAAATAACGCCAAACGGAATCCCTAATGATTCAATTGCCGCTCAATCCGCTCTAATGTTGACACGTCGCTCGGCCATCAAAACGCTCGCAATCGGTGCGGGCACAACTTTGGCCCCTACGCTTCCATCGTTTGCCGCAACCCAAGCTGACCCAATTTTGCGAGCCGCAAATGCTCTCGGCAAGAAGAATGGCCAAAAGCTGCGTATTCTGTTGCCACGGGGCTGTGAAGCGAATGTGGCCCCCGTCGCGAGCGCATTTTCAAAAGCGACCAATGTTACGATTGATTTCGTCTTTGCAGATGTTGACCTGGTTAACGTCAAAATCTTGTCAGACCAACTCACCGATGCTGACAATTTTGATATCGCCTTACCAGCAACATTTGGCATCCCAGACTTAGTAGAATCAGGCGCCCTGTTACCGCTGGACAAGCTGGATGCAGAATACGGCAATGCGCTCGGGTCCCACTCAAGCCTGTATGACCACGGTGACTCATTTCTAGGGAAGCGCTACGGATTCCAGACGGATGGGGACGTCTACGTGATGTTTTACCGCCGCAGTTGGCTAGAGAACGACGATAATCAAACTGCCTACAAAGCTCTAACCGGCGATGACCTGGCTGTTCCCCAAACATGGACAGAGCTCGATCAGCAAATGCGCTTCTTCCATAAGCCAGCAGACGGTCGCTATGGCGGAGCGTTGTTCCGGAACGCTAACTATTTGGTTTGGGAGTGGTGGATCAGGCTTCATGCCAATGGCGGGCAACCCGTCGATGCAAATTTCAATCCCAGCATCAATTCACCAGCCGGAATTGCTGCCCTTGAATCATTGATAGCAAGCACAGCTTATCTTTACCCAGGTGCCAGAACGAACGGCCTGTTTGAGAACTGGAAAGCGTTTGCAGAGGGTGAAATCTACTGCAACATTGGTTGGGGTGGGTCGCAGAAATACTTCAATCAACCGAATTCTCCCATCCGCGATGATCTTGTATTTGGCCCAACGCCTGGCGGGGTGGCGAATGGCGCAGTTCAACCAGCCCCCTATTTCAATTGGGGTTGGAATTATACGGTCGCCCGTCAAACAACAGTCCCGGAACTGGCATACCTATTCTGCTGCTATGCAGTCTCACCCGATGCCTCAGCAGTAGCAATCCGTGAGCCAGACGGGTTCTTCGATCCATTCCTAGACAACCACTATGATGATCCAGCGATTATCCGTGCATACGGGCGCCCATTCCTAGATGTCCATCGCAGCAGCATGGAAAATTGCATTCCTGATTTTTACGTCTCCGGGCATGATTTCTACATTGATGTCTTGCGCGAAAACCTGCAACGCGCGCTGCGCGGCAGCATGTCAGCCAAGACAGCGCTTGATGTCGCTGCACTGGAATGGCGACAGATCACCTTGCAGTCCGGCAATGCTGGCCTAGCGGAACAGTGGGCGGGCCTGCTTGCGAAATACCCAGCCGCTGTCCGCAAATTGGGTCGCTAGCACCATCTGCTTTTCAAGTGCGCCCTAGGCCGATACCGTGTTGCCAGCAGCGAAACACTTGAAAGCGCGTTCCCATGTCCAAAACTGTCGCCCGCCTTATCGTTGAGAGCCTAGAGGCTCATGACGTTGATCAGGTTTATTGTGTCCCTGGCGAAAGCTATATCGGCCTGACATCCACTATGGTCGAACGCAATTCCATGCGCGTTGTCGTTTGCCGCCATGAAGCGGGTGCTGCCTTTATGGCCGCTGCTGATGGACGGCTGCGAGACCGGGCCGGCGTCGTCATGGTCTCCCGTGGTCCGGGCCTAGCGAACGGCCTTGTCGCCGTCCATTCCGCCTACCACGATGCAACGCCGATGGTGATGATCGTCGGCCAGGTCGAGCGGAAAGACTTCGGCCGCCTGGCTTTGCAGGAACAAAACTATTCCGTTTTGCTCGGCGATATTACCAAGCAAGTGATTGAAGTGAATGAGCCAGAGATGGCAGCAGAGGCCATGGCCCGCGCCTTCCATTTGGCTGAAAGCGGCACCCCCGGCCCCGTCGCCGTTGTGCTGCCTGAAGACATTTTTGATGACACGACGGACGTTCCTGTAGACGCACCCCGCCCCCATGTGGCCGCTGCCCCGCGCAGCCAGGACGTTGATCGCCTGATGGAGATGATCAACAAAGCTGAACGTCCGCTGGTCCTCGTTGGCGGCGGATTAATGGCGGATGCTATTCGCGATCCCTCCGTATTCAGTGATCTAAACACACTTGCTGAAACATGGGTCCTGCCGATCAGCCCGACCCACCGTCGCCCGCAACTCTTTGATGCGAACCATCCAAACTATGGTGGCTATATGGGCATTCGCGTGCCGCCTGCCCTAATGGATGAAATGAAGCGCGCCGATTTAATGATCGCGCTTGGTGAGCGGATGACGGATACCGTCAGCCAGTCCTATAGCTTCCCAACAGCACCTGAACCGCAATTGCCGCTGGTCCACGTATGGCCTGACCCGAACGAGGTCGGCCGGGTTTGGCGGCCTGATCTAGGCATTCCAGCAAGCCCGCACGAAACTATCAAATGCCTGCTGGAACGCGGCGCGCCTTCTGACTCCGCCCGTCGCCAAGATTGGATTGATGGGTTGCACAAGATCCACCGGGACCTATTGGCAAAAGAATGGGAACCGACAACGGACGGCGTGAACTTTGCCGCCATTGTCTGCGAGGTCGATAAGCACCTGGCAGATGACGCCACGGTCACATCCGACGCTGGCAACTTTGGTAGCTTCCTGCACCGCTATATTGGCTTCAAGCAGACCCAAGTGTTCCTCGCCTCCGTCGTGGGTGCCATGGGCTCTGGCATGCCAATGGCCGTGGCAGCAGCCATGCGTCGCCCTGGCAAACAGGTCGTTGCGTTCATGGGTGATGGTGGCGCGCTGATGATGGGCAATGAAATAGCCACCGCCATGCAGTATGGCGCAGCGCCGATCATCATCATCTCCGACAATGCGATGTATGGCACCATCGGCATGCATTCCTACGTTCGCTATCCCGAACGGGCAATTATGGACGGCACACGCCTGACCAACCCAGACTTCGCCGCATGGGCGCGTACATTCGGCGCTGAAGGCATCACAATTAGCGATGAGTCAGAAGTCGCGGATGGGATTGCTGCTGCATTCGCCGTTCAGACAAAGCCGGTCGTGGTCCATTGTAAGACTTCTGCCATTCAGATGAGCGCATGGCGGCGCTATGAGCGGGCGGATACCCTGCCCTGATCTTCAGGCCCCTAAGCACGAACAATATTGAACGAGGATAGATGACATGGCCCATACGGATGCATGGCTGGCCCTGCATACAGAAGAAACGCTGGAGCCGGACCTTAAAATTTGTGATCCACATCACCACCTCTGGCACATGCATCCAGGCCGGTTTGTTGAGCCTGATTATCTGCTGCCAGAAATCGTGCGTGACGTAACATCTGGCCACAATATCGTATCGACTGTCTTTATCGAATGCGGGTCCATGTATCGGGCGGATGGCCCGGAGCATATGAAGTGCATTGGCGAGACTGAATTTGTGAACGGCATCGCCGCCATGAGTGCGACCGGCAAATATGGCGACTGCCGTATCTCCACCGGGATTATCGGCACCGCACCACTGCAAGAGGGCGACACGATTGCCGGTGAAGTGCTGGACGCCCAATTGCTTGCTGGTAACGGTCGGTTCCGCGGCATTCGCTGCGGTGCTACATATGATGCGAGCCCGGATGTGCCTAACGCCCGAACCAATCCGCCGCCTAATCTCTATGGCGATGCTGGGTTCCGGGCGGGGTTCAAACATCTGGCACCCAGGAACCTTACGTTCGAAGGCTGGTGCTATCACCCGCAAATTCCGCATCTGACAGACTTGGCTAAGGCCTTTCCTGATACCACTATTATCCTTGACCACTTTGGCGGCCCGCTTGGCATTGGACCTTATGCAGGCAAGGAAGATGAGGTTTTTGAGGCTTGGCGGAAAAGCGTGACGGCGCTCGCAGAATGCCCAAATGTCACGGCGAAACTTGGCGGCCTCGTTATGGAAGTGAATGGCCACCATTGGGAAGATCTTCCCAAGCCGCCAACCAGCCAAGAATTGATGGAGCGCACGCGCCGCTATTTCGAGACAACAATCGGCCTGTTCGGTGTCGACCGCTGCATGTTCGAGAGCAATTTCCCGGTCGATATGATCGCTGGCACGTACAATACCTGTTGGAACGCATTCAAGCGCCTGACGGCAGACTATTCAGACGCTGAAAAAGCAGCGCTTTACCACGACACAGCGACCCGCGTGTATCGGATTTAGATCGGCTTATCGCCCTTGACCGTTACCCGGTAGCCAGACCGGACTTCAGGGAAGTAATCCCACATCGCGTGATGCTGGACGGATCGGTTGTCCCAGAAGGCAACTGAATTTTCCTGCCACTTAAAGCGCACCTGAAATTGGGGCAGCTTGATGTGATCGCAAAGCAATTTCAGGATTGCGTCGCTTTCCTTCTGCGCCAGCTGCGGAATTCGCGTCGTGAACGTCTCATTCACGTAAAGCGACTTCCGGCCAGACACCGGATGCGTGCGAACGACTGGGTGCTCTGATTCCGGATAAGTCTTCCCGCTGTCATCAATCCCCTGGTGCTTATAGCGCCCACGATACACCTGCTCCCCGGCATGGATCGCCGTAAGCGGCTCTAGAAAGGCTTTCAGCGTATCGGACAGCGCGTCATAGGCTGCACCCGCACTTGCAAACAGCGTATCACCCCCGCCGCTTTTGGGGATGGTGTTCAAGTGCAGGATAGAACCCATTGGCGGTTCTGCGATGCAAGAGACATCTGAATGCCAGCTATCGCCCGCCACGTGGTTTGAACTTTCATCCGCATGAATGACCAATATCTCCGGGTGACCTTCAGGCCCTGGTGAGCCCGGATGCACATCAAGCTGCCCGAAGAGTGCGCCAAATGCCTTGTGCTGCTCCAATGTCATGTGCTGGTCACGAAAGAAGATCACCTCATGACGCATAAGTGCATCGTGAATTTCCTGGAACTGCTGGTTGCCAAGATCACCGCTCAATTGTACGCCCGAAATCATGGCACCAATCCGTGGCGTTACTGGCTCGACAGTGATGGTTTGATAGTCAGACATCTGGGCGTTCTCCATCTGCAATTCCATAGACATGATCGCTTGTGAGGCCGATCAGGTCCAGCGGGCCTTATCTTGCGTATCTTTGGCTGTCAGCAGGGTTGTCGTGAATACATCGGTGTCCGTGCAGAGATCATAGCGGCGGCTGAGCTTTCGGCGGACTTCGGCCTCCTCCGGATTTTCCGGTATCTTGGAGCGCTCCCACATCGCCAAATTCGGGCGGCGGGTCAGCAACAAGCATTTCACCTCCCCCTCCAAACCACCTTGATGGCGCCACATGCCAATGATCTGGCTGTCATAAGCGCTTTCAAAGCCCGGCCATGCGCCTGCGCAGAGTTCAAGGAACTCACCCAGATTGGTTTCTGGTAACGTGAAAGATCGGAAGGCAAAATTGCCCTGGCGTATTGGCGGCTCAGCCGTTAATGGGCGAAGCGTTGGGGTCATCACGACCGTGTGCGCCTGCCGCAGAGTTGGTAGCGCATCAGCAAGGACATGCTCTGCACTAATGGCACTTGGAAGATCATTCCAGCGAGTGATCACCGTCACAAGATCACGCGGCCGCCCAATCTGGCTACGCCATGCACCATAGACTGCGCCACCGGCTGCTGTTACCGCCTTCCTGCCAGCATCATCTACCGCCTCCGCCACTGCCTCCCAGCCTACAGGCTGTGCGAGAAAGCTGTGTAGCGCATAGATTCCGGCGTCATGGGGCATGGCGGCAGTCCTTAAATCGTGTTGCTCAGGTTGCGGGCGGAACGACTGTCCATACCGTCCCAATCCCTTTTCCGACCGCGGCGTTGAACACGATCTCAACCCGGTCTCCGGCGAACCCGTTCCTGGCAGCGTCACCTGGGTGGGCGATCACCTCTCCATCGCGCAACACTATGGCCCCGCCCACACGAATAGTCAGCCTCTCGCGCGCCATCGCCTCCAGCGACGTGCCTGCCGCTGCCAAGATGCGCCCGGCGCTGGACTGATCCGCCGCAAAGAGCTGACCAGTCGCCAGAACGCGTCGCAGCAACAATGATCGCGAAATCGACCGGGCGATATTGCGCGCTGCTGCATCTGTTTCAGCGCCAACAACCCGGCACTCAACCAAGCGACCGTCTTTTCGCGCATCCGCCAAGAGCGCCTGCGCCATTTGATGCAAAAGGTCCATCAGTGCAGCTTGAAATGCGCCCAAGTCATCCTTGGAAACAGTTGCTCCGGCTCCTGTCGCAAAGACCAGCAAGCTGTCATTGGTGGAGGTCGTCTCATCCACAGAGATGCTGTTGTAGGTCGTGACAACTGCAGCATCCAATGCAGCCTGCAGGTCCGCCCGTGAAATCTTTGCATCGGTGAATACGGCGTTGATTGTGGTGGCCATATTCGGCGCCAGCATGCTGGTGCCCTTTGCCAAGCCATAGAGCGTGGCCGTTCCATCGCTGGTTTTGACCTTCACAACGGCGGCCTTTGGCCAGCGATCCGTTGTCATGATGGCCCTTGCAGCCGCATGCCAATTATCGTCACCGCGTTGGTCGGCCAATGTATCTATCGCATCCAGCATGGCCTGTGGCGGCACTTGCTGACCAATCCGGCCTGTAGAGCAGATGTAGATATTCTCAGGATTTGCATCCAGACGGACAGCCGCGCGCGCAGCGGCATCCTTCACGATCCGATGACCCGCCTGCCCTGTGTAGCAATTCGCATTCCCAGCATTAATGAGCAGCGCTGCGGGCGCATCCGCATTCGCCAACCGCTGGCGCGTCCAGAGCACAGGTGCGGCGGCGGCACTGTTTTGGGTCAATACGCCGGCAGCAACCGTTCCGGGCGCAAAGGACGCCATCAGAATGTCATCCCGGCCCGCATAGCCGATAGCCGTTGGAACCGTCGCCAGCGATACCCCAGCAAGCGGCGGCATGGATGGTAAAGGCGGGGCAGCGTCACTCATTCGGGTAGACCTTCCATCGCATATTTGAGACCACGCGCGGCAACGTCCGGCGCTATCAAGCCAACATCAGCCGCGTCAGACGATGCAGCATTGCCTGCCAATCCGCGCGCCCTCACCCCGTCCAGAATGGCAGCGAACCGATAAAAAGCATGGGCCATATGCGCCGCCGTTAACCCGGATGCGCGCCCAGCAGCTTTGCAGTACACAGAATTGAACTCATCGAATGACGGAATGCCAAGCGCTGACCGGTCCAGGTTCTCTAGCCCATAAAACTGCTCAGGCGTCGTGCCGTACAAAATGGCGCAGTAAGCCAGATCACCAAGCGGATGGCCGAGCGTCGAGATTTCCCAATCAAATACCGCGACGATACGTGGTTCTGTTGGATGAAACATGACATTACCCATGCGGTAATCGCCATGGGCAATTCGGGTTTCGTCATCCTCCGGCATGTTCTCCTGCAGCCATTCGCCAAGCTTATCCATTGCTGGAATGGATTGCGTGGCCGTTTCAGCGAAATTCCTAGACCAACGGCGGAGTTGGCGCTGGTACCAATCGCCCGGCCTGCCGAAGTCTTCTAAGCCGATGGCGGCATGGTCAACAGTGTGCAATCGCGCCAGCGTTTCCGCCACACTTCGATACATTTCCTGGCGATGTTCAGGCGTACAGCCCGGCAAGCTGGTATCCTTGAAAACACGCCCCGCCATCCGTTCCATCACATAGAATGGGGTTCCAACAATCGCCCGGTCTTCACAGAAATGATGCTGCTCGGCGACAGGGTACCCGGCACCATGTAGCGCCTTCTGCACCCGATATTCCCGGTCGACCGCATGTGCAGATGGCAGAAGCTCACCCGGCGGCTGCTTGCGCAGGACATATTCGGCGTCATCAAACGCCACCACATATGTGGGATTGGACTGGCCATAAGCGAACTGTGAAAGGCGCATTTCGCCACTGGCATCAGGCAGAACGCCTTTCAAATATTCTTTCAACCGCCCCTCATCGATTGCGTGCGCTGCGCGGACAGACGTAACCGCCGTTGCTTCAAGCTCAGCGCTGCCTTTGGTCTCGCTCATCAACTCTCTCCAGCAGGATTGCGTGCGTCATAGTCCAGGAAGCTGGACGTGCGTGAGCGTTTCGTTGGGTGCATCCAATACCGATCGATCTCACTTTGGGGCAGCCCACGTTCCGTCAGCGCTTCATCATCAAGGAAGAAGCGCCCCGTAACATCCATGGCTGGCTGTGTTGTGATCCAGTGTGCAGCATCAGCCATAATCCGCGGGTCACGGCAGCCTTCATACGTTTCTGGGTTGAAGACCTTAACGGCCATCGTCGCCACGGCATGACGCGGCCAAAGACCGGTGGAGGCTATGCCAGCCTCGCGGAACTCATCCGCCCAACCCATCACCATCATCGACATCGCGTATTTGGAGATCGTGCGGGGCAAGCGCTCCCCGAACCAGCGTGGGTCCAGGTTTATGGGCGATGCGATGGTCAAAATATGCGGGTTTTCGGCCCTGCGCAGATATGGCAAGCAAGCTTGGGTCATCAAGAATGTGCCGCGCGCATTGATATCGAATAGAAGGTCAAACTGCTTGGGCGTTGTGTCTGGTGTTTTGCTGAACGTTTGAACGCTCGCGTTATTCACCAGGATATCGATCCCGCCGAACCGCTCGACTGCCGCTTCCGCCGCCGCCTCAATCGCTTCAGGCAGGCGCAGGTCCATACGAATAGGCAGTGCCGTGCCACCAGCCGCCTCACAATCAGCCGCGACCTCAGGCAATGTGCCCGGTAGTTTCGGGTGCGGCTCTACAGTTTTTGCAGCGAGAACGACATTGGCACCGTCTTCCGCAGCCCGTTTCGCTATCTCAGCGCCGATGCCGCGACTGGCACCGGTAATGAATACTGTTTTCCCCTTAAGCGCACCCATTATTCGCCCTTGAATTCCGGTTTCCGTTTCTCAACAAAAGCTTGAACGCCTTCCTTGAAGTCATTTGTATAGGTGGACGCGACAAAATTTACCCGCTCTGCCTCAAGCTGCGTCGCCAAATCATTCTCAAATGACTGATCAATCAGCTCTTTGGTTCTGGCGAACGCCAGCGTTGGGCCGGACGCAAGCTTTTGGGCGAGCGCCATGCCTTTCTCACTAATTTCAGCGGCCGGAACGACATCATTGATCAGGCCAAGGTCATGAGCCTTCGCAGCATCAAACCGGTTTGAGAGCAACGCAATTTCCATCGCACGGCGACGTCCCACAAGGCGTGGCAGGAAGAATGTTGAGCCGCCATCTGGACTTGTGCCAAGATTGGCATAGGCCAGCGTAAACATTGTGCCTTCAGCGGCGATGGCCAGGTCCAAATTCATGGCCAAACTCATCCCCGCTCCAGCGACGGCCCCATGCAGTTGTCCGATAACCGGCTTTGGCATCCGCACCAACGTGCGGACAGCCACGTGGTACGTATCGATCATGCGTCCGGCATGAACGGCGATCCGGTCAATTTCCTTATGGAATGACGCGATGTCCCCGCCCGCCTGGAATCCTTTGCCTGCGCCCTTTACCAGCACAGCGCGGACACTCTCATCGGCCTCTACCTGCCAGCAGATTTCGCAAAGCAGTTCAGACATTTCCATGGAGAGTGCGTTGAGCACCTCCGGGCGGTTCAGCGTTATGACAGCAACCGCGCCATCCTTCTCCAAAAGCACCGGATCAGCCATGATATCACCTCGATTCAAAAATAGTGGTCCAAGGACGGTACTTGCCGCCCTGCCGCTTGCCAAGCGAGCATGACGCCGATGCCTGTGTCTGTGCCAAAGCGTATCGTTGCGCATCCGTCCATCGACCTCACGCGCGCTGCCGTTATGCAGGGGGTGCTTTTTGCATTAGCTGCGGGATTCGGCTTTAGCCTGTCCTTCGCGATGATCAAGGAACTCGGCAGCGATATGCCGACCCAGCAAGTGGTTTTCTTTCGTATGGCAATTGGGTTAATCCCCCTGGCACCGCTACTGATGCGTGCGCCAAAGGGCGTCCTGAAAACGGATCGACCATTCCGTCACGTTGGCCGGATTGCTGCCGGGCTAATCTCTATGAGCATGATTTATTGGGCGATTACCCGCATGCCCTTGGCGGATGCCGCTGCGACCCAATTCACCATGCCCCTGTTTCTAACCGTGCTTTCCGCCCCATTGCTGGGGGAATTGGTGGGCTGGCGACGGGCGACGGCGACGCTCGTGGGATTCGGCGGCGTGATCATCATGCTAAGCCCGTCTGGCGCTGGGTTTGGAAGCCTGAATATCGCCTACCTGGTGGCGTTGGGTGCAGCGTTTTTCTATGCGCTGGCAGCGATTGCAATGCGTCAACTGGGATCGACCGAGCCAGCGCTTCGGACTACAGTTTATTTCACCGCTGTGTCCGCCATTGTCGCTGGGTTTGCCTGCTTCTTCGGGTGGAAAACGCCCACGCCGCAAGAATGGATGCTGTTGATCGGAACCGGATTGATCGGTGGCGCAGCGCAGTATTGCCTGGTCGCAGCCTATACCAAGGCACCTGCAACCATCATCGCGCCCTTTGATTACATGCAACTGATCTGGACAGCGGCCTTAGGCTTCTTCATCTGGCAGGAAATGCCTGCAATCAACGCCTTTATCGGCGCAGTTATCGTTGCAGCCGCTGGTTTATATATTTTTCGGCGCGAAGCGATCCGGCGACGTACATAAATTCGGGCATTAATTGGGCGTTTTGTCAGCTTCTCGCATTGAAGGCTTAATCCTCGTCGTGCTAGGCGTTGGGTGTCGTGGGTGGGCGATGGTGACGCAATAATTGACTGAGGCGCATATCTTCTAAGCATTCAGCCTAGAATTTCGAACGGTATCGCCGTGCACCAGTTTGAATCGGGAGACCAGGATGTCCACGCAATCTGAGCGCTTTACAGAGGCCGCCGCGAAATTGGGCGGTGCCCTGGCAAAGCTGGCAATCCCTTCAGCAAACGCACCGACGCTCAATTCAACGTCAGCAACGCCAGCGGACAGTTCTGGTTTTACGAACATCGGCCTTAACTTCGTTGACGCCACAAAACTCAACGTTATTGGCGATAAGGTCGTCATAGATGCCGCTTCCATAAACGGCGATATTGAAGGCTTGCTGGCTGACTTGCAGGCGCTTGGCCTCGAAGGCGGGTCGACCTGGGGCAATATGGTCAGCGGATTGATGCCCATTGCATCGCTCGAAGCCGCATCAGCCATTGAGAACCTAAACTTCGCAAGGGGTGCCCAATCGCGCACGAATGTCGGCAGCGTCGAGAATGAAGCCGACGCCGCACAGCAAGCCGACCAGATCCGCGCCAGTGATGGGCTAGACGGCACAGGCATCACCATCGGCATCATGTCTGACAGCTATGACAATTTGGGTGGCGAAGCCGCTGATATCGCGTCCGGAGACCTGCCGAACGATGTCACTGTTCTGCTCGACCTCGGCTCTGGCGGTATCGACGAAGGCAGGGCCATGGCGCAGCTTGTGCATGATATCGTACCGAATGCGGATCTCTTGTTCCGTACCGCATTTCTTGGCCAGGCTGATTTTGCCAATGGCATCGGCCAACTTGTGGCTGCTGGCGCAGATGTCATCACAGACGACATCTTCTATTTTGCCGAGCCATTCTTCCAAGACGGCGTGATCGCGCAAGCCGCTGACCAGGCCGTCGCAGACGGCGTCGCCTATTACACATCTGCTGGCAAT
The DNA here is from genome assembly GCA_938083135.1 of uncultured Alphaproteobacteria bacterium. Taxonomy (GTDB): domain Bacteria; phylum Pseudomonadota; class Alphaproteobacteria; order Bin95; family Bin95; genus VMCJ01. Next base: position 74,009 of record CALLKY010000002.1, on the reverse strand, counting down.
TCATCTGACAATTCCTACGAGGCCACGTATTCGAACAGCGGGCAGACGATCACTTACACGAATAACAACAATGTCAGCGTTACCGGGACTCTGCATGACTTCGATGCAGGCGCTGGCGTGGACACCACACAATCCTTGACGTTCCAGGCCGGTGGCAGCTTTACGCTGGGATTCCAGTGGGACAATCCATTTTCGTCCATCAGTGCAGGCAGCGGTGGCGCTATTGAAGATTATGACATCCTGCTGACGGACAATACCGGTGCCATCATCGCCAATCTTTCCGCCTCCTCCAGCACTATCGGCGGTGATCCTGTCGAGATTTTCCAGATCGATAATAATGGTGCCAGCGCCGTTCAAGCCAACCTTTCCATCGTGCGCACGAACCAGGGTGCCCAGGCGACAGACAACTTCATCAAATACGTCCTTTATCGCTCCGGCGGCGTTGCAGTGAATGAATTTGATACACAGAGCAGCACAGCCGTCGGGCATTCTAATGCCGCCGATGCGATCAGCGTCGGTGCGGCCTTTTTTGGGCAAACACCTGAGTTCGGTCTCAGCCCTCCCCGGCTTGAAAGCTTCTCATCCGTTGGCAGGACGGACATCTTTTTCGACACAAACGGCGCGCGCTTGGCGACACCAGAACAGCGCGTCAGCCCTGATTTGGTTGGCGTTGATGGGTCTAACAATACCTTCTTCGGTAGCGATACTGGCGCGGACGCAGATTCCAACCCGAACTTCTTTGGCACATCCGCAGCCGCGCCAAATGTGGCGGCGGTTGCCGCACAGCTTCTTCAATTCAATCCAAACCTGACCCCGGCTGAAATCAACGCAGCACTCGCCGCAACCGCGATTGATATGGACGACCCACGCACTGCGGGCTTCGATGTCGGCATTGATGCTGCGACTGGCGCCGGATTGATTGATGCTGCAGCGGCGCTAGAGTTCATCCGCCCTTCAGGCGGCGCTATCGTTGGGACAAATGGCGGCGAGACACTTACAGGGTCCGGGGCTGATGATGTCATCCAAGGGCTGGGCGGCGATGACATCCTCCAAGGCCTAGGCGGCAGTGATGATCTGCAAGGCGGCGATGGGGCCGATCAGCTGTTCGGCGGTACTGGGGCTGATACCCTCACCGGCGGGCTAGGTGATGATGTCTATTTCGTCGATGATTCCGGCGATGCCGTTAGTGAGCTTTTGAACGAGGGCACAGACCGGGTCGAGGCTGAGGTCGATTTCACCCTTACAAGCAATGTTGAGAACCTGACATTGGCTGTGGGATTGACCGGTACAGGCAATGAACTTGCTAACGTCCTGACGGGTAACACTGGCGCAGAAACACTGAATGGCGAAGCTGGCGATGACCAACTTGTTGGCCTCGACGGCACAGATACCCTTAACGGTGGTGCAGGCAACGACACCTTGGATGGAGGCGCTGGCGCGGACGCAATGTCAGGCGGTAGCGGAGACGACGTCTATATCATCGACAATGCTGGAGATACGACCACTGAGCTTCTCGATGAGGGTACAGATGCAGTCCAGGCGTCTGTTGATTTCACACTGACCGACAATATCGAAAACCTCACGCTTGTTGTCGAAGGCCTCACGGGGACTGGCAATGCACTTGGTAATTTGATTACCGGCGCTGGCGGCAGCGAAACGCTAAACGGCGCTGGTGGCAATGAAATCCTTAATGGCGGTGCTGGCGCTGACGCTATGTCAGGTGGCATTGGCGACGACGCCTATGGGGTTGATAACGTAGGCGACACAGTTACAGAACTTGCAGGCGAAGGCTTCGATTCCGTTGAAACGCTGGTCGATTTTACGCTTGGCGACAATGTCGAAGCACTGACGCTCTCGGCTGAAGGCCTGACGGGAACGGGCAATGACGACGCCAATGTGATCTTCGGCTTCACGGGTGCGGAAACCCTTAATGGCGCCGGCGGCGATGATGATCTACGCGGTGAAGCTGGCGACGACATCCTGAATGGCGGCGCAGGCGCTGACGCCATGACTGGCGGTATAGGCGATGACACCTACATCGTAGACAATATCGGCGATACAGCAGTTGAAAACGTGGGCGAAGGCACAGATTCAGTATCTGCATCCATCAGCTTCACGCTTGGTGCAAATGTCGAAAACCTGACCCTGAACGGCCAAGCTGTCGATAATTTGACCGGCACCGGCAATGAGCTTGCAAACCAAATCACAGGCGACGCAGGTGCCAACCAGCTTGTCGGCAATGCGGGCGATGATGTGCTCGACGGTGGTGCTGGTGCTGATACGCTGACGGGCGGGTTGGGCGATGATCGCTACATTATCGATGACGTGGGCGATACTGCAGTTGAGCTCGCCGACGAAGGCACGGACACGGTCGCAACATCATCTGACCACACGCTAGCCGACAATTTTGAGAATCTGGAGGTCAGCGGCGAAGGCGTGTTAGGCACGGGCAATGCGGTTGCGAACTTGATTACAGGTGCCGCCGGGTCCCAAACGCTGTCTGGTCTAGGTGGCGATGACCGCTTAGACGGTGGCGCTGGCGCGGACATAATGACCGGCGGAACGGGAAACGATGTTTACGTCGTGGATAACGCAGGCGACGTCCTGTTCGAAGCTGCAGGAGAAGGCACGGACACCGTTGAAGCCTTGGTTGATTTTACGCTGGCTGACGGTTTCGAAGTTCTGACATTGATCGCGCCCGGGCTTAAGGGCACGGGCAATAATGGTGCGAACCGCCTGAATGGCTCTGCTGGTGACGACAATTTGCGCGGTCGTGGCGGTAGCGATGATGTTCGTGGGGGCGATGGCGACGATTTGCTGGAAGGTGGCCCTGGCGATGACCGCGACCGCCTGATCGGTGGCGGCGGCAATGATCAACTCGAAGGCGGCGATGGCGATGATCGGCTGTTTGGCAATGCCGATCAGGATGTGCTCATCGGCGGCAATGGTGATGATCAACTCGTCGGCCAGTCAGGGAATGACACGCTGTTTGGCGGCAATGGTAATGATCTATTGGATGGCGGCTTTGGGAATGATCTGATGATCGGCGGCGCTGGCGATGATACGTATCGCGTCGATTCTGTGAGCGATCAGATCATTGAGATATCAAATGGCGGTGATGATACGGCGCTTGCCAGCATCAGTTATCAAATAGCAATCGGCGTCGACAATCTAACCCTGACTGTCGGTGGGCTGACGGGCACAGGCAATTTCGGCTCCAATACTCTGACCGGCTCGCAAGGTGCCGATACATTGGACGGCGGGTTTGGTTCTGACGTATTGAATGGTGGTGACGGTGATGACGTTCTGATTGGCGGCATTGGTGATAGGCGCGATACACTGATCGGCGGCAGTGGGGATGATCAGATTGACGGTGATGATGGCGATGACCGCATTTTCGGCAACGGCGGTAACGACATAATGCTTGGTGGTGCTGGCGATGATTTCATTTATGGCCAGTCTGATAATGACCAAGCAACCGGCGGCGCAGGTGCGGATACATTCCAATTCGCCACGTTACAAGGCGATGACGTAATCACGGACTTCACTGTCAACGAGGACATATTCCTGGCATTCGGGTTTGGCTTCGCCTCGGGTGCGGATGTTCTCGCACTCGCACGGGCGGATGGCGATGACACAGTTGTCGATCTAACCGGTGGTGGCACAGTGACCCTGACAGGCGTTGCCCTGGCGACACTTGATGCGGATGATTTTGCCGTCGCGTGACGCAGACGCAATATTTTTATATTGCATCGCACAATTTTCCTTGACACTGCCCAATGAGTACGCATATTCAGTGCATCAATGTTGCAGTGCACAAAGCCGGGGCGTGTCGCCGACGGCATCCGGCATCTGCTTTAGCAAGGAGAAATTCAATGAGCGCAGCGAAACAGACAGCCATCCCGAAGCCAGCATTTGACTTCGACATGTTCAAAGCTTTCAACCAGTTCAAAGCACCTGGCTTTGACATGGACGCCATCATGGCGACCCAGCGTAAGAACATGGAAGCCATGACCGCTGCTGGTCAGAGCGCATACGAAGGCATGACCGCCCTCGCCCGTCGCCAGGCTGAAGTTGCTAAAGAAGCCGCGGAATCCGCAACCAAGGCGATGACCGATCTGGCCGCCGCCACCCCGGAAGAGCGCGTTGCTAAGCAGGCCGACCTTGCGAAGACTGCTTACACGAGCATGTTCGACAATGGCCGCGAAATGATGGACATGGCTGCAAAGACCGCTGACGAAGCCGTTAGCCTCGTCAACGCACGTTTCACCGCCTCCATCGACGAGACGAAATCCGTTCTCGCGACAAAGTAAGGCACGCGCCGTCATCTGACGGTATCGAGACTTGGTCGAGGGCCGCTTCCAGAAACGGGAGCGGCCCTTTCTCGTTTGCGGCAACCTGCTGAATTGCCCCCATGTTCAAGGCCGGAAAACTTGGTTACGCTTTCGACCTCTCATACCTAGACCAAAGCTAAAGGAGGGGCGATTTTGTCCGACGCGAAACCACAACGGCCTGTGCCGCAACCGACACCGGAGACCCAGCACTTCTGGGACGGGTGCAAGAATGGCGAACTGATCCTGCAGCGCTGCAAGGATACGGGCAAAGCATACTTCCCACCCCGTCCATTCAGCCCCTACACCGGCAGCCGCAATGTTGAGACGTTCAAGGCGTCCGGCAAAGGCATTTTGTATAGCTACGTGATCAACCACCGCGCCCCGCCAAATTTCAAGCTCGAGCCGCCTTATGCGATCGCGGTTGTTGAACTTGAAGAAGGCCCGCGCCTGATGGCCAACATTATGGAGTGCGAACAAACGCCGGAAGCCCTCCAGCTCGATATGCCGCTGGAAGTCTGCTTTGAAACTCTGACCGACGACATCGATCTGCCGATGTTCCGGCCTGCGAAGGGCTGAGGGGGAACACAACTATGAAATCAGGTTCTGTAGCAGTCGTCGGCGCAGCCGAATCGACTGAAATGGGCAAATTGCCCCATATCTCAAACATCATGCTTCATGCAGACGCTGCGCTGAATGCAATGGCGGACGCTGGTTTGAAGCCGTCTGACATTGATGGCATCGCAACGGCCAAAGAAGTCCCGACAGAGCTCGCGCACTATCTCGGCATAGAGCCGACTTATGTGGACGGCACGTCCGTTGGCGGCTGCTCCTTCATGATCCACGTACGTCATGCTGTAGCTGCACTTGAAGCGGGGCTCGCCACGAACATTCTGATCACCCATGGTGAAAGTGGTCGCAGCCAGGTTGGCATGACGCCACGTTCTATTGGTGCGGGCATGCTTGAAGGCCAATTCCAGCTGCCATACGGCGTTATGAACCCGCCAACGCAGTTCACCATTCCAGTGATGCGTTATCTTAAAACATACGACATTCCGATTGAGAAACTGGCAAATGTCGCCGTTGTGCAGCGCGAATATGCTGCGATGCACCCACGGGCTTACATGCGTGACCCGATCACGGTGGATGACGTTCTGAACGCACGCCCCATCGCGTGGCCATTCACTCTGCTCATGTGCTGCCTCGTCACGGACGGCGGCGGCGCTATCATTCTGTCAAAGGCCGATCGTGCCAAGGATATGAAGCAGAAACCCGTCTACATCATCGGTACCGGCGAAGGTGCAGAGACCACCATGGTCTCGCAGATGAAAGATTTCACGTCCTCCCAAGCCTTCCGGCTTTCAGGCGGTGAAGCATGGCGGACGTCTGGCATCAGCCATGATGAAGTCGATCATCTGATGATCTATGACGCATTTGCGCATCTGCCGCTCTACGGCCTGGAAGATCTGGGCTTCTGTAAGCGTGGTGAAGCAGCGGACTTCGTTTGGGAGCGCAATACAGCGCCTGGCGGTAAGCTGCCAATGAACACCAATGGCGGCGGTCTCTCCTACATGCATTCTGGCATGTATGGCATGTACGCCTTGCAGGAAAGCATTCGCCAGATGCGCGGTGTCTCTCCGGCCCAGGTGCCCGATGCGCAGATCAGCTTCTGCCATGGCGTTGGCGGCATGTTCGCTGCGTCCGGCACAGTGGTCTTCACGAACCAGGAGCAGTAAACACCTGCTCTCATTCGATTCCCCCCTCGCAACCTTCCCGGTGCGAGGGGGTGTTTCGTTTACCAGCTAGCGTATTGAAATCAGCATGTTTGAACTTTGGATTCCCATCACGATCGCTGCTGCGTTTTTGCAGAACCTGCGGTCGGCATTGCAAAAACATCTTAAGGGCCGGCTATCGACAGCAGGTGCCACGTTTGCCCGGTTCGGCTACGGCTTTCCCGTAGCGCTCGCCTATTGCTTGGTGCTGATGTACGGATTTGGGTTTAGCCTACCGTCCGTCAACGCAGAATTCTTTGCATGGACCGCCCTTGGTGGTGCCAGTCAAATTGGTGCGACGGCGCTATTAGTTTATCTTTTCGGCTTTAGAAATTTTGCTGTCGGCACCGCCTATTCCAAGACAGAAACCGTGCAAGCGGCCATATTTGGCGCTGTATTCCTTGGTGATTCACTAACCTGGCCAGCCATTTTCGCCATTCTCATCAGTTTAGTGGGCGTGATGGCCATTAGTTTGGCGAAGAGCGGCAATGGCCTAAGCAATCTTATGGCTGCACTCTTTGAAAGAACCACCCTTATTGGCTTGGCGTCTGGCGCGCTGTTTGGAATATCTGCTGTCGCCTATCGCGGGGGCTCCCATGCGCTGGGGGATCCGGATGCGGCAGGCAACCTGTTCCTGATTAACGCTGGCTATACGCTTGTTTGGGCAACAGGCATGCAGACCCTAGCCATGTTAATCTACATCAGGATCAGGGAGCCCGGCCAGCTCACCAAGATCATCAAAGCCTGGCGGGTTGCGAGCATCGTTGGTGCTGCGGGGGCCCTTGGTTCCGTTGGTTGGTTTACCGCCATGACGATCCAGAACGTTGCGTATGTCCGCGCGTTGGGTCAGATCGAGCTTGTGTTTACCTTCATCGCCTCTGTCATGTTTTTCCATGAGAAATCGACCAGGGGCGAGATATTTGGCATCGTTCTGATCGTCGCCGGTATCCTGCTATTGCTGCTGAAGGGTTAGGGCAATTCCCGACCAATCTGAATCAGATTAGTCGGGATAAATTGCCCGCAATCAATGTGATAGAGCGCCGGGCTGCATCGCAAGCGACACACGGCGCTCTATGCATCATCAGCCCCTGGCTGGAACCGCGCCGGGTCTCCAGATGCAACACGGCGGGTCATGAAAGTGCCAAGTGCTGTCGCGCAAAGCACGCCCAGATCCGTAGTCACATCACAACGCACGACAATGGCCCTGCCCCCCGCACGGACGATATCCGCGCGTGCCGTTAGGCGGGCACCCTTGGCTGGTGCGAGGTAATTCACTTTGAGTTCTTGGGTCGCAACCAAGCGTTTGCGCGTGTCGTAATTCCCACCGCCTGCTGCCGTACCCATCGCGATATCAATCAGGGATGCAACGACACCGCCATGGCCCACGCCACGCACATTTACCTTATCGCCGTCTAAATCAATTGAAACGACGGCATAGTCATCCGTCATCTCATCATAGGTCAGATCAAGCCATTTTCGAAAACCAACGTCTGGCATCGTCGCCAAGCACCTTTCGCCATAAAAGCGGCCAGCCGCGAATCAGCAGACGCGCAAAATCTGGGTGATCTTGGCGTGTTTAGGGCTATCGATAAAGAGGATAGACAGCGATCAGGCGCTAATCGAAATGCCGCTGCTTTGTGGCGGACCGTTGCCTGGTTGCCCTGACGGGCCAGGCGCACCCGAAACCGGTTGCGGCGGTGGGCGGCGTGGTGGTGGCGGCGCTTTCGGCATTGCCATGGGCATTTCTTCGCCCCGGTCCGCCAATTCGTTCCATGACCGTGACAACGGGACAAGCACTGCAATTACGTCTTCAGCAGCCGCTTTGTCGCTGGACATATTGATGTCCTGAACACGCCGCATCGCATATCGATAGATTTCACTGAGGTTTTTGGCAACTTCACCGCCCTGCTCCATATCAAGCGTGCCCCAAAGGTGCGCGATGATGTTCGCGGCCCGGGTCGAGTGATTGAAGCGACCCTGAATATCTTTGGCATCAATCGCACGCATCGTATCACGCAACGCCATGATTGCCCGATCATAGCACATCGCCACCAACTTAGCCGGGGGCGCTGTCATGATCGACTGGGTTTTGTATACGTCCGCCGCGGAACGTTGCATTGCGATGCTTTCTGCCTTCGGAAACAGTACTTTAGGCGTAAGTGGTTAACGATCCTGGAACATGGCTTCAGTGATTTGCCGGACCTGCGCCAATGTCTGGTTCATGGATGCCAATGCGGCCTCCATGCGAATGAATTTGTTGAGCACACTTTCACGTTCGCGCTCCAAACGATCCAGCATGGATACGGTGCGCTCTTCTGCGAGCTCATTCTGGCCAGTCAGGCTGTCCGCCTCACTGGCGATTACACCGCCATCGGCTTCCAGGATTTCACCAATATCGAAAAACAGTTTCGCGCCGACACCAACCGTAAAGTCCAGCGTCACGCCGCTTAGGTCCGTATCTCCGGAATAGAACAGGCGCAGCCCCTTAGCACCGCCGCTGTCTATGGTGATTGTGTTCCCGTCGGCAGTAGCGGCGCCATCGCTCATTGTCAGTGAATTGATGGCCCCGCCGCCTTCGTCGTAATCGATATCCATCGTGTACCCTGCGGCGGAATGGGTTGAATTCCCATCAAACCCGAGCAAGACCACCCGTGGGTCGGAGGCTGCGAAATCAAACTGGAATAGCTTCTGCACATCATCCAAGTTGTTTAGCAGCGCCTCATCAAGCTGTTCTTCGTTCAGCTCCAACGTATCCCGCAATGTTGGGTCTTCAAGGTCACCATTCGCAATGAAGTCAATGCCGATCTGCGCAAGTACAGAGAACGCGCTGCTCACGCCATCCGCACCGCCGCCAACAATCGCCTCCAACCGCCGGTCCATTTCTTCCAGCGCCGAATTGCCGAACAACACCGCGTCTTCATCCGGCGCACCCGAAGTAGGGTCTACATTCAGTTGGAAGTTCAGCTCCTGGCGAAGCTCGTTATAGCTTGTGATAAAATTGGCGATGCCGGTTTTCACGTTGGAAAGGTCACGCTCCACATCAACCGAAATCGTCGTGCCGACTTCAGCCTGGAATAATGTCAGCGTGACACCATCAAACAGGTCAGAAACCGTGTTGCTGGACCGCTCAATAACAAGGTCGTCTTTAGCAACCCCCAATGCGCTGATCAGGCCACTTGAATCTTCAATATTGAAGGATGAACTGCCAGATATCTGCAAGGTAGACCCGGTGCCATCAGCACTTACGCTGGCCGAAATACCAGCGGCGGACAATGTGCCGTCCCCTGCAATCGCGGCTGCGATATCGTCCATCGTATCCGTTGCCGAATACACCAATGTGCCGATCAACGCACCGGATGTATCATTGAACGTCAGCGTTCCAGCTTCTCCAAGTGCGGTAACTGAGTCTGCCTGCGCAACACTGGAATAATTGGCTCCATCGAGCAAACCATCGGCATGAAATCTCGCTTTTTGCGCCGATTGTAATTCGTTCGCAAAGCTGGCACCGCCTGATGTTAGAACGCCCAAATCTTCCAGGATGCTATTCGGATCGTTCAGGGCGATATCCGTGCCAATGGTTTGGCCGGTTTCATCCGCCGTTAGCACCAGGAAGTGTTCTGTTTCTGACGTAGAGACAATGCTTGCTGAAACGCCTGTAGCATCATCACCAGAATTGGCATTGTTGATACGGTCAACCAGGTCCGGCAGCGTATCTGTCGCGAGCACGGGGATGGTGGCACCCGCGATCTCGATATCACCGCTAATGCTCTCCGCTGCCTGCCCTCGAGCCGTACCTATATCTGAGTCGAGCCCATTGAATGACGCGCTGCCGATCCGGTGGGCGCGGGCCGTCTGCAGGAGCTCAATCGTGTGCGTGCCAGATGCTGCATTGGACGTTACCGCGACACCCATAAGGTTGGCTGGGCTGGACGCGCCACCGCCATCTTCACGGCTGGCGCTGGCGAAAGCTTGCTTGGCAGCAAACAGGTCTGTTGATTGGTCGAAGGATACCGCGCCATGCAGGCTTTGTAGGGATTCTTGCAGGCCAACAGTCAGCGAGCGAACGGTTTGCAGGGCTGTCAGCTTGGATTGATTGGTTTCAATCTTGGCTTCAAGCCGATCAATCGGCACCCGCTTGGCGGCGATGATCCCATCAACCGCAGCTTCAAAGTCAATGCCGGAGCCCAGACCAGAGAAGCTGATCCGTCCGTCTTCACTCACCTGCAAGCTGTTGAGATTGAGATCGACCATCGTCCCGCCTCACACCAATCCTGTTAATCTGATTGGGGACTATGGGGCTTTGAAACTTAAGGTCAGTTTAAATAGTTATACGCGAATCCGCCACATCCGGCCTGCCACGTGAATGGCAGACCGGATGGTTAGTCAGTCGGATCAGGCGCTTACGCCCGTAGCTTTCGCTACGCCTGCCCCATAAGCAGGGTCTACCTTCGCAAACAGCGCGATTTGGCGTTTGATGATTTCCTCTGGAGCGCCTTGCATCGCGGCGGCGATGTTGGCGTAGAGGCGGTTGCGGTGGGCGTCGTCGAAGAGGTCGAACAGCGCTTTTACCTGGCCGAAATCATCATTGCCGTCGCGGTGGTTATAGCGGTCAGCGTCGCCATCAATCCGCAAAGGTGGTTCTTTGGCGGATGGTGCCTCTACAGGGCCGTTGAAGGAATTTGGCTCGTAATAGGCATCCGCATTGCCGGTTTTAATCCCGCCAAACACATTCATCTGCCCGTCGCGGTGATAGTGGTGCACTGGGCATTTCGGCTGGTTGACTGGGATCGTATCGTAGTGCGTGCCAAGGCGATGGCGGTGGGCATCCGCGTAAGAGAAAATCCGCGCCTGCAGCATTTTATCCGGTGAGAAGCCAATGCCCGGAACGATGTTTGAGGGCGAGAAAGCTGCGTTCTCAATCTCCGCGAAGTAGTTGTCCGGGTTCCTGTTCAGCTCCATCACGCCGATATCGATGCAGGGGTAGTCTGCATGCGGCCAGACTTTGGTGAGATCGAACGGGTTATAGGATGTCTTCTCAGCATCCATTTCTGGCATGATCTGAACTTGCACCTTCCAGCGCGGGAACTTGCCGTCCTCAATGCTGCCAAACAACGCTTCCTGGTAGGTCTCACGGCTATTGCCAATCACGTCTACCGTTTCGCCATTAGTATAGTGCTTGTGGCCCTGCTCGGTCTTGAAGTGGAACTTTACCCAATAGCGCTCACCGGCATCATTCCAGAGTGAGAGCGTGTGGCTGCCATAGCCGTTCATATGCATGGGGCTAACGGGAATGCCCCGATCTGACATCAGGATCGTCACCTGGTGCAGGCTCTCCGGGCTGAGCGACCAGAAATCCCACATGGCGGTGGCGGAACGCAGGTTGGTGCGCGGGTGGCGCTTTTGTGTGTGAATGAAATCCGGGAACTTCACCGGGTCCCGCACAAAGAAGACGGGCGTATTGTTGCCTACCAAGTCCCAGTTGCCTTCTGGCGTATAGAATTTCAGTGCGAAGCCGCGCACATCGCGTTCAGCGTCAGCAGCACCTGCCTCACCTGCCACGGTGGAGAAGCGCGCCAGCATCGGCGTTTCCGCATCTGGCTGCAGCACTTTGGCATTCGTGTATTTGGAGATATCGCCCGTGATCTTCAGCGTCCCGTGCGCGCCCCAGCCTTTGGCGTGAACGGCACGCTCTGGAATGCGTTCGCGGTTCTGGTGCGCCAGCTTTTCAATCAGCTGATAGTCTTGCATCAGCATCGGCCCACGTGGCCCCGCCGTGACAGAGTTCTGATTATCCGGGATTGGCGCTCCGGATGATGTGGTCATGGTCGGGCGGTCGGTCATAGTGCGCACCTTGGCTGAATGCGAATTAGAATAATTCTAATCTAATGAGCCCACTTCAGAGTTCAAGCCCATTCACAAACAATTTCGTGATCATACATCTCTCAACGTACAGAAAATCAGATAGTTCCCCGCAGGATCGCGAATACTCATATCGTCATAGCCCCATTCTTGGGATTGCACTCCTGGTTGGGCGTTCCTGTAGTTCTTTACATTCAAAGCCTTCGCATAGGCATGAACATCTGGCACCTCAATCCGAACGAATGTGCCCGGCGTTCCATCACCAAAATGCTCAGAGAGGTGCAGGATGCAGCCGTCGCGTTCGATCCCCATGTAAAGCGGCGCGTCCGGACCGAAGCGATGCTCGAATTGCACTTTGAAACCCAAAAAATCGATGTAGAACGCACGCGCCATTTCCGCATCAAAGCTACGAAGAATGGGGATGGGCGGTTGGAAACCTGTCATGGCAAATGCTCCTCAAGGCGCACGAATAGCGGGGTGGCGCGGTGTTTCAGCCACCGCTAACATTCTCCCCAAACCCGATCCCCTGCAAGGAAGAATGCGCCTATGAACTGGCAACCCGAAATGGACGAACTTCGCCGCCGTGAGGCTTTTGCTGAGCAGATGGGCGGGGCAGACAAGGTCAAGCGCCAAACAGATGGTGGTCGCCTGACCATCCGCGCGCGCATTGATGCCATGCTGGACGACGGCACGTTCCATGAAACCGGCAAAATCGCAGGCATGGCACAGTATGACGGCAAGAATGACCTTGAAAGCTTCATGGCGTCGAACTTCGTGTTCGGGCGCGGCAAGGTGAACGGGCGGCAGGTCGTTGTCGGCGGCGATGATTTCACTGTGCGTGGCGGCTCAGCAGACGCGACCATCAAAGAAAAGCACATCATGTGCGAGCAGATGGCGAACACGCTCCGCCTGCCCCTCATTCGCATCATCGAAGGTTCTGGCGGCGGCGGGTCCGTGAAGACGATTGAGACCACGGGCCGGGCCAATGTACCAGGCGTTAAGGGCTGGGAATGGGTTGTTCGCAATATGGGCACAGTGCCCAGGGTGGCGCTGGGGCTCGGATCCGTCGCTGGGCTGGGTGCCGCACATATGGTGGCGGCACACTATTCTGTCATGGTGAAAGAAACCTCAGCGCTGTTCGTTGCCGGGCCACCCGTGGTCAAACGCCTTGGGCAGGACCTGACCAAGCAGGAACTTGGCGGTTGGAAAATCCAACTCCGCGCAGGTGCGGTTGATGAGGCTGTGGATACCGAAGAAGAAGCCTTCGAACACGCTCGCAAGTTCTTGTCCTACCTGCCCCAGAACGTCCATGAACTGCCGGAGCGCATAGAGCCGACGGACGATCCTGAACGCACAGATGCGACACTGATGGATGCCGTCCCCCGTGATATCCGCAAAGTCTATGATATGCGAAAGATCGTGCGATCCGTTGTTGATACGGACTCATTCTTTGAAATGGGCAAAATGTACGGTCGCTCCATCATGACCGGCCTCGCCCGCGTTGATGGATGGCCAGTCGCCGTTATGGCCAGTGACCCACGCCATTATGGCGGTGGATGGACCGCGGATGCCTGCCGTAAGGTCGAGCGCTTCGTCGATATGGCGAACACATTCCACCTGCCAGTAATCTACCTAGTTGATTGCCCGGGCTTCCTGATCGGGCTGGAGAGCGAGAAATCCGGCACCATCAAGGAAGGCGCCCGTGCGATGGCTGCTATCTGGCAATCAACGACGCCGTGGTGCTCGATCCTGGTGCGCAATGTATTCGGCGTTGCGGGGGCCGCACACCAAAATGGCGGTCAATTCAATCTCCGCTATGCGTGGCCCTCTGGCCGCTGGGGTTCCTTGCCGCTTGAAGGCGGGATTGAGGCTGCGTATAGCGCTGACATCGAAGCGGCGGATGATCCGGCAGCCAAGCATGCCGAAATCATTGAACGGCTTGAGAAACTGCGCTCGCCATTCCGCTCTGCTGAGGCATTTTGGGTTGAAGAGATTATTGATCCCGGCGACACCCGAAAAATGCTGGTAGACTTCGCCAATACTGCTGCCCCTTTGCGGGAGGCAGGCCCTTACCTTCACGGCATCAGGGGATAGAAGCGCATGATCGAACTCCACACGTTCCGCGCCGCCTTCGGGCAGCCAACCGGAACGCCATTCGGCGTTAAGGCTGCGATCCTGCTGCGCATGGCCGATCTGCCGCACAAGATCGTCTATGTGGATGATCCACGGAAGGCACCGAAAGGCAAGATGCCGCTGATTGTGGATGGCGGACAGGTGATTGCGGACTCCACATTCATCCGCCACCACCTAGAGCAAACCCATGGCGCGGATTTCGATGCGGGGTTAACCGCCGAGCAAAAGGGTGTCTCTCTAGCGTTTCAGCGCTTGGCGGAGGAACATCTATATTGGTCCATCGTCGCCGCACGCTGGCTGATTGATGATAACTGGGCGCAGCTGCGAGACATCTTCTTTGGGCCGATCCCGAAGCTCATCCGCCCCATCATCGCTGGGCAAATTCGTAAAAAGATGATCCGCGACATGCATGGTCACGGCATGGGTCGCCACAGCCTTGATGAGCAGATGCAGTTTGGCATTCAGAACCTTGCTGCAATCGCAGATTGGCTTGGCGACAAACCCTTCATGCACGGTGATACGCCGACGGCGGTTGACGCCAGCGTTGGCGCATTTGTGGGAAATATTCACGGCGACAGCTTTGACTCGCCACTCCGCGACGCCGCGCAAAACAATAAAGCCTTGGGTGATTACGCTGCCCGCATCAAAGCCCTTTACTATCCAGATGGAACTTAAACCATGATCGTTGACGTTCGCTGCTACACCATTCAGCCCCGCAAAATGAAAACCTACCTCAAGATTTTTGAGGAAGATGGCCTGCCTGTGCAGCAGCGCAACGGCTTGAAACTGCTTGGTTACTTCGTCCATAGCGTTGGTCGGTTAAATCGCGTCACGCATATGTGGGAATTCGACAGCCTGGCCGATATGGAACAGAAGCGCGCTGCCCGCGATGCGGATCCAGGTTGGGCAGAATATCAGGCAAAAACCGATGGCCTCGTCCAGGCGCAAGAGAATAGCCTGACGACACCGGCACCCTTCTCGCCGATCAAGTGACCGACAAGCCCGTCCGCCGTTACGCGCCTTCGGTCCCTGGCGGACAAAGGCCTGAGCCGATCCGCCGCCCTACGCCGGACGGCGCGGGCTCTGCTGTGACCACGACTGAAACCACGCCCGAAATGAGCCCGGAGCCAATCGGTGAAGGCGCTGCGCCGAAGAAGCTTTACTATGGCTGGATCATTGTCGCCTGCGCTTTTGCGACCCTAGCAATCGGCGTCAATGCGCGGACGGCATTTTCGCTACTCTACCCAGAGATTCTGGCAGAATTCGGCTGGTCACGCGGCGAAACCGCGGGCGCATTCTCCATGGGCTTCGTATTCGCGGCAGGCATGGGCCCACTGGTTGGCCTGTCGCTGAACAAGTTTGGGCCGCGCATCGTCATGCCGACTGGCTCGCTCATGATGGCGCTGGGGCTTGTTGGCACGACCTATATCTCAGCCCCTTGGATGCTCTACGTCACGTTCGGCGTACTCGTTGTTGGCGCATCCACAATCCTTGGGTATATCGGCCATGCTGCAACTTTGCCCATGTGGTTCCAGCGACGGCGTGGGCTGGCTGTTGGGCTCGCGTTTTCTGGTGCCGGCGTTGGCGCGTTGCTGCTGATCCCACTTGGCGGCGTCATTCAAAGCCTTGGCTGGCGCGAAGCGTGCTGGGCAATTGCCCTTGTTGTGATCGGCCTATTGGCACCGCTGAACTTGATCGCACAGCGCCGCCGCCCAGAAGACATGGGCCTGCTTCCTGATGGTGATACGGCGGCCCCCCTAGCGGCTGGTGCTCAGCCAAAACCTTTGGGCGGACCGACGCTTGCGCAAGCGATGGCCATGCCGTCCTTCTGGTTCATCGCTATCGCGGCATTTGGCATGCTTTGGTCCTGGTACGCAGTTCAGGTGCATCAAACACAATATCTGATTGATATTGGGTTCAACGCCAACATGGCGACACTGGGCCTGGCTGCCGTTGCGACCTTCGGCATTGCTGGCCAGATCAACGGCGGATGGATGGCCGATAAAATTGGCCGCGAAGGCGCATGGACCATCGGCTGCTTCGGCTTTGCTGCTTGCTACGCCATCCTGATCCTAATGCGGGAAGCCCCTAGTATACCGCTATTCTGGCTGATGATCGCGGCGCAGGGCTTGCTGGGCTACGGGCTCACAGCCGTATTCGCCTCTGCCCCGGCAGACCTGTTTCAAGGCAAGAACTATTCTACGATCTTTGGGGTGCTGAGCGTTGCAGCGTCGCTTGGCGGCGGTGCGGGGCCATATTTTACTGGCCTGCTCCACGACATTTTCGGCAATTACGAGACAGCATTCCTTGTGTGCATCGGCTGGAGCGTAATTAGCGTTATCGCCATCTGGATCGCAGCCCCCCGTCGCGCCCGTCGCCGCAATGCTGAGGCCGCCGGTTAATGCTTTGGGCGCTGACAGCGCTCCTTGCGTTCCAACTGGCGGGTGAAGCGCTGGTCGCGTGGCTTCAACTGCCTGCGCCCGGCCCCGTTGTTGGCATGGCGCTGCTGTTTATCGCACTCATCATCCGTGGCGGTGCGCCTAAAGCTCTGGCCGAGACTAGCCGTGGCCTGCTGAGCCATCTATCGCTGATGTTTGTGCCAGCGGGCGTCGGCGTCACATTGCACTTGACCGTTCTGGCAGATTCGGGCGCTGTTATCGGCGTTGCCCTGTTCGTCAGTACCCTTGCCGCCATCGCCGTCACTGGCCTCGCCATGACCTGGGCCATGCGCCTATCTAAGCGCAAAGGCGGCCAGGAATGAGCCACTTTACCGAAATCTGGGTCTATCTCTCATCCAGTCCGCTGCTGCATCTCACGCTTACGCTGATCGCCTATCAGATAGGTGATTGGGCGTATAAGCGGTCAGGCGGACTGGCCGTGCTGAACCCCGTGCTCTTAGCCGTCGCCATGCTCGTCGCGGTGCTGCTGATTACGGATACGGACTACGGCACATTCTTTGAGGGCGCAAAATTCGTCCATTTCCTGCTTGGCCCGGCAACGGTCGCTTTGGCAATCCCGCTCTATAATCAGTTGGAGCAAGTAAAGCGCTCCCTGCCCGCACTCCTCTCTTCACTTGCGCTGGGCTCTGCGACGGGCGCTCTCGCAGCCATCGGCATTGCCTGGGCGTTAGGTGCTGGACCCACGGTGGTCGCATCCATTGCGCCGAAGTCTGTCACCGTGGCGATCGCCATGGGCGTATCAGCGGAGATTGGCGGATTGCCGTCCCTCACAGCCATGCTGGTCCTGCTAACGGGCATCACAGGCGCTATGTTTGGCCCAGCATTGCTGCACTTGCTATGCGTCCGGGACAGTCGGGCGAAAGGCCTGGCGTTGGGGGCGGCCAGCCATGGCATAGGGACAGCCCGCGCCGTTCAGATAGATGAGACGGCGGGTGCCTTTAGCGGCATCGCCATGGGATTAAACGGTCTTTTGACCGCAGCAATGCTCCCGTTGATCTGGCGCTGGCTTTTCTAGCCAGACCGGGCCACCATTTCTATAGATGCACAGAAGGATGGCCGCCCCATGACCTATACCATTGTCGCCCGCTGCCCAGAAACCAACGCCCTAGGCGTCGGCATCGCCACATATTCGCTCGGCGTCGGCGGATATTGCCCTTTCTTGGCGCGAGGCCTTGCGGCACTCTCAACCCAAGCCTTTGCCAATCCAACGCTTGGGCCAATCGCCCTTGATGCACTGAAAGATGGCAAGTCGCCAGATAATGTGATGCGCTTATTGGCTGAATCCGATCCTGGATTCAGCTATCGCCAAGTCGCCATAGTGGGCGCGGATGGTGCTGTCGCCATGCACACTGGCGATACTTGCCGCCCCTTTGCAGGTCACGTCGTGGGCGACGGTTATGCAGCCTTTGGCAACGTGCTTGCGGGTGAGCACGTTGTAGCAGCGATTGCGAAAGGCTTCGAGACCAGCAAAGGCCAGCGGTTGGATGAACGGCTGATGTTGGCGCTGGAAGCCGGGCGCGATTCAGGCGGCCAAGCGGGCGGCGATGGCGCGCACCTGTCCGAACGCTCCGCCGCGCTGATCATTCAGGGTGCTGACATCGTTGAGGACATTAATCTCCGCGTTGATCTTCATGACGATGCAGTGACGGAGCTGCGGCGCGTCCACACCGGCTACGCGCCCTATCTCGCCTACTATCAGCTCCGCGCCCGCGACCCGAAGAATACGCCTGCCCAGGATGTGTGGGCGCGGGAGAACCTGGCATGACTGATCAAGTGCTGATTGACGTTCAAGATGGCGTCGCAACGCTCACGCTGAACCGGCCAGAGAAACTAAACGCTTTCACAGGCGACATGCTGAAAGGCCTAATCGCGGCGCTGGATGATTGCGAAACACGGGGTGACGTTGCTGTCGTCGTACTAACAGGTACCGGGCGCGGATTCTGTAGCGGTGGCGATATTGGCGGCATGGGTGAAGGCCATGACGTCCGCCCACACATCACCAAAGACCGCATCTGGCAAGAAATTCAGGCCTTTCCAAAGCGCTTGGCACGGTTCGAAAAACCAATACTGGCCGCCGTGAACGGTGCAGCAGTCGGCGGCGGCATGGACTTGGCGTTGGCTTGCGACATCCGCATTGCCGGCGAAAGTGCAAAGTTCGCGGAAACTTATGCCAAGATTGGCCTCCTGCCCGGCGGTGGCGGCGCGTATTTCCTACCAAGGCTTGTTGGGCGTGCAAGGGCATTGGAGCTTTTGTGGACGGCAGACTTCATTGATGGTGCGACGGCGCTGGAGATTGGCCTTGTCAATCATGTATATCCCGATGATCAGCTCCTGGCGGAGACCATCAAACTCGCCAAGCGCATCGCCGCTATGCCCCCGCTTTCGATCCGCCTGATCAAGCGCACCGTAGACCAGAGCCTTAAGTCCGACATGGATACGGCCTTTGATCTTGTCAGTTCCCACATCGCCATTGCCCGTTCTGGGCCAGACCATGCTGAGGCAATTGCGGCGTTCAAGGAAAAGCGCCCCGGTAAGTTCGGCGGTTTCTAAAGCTTCTAAGGATACGACCCCATGAAATTCGGCGGCATGGTCGCGACCAATATCGGCGACTGGCAGATATTCCAGGAACTCGAAACGCTCGGTTACGATCATGGCTGGGCGCCTGATAGCCAGATGATCTGGTCCGATTGCTACGCGACGCTGGCGCTTTCAGCACATCACACGTCCCGTATTCGGCTAGGCACAGGCGTCGCCATCGCTGGGACACGCACGGCACCGGTGACGGCGCATTCCATCGCCTCTATCAATAAACTGGCACCAGGACGCACGTTCCTGGGTATCGGCACCGGCCATACCGCCATGCGGATTATGGGCGGGCGGCCAATGAGGGCTGCGGCGTTCCGGGACTATCTCCGCGTCGTGCGCGGGCTGCTACACGGTGAGGAAGTCGCCTATGAGACAGGTGGCGACAAGAGTCTGATCCGATTTCTCGACCGGGAGCTAGATAGCCTCAATCTGGAAAATCCGGTCCCGATCTATGTCGGTGCCAATGGACCGAAAGCCCTGAGAGCTGCAGGTGCCTATGGCGACGGACGGATATGTGCAGGGAACGAACCGCTAGGCGTTCTCGCGCGGAATATAGAAACAGCCCGCACTGGTGCCGCTGAAGTCGAACGCCCCTGGCCGGAGGATTTCCACACAGCCGCCCTCACCTTCGCCTGCGTTTTGAAGCACGGTGAGAGCTTAACCAGTGAGCGCGTGATTGATGAAGTCGACGCTGCCGTGGTCTCGACACTGCACTACTGGTTTGAGCTCTATCAGGAGCGCGGCCACGACAAGTTCGTCTCAGACCGCGTGCGCGGCACCTGGGAGGACTACAAGACCTATGTCGAGCAGACGATGCCACCCGAACGGCGCAATCAGATGCTGCATCGGGGCCATTGCGCCTTCTGTCCGCCAGAGGAACGCCGGTTCATCACGCCGGACCTGATCCGTGTCGCTGGCGGCCTCGTCGGCGAGCCTGACGAGATCAATGAGCGGCTGGATCAGTTGGAGGCAGCGGGACTGAAAGAAGTCACCCTACTGCCGCCAATCGCATGCATGCGATCAAACTTCAATGACTTTGCTGAAGCCGTTATGCGTCCTCGTCAAAACCAACAAACGTAACGATTTCATCAGTCTCGCGGCGGACGGACTTAACGTTATTCGCTGCGAAATCCTCTTCCGGATAGCCCATGGCGACACAGGTCATGATCACCTGATCATCCGGTATTTTTGCATGTTCGCGCACGACTGGGGACTGCATGATGCCCTGGCCGTTAATCACAGCGCCCAGCCCGCGCGTCCATGCCGCCAGGACCAAGCCATAGGTGACCGCGCCCAGATCAAAATGTGCGATGGAGGCACCTGGGTCCAAGTCTTTGTCATAGGTCACGACAATGGAAACGGGGGCATCGAACTGGCGGAAACCGCGCATTACCCAGTCGTGGCGGCGCTCTTTGTCGTAGCGATCAATGCCCATGGCAGCGAACAATTGCTTCGCTATATCGACCTGCCGTTGGCGATGAATGCCTTCATAGGCCCCATGCATCGGAATTTCGCGAGACGCCGGAACACCAGCCAAGTTCCGTTCCGTATTTCCCGCACGGATGCGATCCAACGGCTCACCCGAAATCACGTGAAAATGCCAGGGTTGGGTATTCATCGAGGATGGCGCGCCTTTGGCCAAGCCAATGATCTCCGCAATCACTTCCTTCGGGACTGGCTTCTGCTTGTAGCCGCGGATGCTGCGGCGTTCGTGCACCAGTGTATCAAAATCCATCATATCTTATTCCATTGCGACGCGCTGAACGCTGAGTATACCGGCACACATACCTTAAGTCCCGTGGCCCGATGCCGCGAAGTCTGCCATTCTGTAGAGCATCATCGACCAAAGGAGGCGAGCAATGGCAGAGCGGTCCCCGACCTTACAGGCATTCTTAGATGTACTGGAAACAACGATCCTGGATGTCAGCGATGCTGGCTCGGACCACGCCAGGGTCACAAAGAAAACGTTTGCCGCACTCACCGAGCCTGGGCCTCAAACCCCGCGCCTACGAACTGAAAACCCTGCCTGCACACATATTCAACCGGTGCTGGATACAGCGCGGAATGTTCGGTCTGTCAAAGCACTAGCGACAGCCTTTCGGGCCTTAGAGCCAGAGATTGCCTGGAGCGCCCGGGCGGACCGAAAAACGGGCGACCCCAATTTCCCGAATGCCCACGCGACAGGTATGATCATCGGCGATGGCGGCCTTGAAGCCCGGCAGGATCTGCGTATGGGCGCTAGCTTGCTGGCCCCCAACACGTTCTACCCAAACCACCAACACCCGCCCGAAGAAGTTTATATCGCGCTTACGCCCGGACATTGGCGGCAAGAAGCAGGGCCTTGGCGGGAGCCTGGCATTGGTGGACTGGTCTATAATCCGCCGAACATCATCCACGCCATGCAGTCCGGCGCATCTGCGCTATTGGCGATCTGGATGCTGCCGCCAGGTTAGGCTAATCAGCGAGCCGCCAGCTTGCCCGATGGATTGACGGGCTTGTTATCTTTGCGCATTTCGAAGTGCAGCTGAGGGGCCGACACGCCGCCGCTTGTACCGACCACACCTACCGTCTGGCCGCGCGCGACCTTATCGCCGCGCTGGGCCAATATCCGGTCGAGATGCGCATAGGCTGTTACCCAGCCGCCTGCGTGTTTAACGAGCAATAACTTCCCGTAGCCCTGCAATGCGTCCCCCGCATACACGACCTCACCTGCCCTGGATGCACGTACAGGCGTCCCGCGCGCTGCTGCGATATTGACGCCATCGTTCCGGCGCCCGTCCGCCTGCTTGCCAAACTTGGCGATCACTGGGCCTTCTACGGGCGCCAAGAAACCACCTGATGATCCTGGCTTCGCAGCAGCAAGACCACGTTGAACGGGCGGTGGCCGGCGCGGCTCAGTCGGTTGAATGCGTGCAGGTGCTGGCTTTGACACGGGCGGTTTCGGGGGTGGTGGCGCAGCAGCAAGCTCAGGCGGGCGCTTCGGTGGTAATCGGGATGGGTTCGCGCGCGGCTCCACCGGTTGTGGTGGCGTGGCAACAGGTGGTGGTGGCGCAGCAGCCACTCTTGCCGGTGGTGGTGGTGGTATGCGTGGAGGCGCAGCACTTCGCGCTTGGGGCAGTGGTTTTGGCGGCATGACCTTCACGGGCGCTGGCAATTCTTGGCGCTGCGCCGGCGCATCAAGCAGTTGGCGCCGAACAGGTGGCGGTGCCGCCGGTCGTGCGGCCACAACTGCACGTGGCGCGCGCGCTATTGGAATGCCAACCTGCGAGCCAGCATGCAGAACATACGGCGGCGGCAGGTGGTTTAGACGGGCCAATGCCTCCGGGTCTGTATTGTAGGCAGCGGCCAAGCCGTTCACCGTATCGCCAGGACGGACGGTGTAAAGCTGTTGTTCAGGTGGCAGCAGCAAACGTTGGCCAGCTTGAATTTCAAACGGTGGACGGAGGTTATTTAAGGCAATCATCTGCCTGGGCGTCGCGCCATAACGATTGGCGATGCCATAAACGGAATCGCCCGCCTGCACGAGGACTGATCGACCGCCTGGCACTGCGCTTACAACCGGCCCTGCATTCACGCCAGTTCCAGGCGGTGGAGGCGCTGACGCAGACTTATCTGGATCAACAGAAACCCAGCCACATCCGCTCAGAAGCAATGATAGCACCAGCGCTGTCGCGGTGTGCATGGTGATCGGGCGAAATTTGCTCAGTGGCGTCAAGTTCATCAAGCCGCTCCTTGCGCAGGTCGGTAGCGCGACGTCTCCGCCACGTGGTTTGCCTCAATAGCGCCTGGTAAAAATGGCACGAATGCGACCGCACCCAGATCTTCCGTTTGAAAACCCGCATCATCGCGCCGAATGCGCCATAAGCTCTGGTTTCCGGCTGCGCCAAGCGGCAGGACCATAATCCCGCCCGGCTTTAACTGATCGGCCAAAGCACCTGGCATGTCATCTGCAGCGGCGGCGGCAATAATCCGGTCAAACGGCGCACCTTCCGGCCAGCCTTTGCCGCCATCCGCCCAGCGTAAGAATACGTTGTCGATCTTTTGCTCTTCCAGGCGAAGCTTAGCATCGGACAGCAGCGCCTTAATCCGCTCAATGCCAAATACAGCGCGCACCAACCTAGCCAGAGCTGCCGTTTGATAGCCAGAGCCAACGCCAATTTCTAACACTCGCATTCGGGGGCCAGCTTCCAACGCCTGCAACATTTTGCCGACAACGGCAGGTTGGCTAATGGTTTGACCATGCCCAATAGGCAGTGGCGCATCCTCATAGGCATCCATCTGCCACGCGGGCGGGATAAACCGCTCGCGCTCAATCTGCTCCATCACGCCAAGTACGCGCGGGTCGTTCACGCCAGCGCGGCGGAGCCCCATAACCATGCGAATGCGGCGCGATGATAGGTTCAACCGAGCTTCTCCCGGGCGGCGGCGATATGGCCGTAATCCGTCATATCCAGAGTGAGAGGGCTCATGGAGATATAGCCATCACGGGTCGCCTGAATGTCTGAGTCCGCAGACACATCGCCATATATGCGTTTGGAACTGATCCAGAGATAAGGCTTGCCTGCCGGGTCCAGGCCTTTGGCAATCTCACCACCGGGCTTCCGTCGCCCAACCGTCGCGACTTTCCGGCCTTTAACGGCATCTGGACCAACGTCTGGAAAGTTCACATTCAGCACCATGCCAAGCGGCCAAGGCGCTGCCAGGACCCAGTGCAGCGTATCGGCCAAATGCCGCTCAACGGTATCCCACTTTGCTTCATTCTCTGGCGCACGGTCTAGGCTCATCGATATAGCTGGAAACCCGGACATCGCGGCTTCTGCGGCAGCGCCGACAGTGCCCGAATACATAACATCATCGCCAATATTGGCACCGCGATTAACACCGGATAACACGATGTCAGGCGGATTATCCCGCATGACCTCACCGAGCCCGATAATCGCGGCATCCGCTGGCATGCCATCAACGGCAAAGCGGCGTTCACTGGCCTGGCGCAGCCGAAGTGGTCTGTGCAGCGAAAACGCGTGGCCCGTGCCGCTTTCCTCACGTTCCGGTGCCACCACCCACACTTCACGGGCGAGCGGCGTCACCAGCTTTTCAAGCAGCTTCAATCCGGGTGCTTCAAGGCCATCATCATTGACCAACAACACGCGCGCTTTGCTGAGATCGACCTGCCATTCGTGTGATCTCGCCATAATCTCAGCCCTGCCCCGAGGTCAGCTCAGTCATACCGCCAAGATAGGGCTGCAATGCGGCTGGTATGCCAATGGAGCCATCTTCGCGCTGATGGTTTTCCAAAAGCGCCACCATCGCCCGGCCAACGGCAACACCGGAGCCATTCAAGGTATGAACGAAATCTGTACCCTTCCCTTCTGTCCGGCGCACACGCGCGCCCATCCGGCGGGCTTGGAAGTCACCGCATGTGGAGCAGCTGGAAATCTCGCGGTACTTGTTCTGGAAGGGCACCCATACCTCTAGGTCATAGGTTTTGCGGGCACCGAAACCCATATCACCAGCGCACAGCAGAAGAACGCGATACGGTAATTCAAGGCGTTGCAGGACTGTTTCAGCAGCAGCCGTCATCCGTTCCAATTCAGCTTCCGATTGATCAGCACTGACAATGCTCACCATCTCAACCTTATCGAACTGATGCATGCGAATGAGGCCGCGCGTGTCCTTACCCGCTGCGCCCGCTTCGGAGCGGAAGCACGGCGTGTGCGCCACGTAGCGCAGCGGTAGGTCAGCAGGCTCGAAGCTGGTGTCGGCTGCCAAATTGGTCAGCGGCACTTCGGCTGTTGGGATCAACCAGCGGCCATCGGTTGTTTGAAACGAGTCTTCTTCAAACTTTGGAAGCTGGCCCGTGCCATACATGGCCTCGCTCCGCACCAAGATAGGTGGGCGGACTTCAGCATAGCCATGTTCTTGGACATGCAAATCCAGCATGAAATGCGCGAGCGCACGTTCCAGCCGGGCGATTTGGCCACGCATGGCAGCGAACCGCGCGCCTGAAAGCTTCACGCCCGCTTCAAAATCAAGGCCAAGTGGCTCACCAAGGTCAATATGGCTCTTCGGTTCAAACGCGAACGCACGCGGCGTGCCATTTTCCCGGACAAAAACGTTATCGTCTTCATTTGCACCGGGCGGGACATCATCGGCTGGCGGGTTCGGCAAAGTGGCGAGCAGCGCATCAAGCGCGTCAGACGCTTGCTTGGCCTCAGCCTCAGTAGCCGCAGCATCATCTTTGAGTTTTGCGACGGCTGCCATGGCCGCGCTGGCATCCTCGCCCTTGGCTTTCGCCTGACCGATGGCCTTAGAGGCATCCCGGCGCGCGCTCTGTAATTCCTGAAAACGGGTTTGGGCGGACCGGCGCTTGGTGTCCAACGCCAGCACAGCCGCGGACACAGCTTCCGCGCCACGTTTCGTCATGGCAGCGTCTAGCGCGTCCGGGTGTTCACGCGCCCAGCGGACATCCAGCATCTTTGCGATCCTTCAAGGGTTCGCGCCGGTTCTAACCGCCCGTGGACTCCCCTGTCCAGTGCTAAGCGATTCCTAGGGATTCATTAACGGAATCAATCGCCTCAGTCATCGTCGTCATCGTCGAAATAGGATTCACGTTTCCGCTCTATTCGCCGCGCCAATAAGATCGATATTTCGTAGAGCAGCAGACCCGGTACGGCCAAGCCAATCTGGCTGATTACGTCCGGCGGGGTTAAAACCGCTGCAAGGCCAAACATGGCGACGACGGCGTATTTACGCTTCTTCGCCAGTCCATCGGCCGAGACGATACCGGCATGGGCCAGCAGCGTCAGAACGACTGGCATTTGAAAGAACAGCCCGAACGCGAAGATGAGCGTGATAACCAGGCTGAGATATTCAGAGACCTTTGGCATTGCCACAGTCTCAATAACCACACCAGCGGCATTCGGGTCGCCCGCAACATTCTGGTAGCCAAGGAAGAACTTCCAAGCCAACGGAAAAATACCAAAATAAACAACTGCACCACCTAGGAAAAATAAGATTGGCGTGGCGGCCAGATATGGGAGGAACGCACCTCTCTCGTTCTTATAAAGACCGGGTGCCACGAACTTCCAAATCTGGTTGGCAATGATTGGAAATGCAATAAAAAGAGCGGTATAGAACGCAATCTTAATGTTAACAAAGAATTTTTCAGGCAAGCTCGTGTAGATCAGCTGCGCGCCTTCTTGATCCCCAAACGCATCGGCAAGTGGTTGCGCCAAAAAGTTAAATATTTCAGCCGCTACGGCCCAACTACCTAGAAAAGCAATGAGGAGTGCGGCGAGTGACCAGAGCAGCCGACGGCGCAGCTCAATGAGGTGCTCTAGGAGTGGTGCCTTATCTTCGCTTTCAGCCCCGCTCATGATTGAGCATCCTTTGGCTTCTTCTCAGCAGCCAGCTCAACCTCTGCAGCATCTGCCGCATCGAACGCTTCCTCATCGAGGTCATTTATTGGGGGCTCTGCTGATGCATCGCTCTCAACCGCTTTGGCTTCGTCGCTATCAATCGGCGTCTGCGTTTTCTCTAGCTTGCCAGCATTGACTACCTCTAACCATTCATCGTCGGACTTATCATCTAAGTCGCCGAGCATATTGTTGGTGATGTTTTTGACTTCCGTTTCGCGGGCAATGTCATCAAGCCCATCGCGGAAATCTTGGGCGAGGCTCCGGGCGCGCGAAATAATTTGGCCAAGCGAACGCAATGCAGCCGGCAGCTCACGCGGGCCAATAACGACCAGCGCGATCACGCCAATAACGAAAAATTCGCTCCAACCGATATCCAGCATGGAGGGCTTGCGCCTAAATCAGGGGAAATATGTGTGTGAAAGTCAGACTCAGCTATTCGCCGCTTTGTCTTTTTCTTTCGGCTTATCAGAGACCCGTGCCAGGTCCTCTTCATCGTCGGAGGTGTTGAGTTCCTCCTTCATGCCTTGTTTGAAGCTTTTAATGCCTTTGGCCATGTCACCCATCAGTCGCGGCAACCGGCCCGCGCCAAAAAGGAGAATGACAACGACGACAACAATGGCAATTTGCCAAATCCCAATTCCGCCCATAACCAAGCCCTTTCAACTGTGCGCGACGCAGAGGTCGCTCCATTGCAGAGTGTCCTAGCGCAGTCAGCCGGAGAACGCGAGACTTTCCGACGTATTAGCTCTGTCGCGCTTCGCTATATCTGCGATTACTGGTGCCGCGTCACGGTCACCGGCAAAAACATGGACATGTTCAGGATCAAGGGCGACCTCGACGGCCTCCCCCTCATCTGGCCAATTCTTGTCAGATATCCTAGCGAATACAGCCTCACCGGTTTCTAAACGAACTTCGATGAGCGCAGTACGACCAAGCCAGCGCGCGAAGCTGACATTGCCTGCGAATGACGCGCCAGTTTCCAAAGCGGCTTCGCCAACCAGAATATGCTCGGGCCGCGCCATAACGAGCGCTTGCGCGCCATCTGCCATACCTGGTGCTTCAACAAGGCCCATGGGGGTGCGGATCAAATTGGCACGCACAGTGCCTGCAAACTCGTTCACTTCGCTGAAGAAGCGCGCGACATAAGGCGAAGCCGGATGGTCATAGAGCGCTTTTGGCGTGTCGCACTGTTCAATCCGGCCATCACGCATAACGGCGATCCGTTCCGCCATAAACAAGGCTTCTTCAGGATCATGGGTTACCATCAGGGCAGCAGCGCCGGCAGCTTTGAGCAGATGAATTGCGTCACTGCGAACACTGCGCCGGAGTTCTGCATCGAGCCCGGAAAACGGTTCGTCAAGCAAAACAACGTTGGGGCGAGGTGCGAGCGCACGCGCAAGGGCGACCCGTTGTTGTTGCCCGCCGGACATCGTCGTCGGGTATCGGTCTGCGAATTCCGCCAAGCCAACATCAGCCAGCGCTTCAAGCGCCTGTTCGCGACGTTGGGTGCTATCAAGGCGACCAAGCCCGAATGCCACGTTCTCTGCGACCGTCAGGTGGGGAAAGAGCGCATAATCCTGGAACATCATGCCGATATTCCGGTTTTCCGCTGGGACATGCAGCCCAGGTGCGGCTGCCATCAAGCCGCCAATTCGAAGCGCGCCTTCCTGCAGGCGCTCAAGTCCTGCGATCAAGCGGAGGGTTGTTGTCTTACCGCAGCCAGATGGTCCAACAAGTGCAACGATTTCACCTGGATGCAGGCAAAGCGATACATCCTGGAGTGTCGCACCCTGATCGCCATATTCATGCCGCAAGCCATCAACGACCAAAGCCGCTGCATCCTGGCGCGCGCACGCGGCGCAGGATTGCGCTAGCAAGTCGTCAGGCAACGCAATCGCTGGGGCGCTTTTGTCAGCGCGCGCGCCAAATGTCAGGCCAAATCGTTTCATGGGTTAAAGCTAATGACAATCATTCGCAATTTCAATGGCTAGCCCGATTGCAGCTATTCCGATACACGAAGCTCAACGCTAGGAAATCCATCAATCTGGTACGTCGCATGATCCCCGGCTGCGGCGAATCGCGTTTGAAGTGTCGACCCTGTAATAACGATGTCCCCCGGTTTCAGGCTAAGCCCTCGGCTCAGAAGATTGTTCGCAACAACCGCCAGCGCCGCGAACGGATCCCCCATCGCATCCCCCGTAACGGCAGTCTCAATCTTTCCATTGTAGTCAAGCGTCACAGGCTGGGTGACCCAATCAATCGACTGCCAGTTAGGAATTGCGTCGCCCAGGATAACGCCCGCGTTCCAGGTATTATCCGCGATTAGGGAATGCGCGTCGAAGCCTTCATAGTCAGCATTCCTATCGTCAATCAGCTCGAATGCAGGCATGACCGCTCCGACATGCGCACGGATGCTCGTAGCGTCATAGGGAACACGGCCCATGCCAGCTTCAGACCCCATGCGCACGGCAAGCTCGAACTCCAAGCCTAACCGCCCGTAATCGCCCAGCGACGCCTGCATTGGGCTGTTATGAATTGCGCTATCCAACATGCCACCAACACATGGCTGGTCAATCCCACAGAGCGCCTGCATGGCTTTGGACGTGATCGCGATTTTCCACCCGCCAATCTTCCCGTCACCGGCCTCATCCCAAAGCTTGAGCAATGCGGATTGAGCGCTATAGGCATCCGCAAGGGTTTCTGGCCGGTCCGTATCTTTCAGCCATTTGAAATCTTCATTGGCGCGACGGGCGTCAAAAAGCGCCTGGGCGGTGTCCGCGATAGCCATCTAGTCAGTCTCCTGGCTTGAATATCCGTAATGATTGCGCGCGCCATCGGGCGTCACATATCCATCTGCTAAGTCCGCTTTGATCTTGGCTGGGTCACGCTCCGCAGGATCACCATATCCGCCCGCACCGGAAAGCTGGAAGCTGACGACATCACCCTTCATCAAGTTGACGACCTCCTTAGAGCCAAGCTCCTGGGCATTCCCATTTGGGTTAAGAATGGTATAGGCAAGCGCACCGGGTTTACCGCCGAATATGCCAAACGGCGGGTTCACATGGCGGTCGCCAAGCCCGGTCATGACTGCACTTTCAGCCAATAGCTCGACATCTTTGCGGAGGCCCGTGCCGCCCCGGTATTTGCCCGCACCACCGCTATCCGCCATCAATTCAAGCCGGTGAATACGCACTGGTGTATTGGTTTCATGCACTTCCACTGGAATATTCCGGCAGTTCATGACGGGGGCTAGACCTTCGGCTCCGTCTTTGTCTGCGCGGCCGCCATAGCCGCCAAACCCCAAGTCATACATGACGAAGGGCTTGCCCGTTTCAGGATCCGTACCGCCAATGTTGGGATTGCTCCAATGGCTAAAAGCCCCCATGCCGCGATGCGGCAAGGCTTGCGAGAGGGCGCCATTGATCGCGTCAAATATCCGAATTTGCACCGCAGCCCGCCCGCCGCTTGATGCCGGGAACTTCGGGTTAAAAAAGCTGCCTTCACGCGCAACTGTCCGAATAGGCCGCATGCCGCCATGGTTTTGCGGCAGCAAGGCGTCACAGAACACCTTCACGGCAAACATTGTGTAGGCGCGCGTGTAGTTGATGTAGGAATTCAGCGCCGCCGGGACCTGATCGCTGGAACGGGAGAAATCCACCTCAACTTCATCCCCTGCGACTGTCACATCGACAGCAACAATGATTGGCGGTGTATCTGGCCCGTAATCATCCAGTTGGTCTTCGAATGCGTATCGCCCGTCCGGGATGTCACCGATTAACTCACGCATCCGTTGCTCAGACCGGTCCAGGATCGCCTCATGAGCGGCCTCAACGATATCAACGCCCTGTTCGTCAAATAATGTGGAAAGTCGCAGCGCCCCTGCCCGCGTAGCATTCGCCTGGGCGCGAAGGTCGCCCTCAACCTTTTCCGGCACGCGGACATTGCCGAGGATCATCCTCAGCAAATCTTGGTCAAATGCGCCGCCGCGTATGAGCTTTACTGGCAGGATGCGTAGACCTTCTTGGAAGGCTTCCGTCACACCATGCACCCGTTGAGACCCAGGTGCTGCGCCGCCAACATCTATGTGATGCGCCGTCGTTACAACATAGCCGACAATCCGGTCTTGCAAGAATGATGGGCTAACGAGAAAGCAATCCGGGAAATGGCCGGAGCCCAGAAAGCTGTCGTTCAGGAGAATGGCGTCGCCGGGTTGCAGCGTATCGGCAGGGAAATATTCCAGCACTGTTTTGACGACATAAGGCATGGATCCCAAATGCCCAGGCGTGAAATTCCCCTGAGCAACCAGGCGGGCCTGGGCGTCAAACACGCCGGTTGAGAAATCCTCGCCCTCACGCACGGCTTCTGAGAATGCTGTGCGACGGAGCGTTGAGCCCATTTCTTCAGCGATCGATAGCAAACCATTCCAGACGACCGTCAGCGTGATTGGATCAATCGTCATGGTGCATTGCTCCCATCCGCAACCATCTGGCCGATATCGATCAGAATATGGCCGCGTTCAGTCACCGTCGCCCACATGCCCCCCGGCACAACCAACGTCGATTCCGGGTCCTCAATGATCGCTGGCCCCTTGACCGCAGCACCCGCCGGTAGCTGCTGACGATCATGGATTGGTGTATCGACAAAGCCGCCGGCTTCAGGCTGCCAAGTGGGGCGCATGCGGGGCTTTGGCATGGCACCTTCTGGCGCTCTCCAACCTAGATCAAGTGCGCCGGCGGGTTGCGGTAAGGTTGCGACCAGATGCCAGTCAACGGCTTCAATCGCCGCCGCTTCATCGTGATAACCATAGGCTTGCTCATATGCCGCATGAAATGCAGCTGCCGCCGCCGCAGGGAACGTGGCGTCAATCGGGCCATCCGGTAAGGTCGCCCGAATCTCGTAGCCTTGCCCGCGATATCGAAGATAGCCATAGCGCGTCCATATCGGCGAACCACCAGCGCCTAGCCGTGCTAGATCAGTGTCTGCCCGCTTCCGGAGCTCCTCATAGATCGCGGCAATTTCCGTCTCTGCCCCATTCTCCAACGCCATCACGCGCGTGATGGAAGATTCGATTTTTGGCGCAGCCTGAAGCAAGCCAATCGCACTACCAACACCCGCACCAAATGGCGCAAGCACACGCGGCGCGCCGATGGACTTGGCTATCCGGGCTGCGTGCAATGGTCCTGCACCGCCAAATGCCACAATGGCGTATCGGCGCGGATCACGACCCCGTTCGACCGATACGATCCGCATCGCCCGCTCCATATTGCCATTGGCGACGGTGTGAATGCCCCATGCAGCTTCCTCAACAGACAAACCTAGCGGCTCCGCGACAGCGCGTCTGATGCCATCCAACGCAGCGTCGCGGTCCAATTGCATAGCCCCGGCGTTGAAGAAGTCCGGGTTGATATAGCCAAGCGCCAAGTTAGCGTCCGTCACTGTCGCTTCAATGCCGCCACGCCCATAGCAGATCGGGCCAGGATCTGCGCCCGCACTTTCCGGGCCAACGTGAATG
The DNA here is from genome assembly GCA_938083135.1 of uncultured Alphaproteobacteria bacterium. Classification (GTDB taxonomy): domain Bacteria; phylum Pseudomonadota; class Alphaproteobacteria; order Bin95; family Bin95; genus VMCJ01. Next base: position 41,939 of record CALLKY010000002.1, on the reverse strand, counting down.
ACGCCCAAATCCACGCGCGCTATTGAACCGCCACCTGCGCCAATCTCTAACAGCTCCACTGCTGGCACATTGATCGGCAGTCCAGAGCCTGGACGGTAGCGCACGGGGTCAACTTCAAATGTCGGCGTTACAGCGGGTTCGCCATTATCGACGGCACCAAGCTTGGCCGTGGTTCCGCCCATATCGAAGGTAATGACATGATCCGCACCTTCCTCGGCACCAACCATCGCCGCCAGCAGAACACCTGCCGCAGGGCCGGATTCAACGATCCGCACCGGTTGTTCACGCGCAATTTCAGGCGAGACCAAGCCACCCGCTGACTGCATGATGAACATGGATTTCTGGAAGCCATGACCTTTCAAAGCGCCTTCAAGCCGCTGCACATATTTATCGACGATGGGCCTGACATAGGCATTTGCCACGGCTGTCGATGTCCGCTCATATTCCCGGAATTTTGGTGAAATACTGGCGGCCAAAGTCACCGGAATATCGGGCAGGCGTTTGGCCAAAGCCCGCCCTACTGCTTGCTCATGGGCTGGGTTCGCATAGGCATGCAGGAGCGCCACAGCCACGGATTCATAGCCGCCCGCCTCAACCGCCCTGACGGCGGCATCAACTGAAGCATCATCCAACGGCTCGATCACATGGCCATGGTGGTCCAACCGCTCCTGCACCTCAAAGATGGCACGGCGCGGTGCCAGAGGGGCCGGCTTATCCATGTAAAGATCGTATGTCTCATAGCGTTTCTGCCGCCCGATGATCAGCACATCCCGGAAGCCTTCGGTCGTGATCAGCGCTGTCGGCCTGCCTTTTCGCTCAATAATGGCGTTGGTGGCGACCGTGGTTGCGTGCAGTACCGCGTCGAGGTCAGCACCTTGAATGCCTGCCGCATCTAGCAGCGTCGCAAACCCATTGATCACAGCACGGGCCGGATCATCCGGCGTTGACGGTAGCTTCAAGAAGCGCGGCGGAGCGTCTTTTGCGGCAAGCACGAAGTCCGTGAATGTGCCACCAATATCGAAAGCCATTCTGTACATAACTGGAATGGTGGACCGGGCGGGCGAAGGCTGCAAGCATGTTCGGGCAAACCCACACTTTTACATTTTGGAGAGCGAACAATGGCTGGAAACGAAGAAGCAATGCAGCGCGGCCGTGAAACCCGCATGAAGCTAATGGGGGAAGAAATGGCTGGCGATATGGCGGCCAAAGTCTATGACGACCCAATGATGCGGAAATTCGGCGATTATGCGATTGAAGCCGTATTTGATGGCCTTTGGAATCGCCCAGGCCTGGACCATAAAACGCGCGCGCTGATCTGCTGTATTTCAGACACCGCTACGGGCCGCTGGCCTGAACTCGCGATCCATCTGCAAATGGCGCGGCGCCTCGGTTGGACGGAAGACGAGCTTTCAGAAGCCATTCTGCATCTCGCAGGATATGTCGGCCTGCCGCTGGTACGCGAAGGCATGATTACGGCCCGGGAGACGTTCGAGAAAATGCGTGAGGCTGAAGGCTAGGGCTTCTCTAAAGCCCCAACACTGCCTTGGCATAGATATTGTGCTGAATCTCGTTCGAGCCTGAATAGATCGAGACTTTGCGCATGTGCAAATAGCGCGGCGTGACCCCGTTGGCGTATTCCGCGCCAACGGACGCGCGGTTGCCCCAACCGTTCTCCAATGCCTCCAGGTCATAAGGCATAGCATCTTGCCCAAGCGCTTCCATGCGAAGCTCGGTGAGGCGTTGATGCACTTCAGTGCCTCGTATTTTGATAACGTTGGCCTCCGCGCCCAACGCCTTATCAGCAGATACTTTGGCAAGCGTTTTCAGCATCACGGCTTCGAGCGCACGGAGTTCTGTTTCCAGGTTGGCAATACGACGGGCGAAGTCTGTGTCATCAGCCAGTGGCCGACCATCCGAGCGCTGATCCGTCGCCGCCAGCGCTTTCACCTGCGCCAAAAGTAACTTGTGTTGGCCGAGCGCCCCGCCGCCCATGCGTTCGTGCGCAAGCAGATGCTTAGCAATCGTCCACCCCTCGCCCGGATTGCCGACGATATTGGCGGCAGGAATACGGACGTCGTCATAGATCACTTCATTGGTTTCATGCAGGCCGTCTAGCAGATGAATGGGCCGTATTGTGATGCCAGGCGTATCTAGCGGAATTAGAAAGAAGGATATGCCAAGCTGCTTCTTGGGCTCATCCGACGTGCGGGCCAGCAGAAATACCCAATTGGCCATATGCGCCTGGGTGGTCCAGAGCTTCCGGCCATTGATGACCCATTCGTCACCCTCCAGCTTAGCCCGCGTTGTCAGGCTCGCGAGGTCAGAGCCCGCACCGGGTTCAGAATAACCCTGTGCCCAAACGTGCTCACCAGAGAGCATGCGCGGCAGATGAAACGCCTTCTGCGTATCCGTACCGAACGCCATGATAACTGGCCCGCACATGCCCAAGCCGAACTGAATTAAGCGTGGCGCCGCGGCGAGGCCATGTTCCTCATCAAAGATATATTTCTCGGTGACAGACCATCCCGGACCGCCATATTCCTTGGGCCAATTGGGTGCGGCCCAGCCTTTCTCGTACAGAATACCATGCCAGCGCATGATTTCATCACGTGTTAGCGCTTGCGCATTGGCGGTTTTGGATTTGAGATCGGCGGGCAGCTTTTCGGCAAAGAATGTCCGCATATCCTCCCGGAATGCGATGTCCTCTGGGCTGAAACGAAAGTCCATCTGGCGTCTCCTCTCACCATAGCGTCCCTGAATGGGCGCTAGGGCGTCAAGTGTAGACGCGTTGGATCAATCCGCTTTACGGAAGAGCGGTGCCCGACGACGGACGGGATCAAGCAAGGACCAATCCCCTTCAGGCGGCTTGTAGCCCTCTGGAAATGGTGGGCGCGCGTCCATGCCAAGTGACGCCATCACGCGTGGATCGCGGTAATACGCCTGCATCGTCAGGGCTTCGATCAAGCCAGCACTGGAGGCATGCTGATCGCGGAACTGTTCTGCCACGCTCATTTTTTCGCTGTCTGAAAGTGTTTGGAAAAGGCATCCATGGGCAGCGTCTGCAATCGCATTCAATTCTCCAAGCGCGCGCTGCAACCGTTCAGCCCGGCGTGCGCCAGCAGCGATGCCTTTGCAGATGTCGGGGTCTCCGGCACCCGGTACGGCATATGCCGCACTCGGCGGGATAATGACGTTCGCGAGGGCGGCAAGTGTATGCATGTCGTCATTGCTGATGGCAGATTGTGTGTTCATAAGATCAGCCCTCAATCGAACAATGTTGCAAGGCGGCTTTTCATCTGGTCTGCCACGTAGAGCGCCAGCGCCTGGATTGTGTTGGTTGGGTTTACCCCGGCGCTGGTCGTGAAAATGCTGCCATCCACGATGAACAGGTTCTTCACGTCGTGGCTGCGCCCCCACTCATTCACGACCGACGTTTCCGGGTTTTTGCCCATCCGCGCCGTGCCCATTAGGTGCCATCCACCCCACATAAGCGGCGCTTCGCTGATGACGTCAGTTGCACCTGCGGCTTTGAGAATTTCTGTCGCTTTACCCACCGCATGATCCATCATGCGCTTGCTGTTATCGCTGAGCGTATAGGTGATTTTGGGTGCTGGAATGCCGTCGCTGTCTTTCAGCACGGGATCAAGCGTGACCTGATTATGTGCTTCTGGCAGGTCCTCACAAACCGCGACCATGCCAGTCATGCGCTTGAACATGCGCCGGTAATCATCGTGATGGGTCTCACCCCACCGAATCCGCTGATGGCGGAGGCCGGTCATGGCCGTTCGTACAGGCGCCATGCCGCGCTGAATTTCCAGCGTGTAGCCCCGAACAAAACCGCGATCAGCATCGGTTTCATAAAATTCCTGGCTGCGGATCGCTTTGTGCGGGCCCATATAGCCGTCTAGTTCCTCATCAAACACGCCTTGGATCATCGCATAGGGATGGAACATCAGGTTTTTGCCAACAAGGCCACTGGAGTTCGCAAGGCCATCTGGGAACTGTGCAGACTTCGAATTCAGGAGCAGTCGCGGTGTACCAACGCCATTGCAGGCCATGATCACCACATGCGCATTAATCCGCTGTTCCTTGCCGTCGCCATCATAATAGATCGCCCCCGTCGCCATGCCGTCATCACCGACTGTGATCTCGCGGACACGGCAGCGGGTCCGCAATTCTACCCCAGCGCGTAGAGCATGCGGCCAATATGTGATATCCGAACTGCCCTTAGCACCCTGCGCGCAACCGGTTCCGCAAGCGCCCAGATTGATGCACGGCGCACGGCCATCATATTCCTCAGTCACAATCGCAGTGTCGGAAGGCCACCAGTGCCAGCCAAGCTTATTGAAGCCTTTCGCCAGCACCTCACCCGACTGACCAAGTGGCAGAGGCGGCACGCGGGTTGCGTTATCCTGCGGGTATGCAGGGTCACCTGGCGCGCCAGCGACACCTGTCATGCGCTCATTTTCCGCATAGAAAGGTGCTAGGGCGGCATAATCAATCGGCCAATCGGCCGCCACGCCATCGAGCGAATTCACACGGAAATCTGATGGATGGAAACGTGGGAAATGCCCGGCATAGAGGATCGTCCCGCCGCCGACGGCATTGAAGTTCGCAATCTTAATCGGCGACTCATCCTCATTGATTGGATAATCGGATGGCAAGCATCGGACGTTGGGATTGGTGTTCATTTCGCCCGCGGCCTGCTGCTCCCAATCCATGCTGGCACTTGGATACGTCAGCGGGTTCATCAGCGGGCCCTGTTCAAGGCAGACGATGTGCATTTTCGTCTCAGCCAAGCTCCAGGCCATAGCGGCACCAGATGCCCCAGCGCCGATTATCAGAACATCAACTGTTTGATCACTCATGAAACTCTCTCGTCCAAATTATCAGCGTTCAGCGGCTCGGATGGTGACGCCACCGTCCACCACCAGCGTTTGCCCGGTGATGTATCGCGCTTTTTCTGAAAGCAGGAATGTCACGGCATTGCCGATATCCCATCCGCTGCCCTCTATCCCAAGCGGGGATGCGGCCTGCCGTTTGCCGCGCATTTCACTGCTCATGCCCCGGCTGTAGACCATCGGCGTATAGACTGGCCCAGGCGCGATGCAATTCACGCGGACACCCTCAGCTGCGTGATCTACCGCCATCGCCCGGCTGAGCGCTATGACAGCACCCTTAGATGTCGAATAAGCCGTCAGTCCCTTGGGGCGAAGTGCTGAAATAGAGGATACGTTCACAATCGCACCACCGCCGCGCGCACGCATGGACGGAACCGCGTATTTCGACATCAGGAACATGGATTGCACATTGACGCGCATCACCCGATCCCACTGCTCAAGGTTCTCGTCAACGACGCTGCCTTTGCTGCCGATGCCGACATTGTTGTCGAGCAGGTCAACGCCGCCATAGGCGTCTGTGGCGGCATCTACAATCGCTTTGCAGGCAGACTCACTGGTTACGTCAGCGGCATAGGCCATGGCCTCACCGCCTTCATCCCGGATCATTTGAACAGTCTGTTCCGCCAGTGATTCATCCAGATCAACCACAACGACTTTTACACCGGACCTGGCGAGCAAAATGCAGGCCGCGCGGCCATTGCCAACGCCGTCTTCCTTAGCGCCGCCGCCGGTTACAATGGCGACTTTGCCTGCAATTCCATCATCTTCTTTCGCCATCGCGTGCCCCTGCTCAATTCGCAATCAGAGAAAGCTTAGAGTTACGCATGAGATATGCCTAGCGCCCCATATGCAGCGTCCACCAATCGTTGGCCACGCGCGTTCAGCAGCAATCCAGGCCCCTGGCGGTTCATAACATAGCCGAACGCCAGTCCGGTCTCAGGGTCCGCAAAACCAAGCGATCCGCCTGCGCCGACATGACCAAACGCCCTTGACCCCAGGATAACGCTGTCACCACCGCCAGGACGACGTCTGTTATCCATTGCGTGCATGAAGCCTGGCCCAAAGCGCGTCGGCATTTGCAGCGTGGCGTCCATGTGCGTTGCGGAGGACGTCTCAGAAAAACCTGCGAGCGTTTTGCCGGAAAGGCCAAGTGGGCCGCCGGGCTGCAGCAGCGCCTCAAACATGCCGCAAAGCCCTCGCCCATTGGTTATGCCGCCTGCAGCCCCGATCTCGGCTGCGTGTCCAGCACGCGTGTTGACGCCTCGGGCCATCCAGTCGCCGTGATTAAAAATGAATAGGTTTGCGATAGAGCCTTTTGTCCGCGCCGCTTTGATGAACGGCGGCTCCTCATCGTTCTTGTTGAAGCGATAGGGCGTGATGGGTGCCACGCGCGGTTCTTCACGCGCAGGCAATCCAATCCAGAAATCGATCCCGATTGGCCGTGCAATTTCTTCCTGAAAGAATGCGCCGAGCGATTGTCCGCTAACCCGCCGCACCACCTCCCCAACCAGATAGCCGAAGGTTATCGCGTGATAGCCCAAGCGCGTTCCTGGTTCCCAAAATGGTGCCTCCGCCGCTAGATGGCCCGTCATATAATCCCAGTACAGCAAACAGTCTGGCTTCAAAGGTGTGCGTATTGCAGGCAGGCCAGCCGTATGATCCAGCAGCATCCTTGTTGTAACGCCTGCTTTTCCAGCAACGCCAAATTCCGGCCAGATTGAGGCGACCGGCGCATCGAGATCAAGCGCGCCCCGATCTGCCAGCAGATGCGCAGCGAGCGCAGTCGCAGCTTTGGTGCAGGAAAAAACAACGGCAACAGTGTTGCGCTGCCAGGGTGCAGCTGTCTTTGGGTCTGCTATGCCGCCCCAAAGATCAACAACGGTTTCGCCGCCAACAGATAGGCATACGGTCGCACCCTGCTCGCCAAACGCTTCAAAATTCTCCCGGAATGCCTGATAAACGCCCTCGAACGCAGGCGCATAGCCGCCTTCAATGGCGCCACCCGTAACGGCATCGCGCATATGCGCTTCAGTCATCGACGGCTCAGCCAGCGGACCGCCGGTCACCGGCTCCACCGCTCGGGTCACCAGGCGCGCCAGGGCCGGAAAGGGTCAAGCCCTCGTACCCGTTCGCCGCAACTTCATTGATCACCGAGACATATTTCGGCATGCCGCCATTGTAGACGAAGTAGCGGATGCTGCCTTCCTCGTGGCCTTCCACATTGGAATTGTAGCCTGTGAACCAGGACTTTGCCTTCCGCATCAACATGCGGGAATACATATCTGTCACATGCTGCGTCCACCTGGCCTCCGCAGGTTCCGTCGCCTCAGCGCGCGTGATGCCATTGGCCCAGGCGTGTTCCAGAAAATCTGTCACCCAATCGACGCCAACCTCAATTCCGCGCGGATAGTTGGTTGAAGCAGAACCACTCTGCGGACCGTTCGGCATCAAAAGGTTCGGGAACCCATGAATAAACACGCCGAGGAATGTTGATGGCCCTTCCCGCCATTTATCCCGCAGCCGCTCACCGCCGACGCCTTGAATGTCCACATGGTCATAAGCGCCCGTGATCGCGTCAAAACCTGTGGCATAGACAATCACATCGAACGCATAGTCTTGTTCAGTCGTGCGCAGGCCAGTTTCTGTCACGCACTCCAGCGGTGTCTTGCTGATGTCGACGAGATGCACGTTGTCCCGGTTGTAAGCCTCAAAGTAGTTTGTCTCGAGCGGAACCCGCTGAACCCCGAAACCGTGGTCTTTCGGGATCAGGGTTTCAGCCGTTTCGGGATCATGCACGCGCTGGCGAATGCGGTCCGCGATATAGTCAGATATCTCTGCGTTGGCATCATCATCGGTAAAGATTTCACGGAAGTTCTGCAGCCAGATGCCAAAGCCGGGCTCATCATAGAGCCGGTCCCAAAGCGACAATCGCTCTTCCCTCGAAACCTCATGGAAGCCGCGGCGGTCCGGCTCATGCTCAAAGCCACCCGGTGTGCGGGCGCACGTCTCGAAGATTTCGTCATAACGGGCACGGATGCGCGCCATGTCGCTGTCAGTGATCTTACTGTTATTCAGCGGCGCACTCCAATTCGGGCGGCGCTGAAATACCGTCAAATCACCAACCTTGTCCGCTATCTCTCCGATCACCTGAATGGCTGTCGCACCGGTTCCGATAATGGCGACCCGCTTATCAGACAGGTCCGGCGGATCATGGGGCCAGTCGAATGTGTGGAACGATTGGCCTTTGAAATCCGCCCTGCCTTCAATCTTTGGATATGTGGGCATCGATAGCAGCCCAAGCGCCATAACCACAAAGCTGCAAGTCAGCGTACGACCGTCATTTACCGTAAGCCGCCAGATATTCGCACTCTCGTCGAATACGGCGGCATCAACCCGGCAATTGAACTGCATATGGTCGCGTAGGCTGAATTTATCCGCAACGAAGTTCAGATATTCCAGGTTATCCGGCTGGGGCGAAAACATCTCCCGCCAGTTCCATTCCGCCAGGACTTCCTTGGAGAAGGAATAGCCGTAGGTATAGCTTTCGGAATCAAACCGCGCCCCCGGATAGCGGTTATTATACCAAGTGCCGCCCAAGTCGGGTGCGGCTTCCAGCACGGTCGCCGAAACGCCAAGGTCCACCAATCGCTTGATCTGATAGATGCCAGCAACGCCGGCCCCAATCACAATCACTTCAAAATCAGTCTCTGTTTTATCGGTCATGGGATGGCTCCTGCCTCAGCACATTCGATTGCTGGCGATATCATAGGACGCTCGCATGTGTGTTGGAATATCGCCATGCTTCCGCACAAGGCGCACCCTCGCCTACACTCAATGGATTACTGTCGGCGCATGGAGACTCCGCCCATGGATGAATTCGACTACGTCATCGCTGGTGCTGGCCCTGCCGGATGCGTCTTGGCGAACCGATTGAGTGCGGACGGCAAAGCGACCGTATGCATTTTGGAAGCCGGTGGCAGTGACCGGCACCCATTCATCAAAATTCCGGCTGGGTTTGTAAAAACGCTCTATGGCGACCGGTTTGTATGGCCTTTTGTCAGCGAACCGGCGGCCTCGCTGGACGGGCGGACAGTGGCGTTACCCCAAGGCCGCGTCCTTGGCGGCTCCAGTTCGATCAACGGCATGGTCTATAACCGTGGCCAACGGGCCGATTTCGACACCTGGGCACAGATGGGCAATCGCGGCTGGGGTTTTGATGACCTACTGCCCTATTTCAAACGTTCTGAACGGCGCATTGGTGATGGCAATGACGCATTTCGAGGGCGTACGGGCGAACTACCCATCACTGATATCGACTGGTTCAATCCGGTCGCCGAGGCTTTTCTGAAGGGCGCTGAAGGCTTAGGCATTCCCCGCATCGCTGACTACAACGCCGGAACACAATACGGTGCGGGCTATTTCCAACGCTACATCCACAACGGCAAACGGGTTAGTGCTGCCGACGCGTTCTTAAAACCGGCACTCCACCGCCAGAACGTTGAACTCCGCACACGCGCCCAAGCAACAGCAATTGAGATGGATGGGCGGCGCGCCACTGGCATTCAATATCGTGACGGCAGCGGGACGGGCCGCACTGTTAGGGCGCGGCGCGAAGTCATTCTGAGCGCCGGAACAGTCAATTCCGCCAAACTGCTACAGATATCTGGCATTGGCCCGGCCGCACTGTTGCGGGACATTGGCGCGCCCGTGAAGATTGTACTTGAAGGTGTGGGTGAGAACCTGCGGGATCACTATTCCGTCCGCATGACGGCGCGGGCTAAGGACGTCAAGACTATCAATGAATACGCCCGCTGGCCGCGCCTACCCATAGAGATCGCGAAGTGGATGCTGAAACGGCCAAGCGTGCTGGCGCTCTGCCCGACCATCGCATTTGTCCACGGAAAATCGCATCCGAGCCTGGAAGAAAGCGACCTTAGAATTCTATTCACGCCAGGCAGTTATCAGGATGGCAAAGTGTATGTTCTAGACGACTATCCGGGCATGACCTGCGGCGCGGCACAGCCCCGCCCGGTTAGCACCGGCTATGTCCGCGCCCGGACAACCAATCCGGCGGAAGCGCCCGCCGTGCAACCGAACTTTCTGGCAGCAGAAGAAGACCAGCGCATCACGCTTGCGGGCCTGCGTTTATCCAGAAAATTGCTAGGGACGCCGGAGCTTGCTGGGTATTTCCACAGCGAAACCTTGCCCGGTATGAATATCGATAGCGATGACGAACTGCTTGATTTCGCCAAGCGACGCGGCAATACGGGCTATCACTTGGTTGGAACCTGCCGCATGGGGCGCAAGGATGATGCCCGGTCTGTCGTTGACGATGAATTGCGGGTTATCGGTGCTGAAGGATTGCGGGTGATTGACGCTTCAATCATGCCCATGCTCCCCTCTGCCAACACCTTCGCCTCCACAATCGCAATTGCGGAAAAAGGGGCGGACCTCATACGTGGAATAAAGATGGAATCCGCCGCATGACGAGCGCAAAACGGGCCACAGGCATTGGCGCCCCGGTCCAACGGACCGAAGACGCACGGCTGACAACTGGACGCGGACTGTATACAGCAGATGTATTCCCAGACGGCATGACACACGCCGCCATCGTGCGCTCCCCCTATGCCCATGCGGACATCAACGGCATAGACGCGGCGGATGCCCTGGCACTCGAAGGCGTATATGCTGTTTTGACGGGCGCTGACGCGACCGAAGACGGACTGAAACCAATCCCACACAATGCCGAATATGCTGGCGGACCAGATGCCGTATTACGGCTCCCAGACGGGTTCGAGACCTACTCCCCCGAGCATCACGCCTTACCGCACCACCGCGTTCGCTTTGTCGGTGAGCCAGTCGCGATTGTCATTGCTGAAACACAAACGCTTGCAATGGATGCAGCGGAATTGGTTAGCGTCGACTACACGCCGCTCCCCGCAGTCACAGACGCCCGGGCGGCCCGGAAACCGGATGCGCCGCAAGTTTGGGATGCCTGTGCTGGCAACCTCTCCCTCACCTGCGAGGTGGGAGACAAAGCGGCCACAGATGCAGCCTTTAAGAACGCTCCACATGTCGTCAAGTTCGACACCTGGGTCAACCGTATCACCGGCGCCCCTATGGAGCCGCGTGCGGTGGTCGGCGAGTATGATGCGGGGCGGGATTTTTACACCGTTCGAACCGGGTCCGGGCGTGGCGCTGTTCAAACACGGGAGCGCATGGCCCATATGCTCGGCGTACCGTTGGAAAATGCCCGCGCTGTCTTCGGCGATATGGGCGGGAACTTTGGCACCCGAAATGCCTTCTTCCCAGAAGCGTTGCTCATTCCATGGGCCGCAAAACGCGTGGGCCGCCCGGTCAAGTGGATCGCCAGCCGAAGCGAGTGCTTCCTCAGCGACTATCAGGGCCGCGACCTAGCCGTTACAGCGGAATTAGCGTTGGACGCAGAAGGCAAGTTCTTAGGCCTGCGGGGCGTGAATACGTCGAACCTCGGCGCATACCTCGCGTACTATTGGCCGTTGCGCAAAGGGCTATCGCTGATGCAAAGCGTCTACGACATTCCGGCACTCCATTTCGACGGCCACGCCGTATTCACCAATACCGCACCAACCGCCGTTTATCGAAGCGCCGGGCGACCTGAGGCGATTTACGTGATTGAGCGGCTGATCGATTTGGCGGCAAACCAATGTGGCTTTGATCGTGCGGAGCTGCGCCGTCGTAATCTGATAGCGGCAGACGCCATGCCGTTCACCACCGCAGTCGGCGTCACCTATGACAGCGGTGACTATACGGATGCGATGGATCAAGCGCTCGAGGCTGCTGATTGGGCCAGGTTCAGCGCCCGCAAAGCAGAAAGCGCCAAGCGCGGCCTTTGCCGAGGCATAGCTGTCGCAAACTACATTGAAGTGACCAGCGGCATCCCGCGTGAGCGCGCCGAAATCCGTATCTGCATCGACGGCACGATTGAATTGGTCGCCGGCACCATGAGTAGCGGCCAAGGACATGAGACCAGTTACGCACAAGTTCTAAGTGAGTGGCTGGACGTGCCGTTCGACATCATCCGCTATATCGATAATGATACGAACCGCGTTTCTGTTGGCGGCGGGTCGCATTCTGGTAGATCTATGCGGCTGGTCAGCATCGCCATCGATCATGCAATTAAGGACCTACTCGCCAAAGGGAGCGAGATTGCAGCGCATTTGATGCAGGCACCTGTTGAAGATGTCGCCTATGCATCAGGCGTATTTAGAGGACCCAATGGTGCTGCGGTGACGTTATTTGAAGCGGCGGAGGCGGCAGCCACGCTGAACAGCCTGCCCTCCGCACTTTCCGGCCATTTCGAAGGCATTGGCGACATCACGAACCGAGATGGCGGGTTTCCATATGGCACCCATGTCTGCGAAGTCGAAGTTGACCCGGAAACCGGCCACGCAGCTATTTTGTCCTGGACTGGCGTTGACGATGTTGGGCGCGCGATCAATCCATTGATCCTGCATGGCCAAGCCCATGGTGCCATTGCCCAAGGCCTTGGACAGGCGCTGCTGGAAAGCATTCATTACGAGCCGGAAAGTGCGCAATTGCTGTCTGGATCATTCATGGACTATGCCATGCCCCGCGCCGATACCGTTCCGCCAATGCACACGATTATCTCTGAAGTCCCATCCACATCCCATCCCCATGGTGTGCGGCCGGGCGGCGAAGGCGGCACGACACCGGCACTTGGTTTGGTCGTCAACGCCATTGTGGATGCGCTTTCGGATTACGGCGTGAAGCACGTTGAAATGCCGACGACGCCCGAACGCGTCTGGCAAACCATTCAAGCCGCAAAGACAGGTAAACCAGCATGATCGCGACAGGCGGGCAACCGATCTACGGCATTGATCTTGGCATTCTTATGCTGGACGCTCAATTCCCGCGCATTTTGGGCGACATGGGCAATGCTCGGACGTGGCCTTTCCCAGTCCGCTACAAAATCGTACGCGGTGCCTCGCCTGAAGTGGTCGTTTTGCAAGGCGCAGAAGGCACGTTAGATGCGTTCATCGAGGCAGGGCGCGAACTGGTTGCTGAAGGCTGCCGGATCATCACGACGAATTGCGGCTTTCTAGCCAAATTCCAGGCTGAACTATCAACAGCGCTCGGCGTGCCCGTCGCAACCTCGGCGTTAATGCAGGCAGCCGCGATCCAAGCTGTGCTGCCGCCGGGCCGCCGCGTCGGCATTCTCACGATTTCAGCGGCGACCTTAACGGAGGCGCATTTGCAGGCAGCGGGCGTTCCTGAAGGCACACCGGTTGCAGGTATTGCAGACGGCTGTGAATTTCAGCGCGCGATTCTGGGCAATGCGCTGACGCTGGATGTTGATCAAGCAGAGGCTGACCTTGCCGCTGCAGCGCGTGCTTTCCAAGCGGCCCATCCGCACCTTGGGGCCATTCTGCTGGAATGCACAAACATGCCGCCTTACAAGAAGGCTATCGCTGAAGCCACTGGCCTACCTGTGTTTTCTATCGAAACCTACGTGAAATGGTTGGTGGAAAGCTTGCCGCGTTAAGTGCCGCAGTCTTTGAGCCCGCAGGCTTCCCCCTCACCCTGCCCTCTCCCCCTGTGGGGGGAGAGGGTTCTAAAAGAAAGAGAGGCAGCAGATTTCGTAAGGATCCCCTCGCCCCCCATCGGGGGGAGAGGGGATCAGGGCAAGGGGGGAAGCCTGCGGAAGCAGAGAAACCCTAATAGCTGGGCTTGGTCGAATAGGGTGTCATTTGCAGTTCATGGGTCCATACAGACCGATCCTGCGTGTGGAGGTAATAGAAAGCCTCTGCAATCTTCACCGGATTCATGACGATCTCTGGCGCTTCCTGGGCCTTCGGCAAGGCGCGGGTGCCAGGGGAATCAATCAAGCCGTCGATCACGATGTTCGCAACGTGAACGCCGTGTTCTGAATATTCTTCCGTCAGAACCTGGGCCAGCGTCCGCATCATCACCCGTGGGTAATACAGCGACTGGCCGGTCATGCGCTTACGCCCCCGAAGCGAACTTGAATTGTTGGAGATTAGGAAAGACCCCTGCCCCTTTTTCCGCATCGCCGGCAATACTTCTTTGGCCACCAGGAATGGACCACGGCTTGCGATGTGCTGAGCCGTGTCAAACATCTCAACCGGGATGTATTCCAGCAACTCCATTTCTGGCGGTAAGTCACGGCCTTCTAGATATCCGGCGTTGTAAACCAGCACTTCTGGATCACCAGCGACGTCCCTGATGGTGGCAAACGCTGCCGATATCGAGTCTGCCGACGACAGGTCGAGCTCGACGGTCATGCAATCGCCGCCTTGGTCTTTGATCGCCGTCTCAAGCGCTGAAGCGTTGCTGGCAGTCCGCGTCGTCAGGACTGTGAAAAAGCCTTCTGCTGCAAACTTCTGCGCCACCGCACCGCCAATGCCCCAGCGAATGCCAACTGGCAGGTCCGAATCATCCAGCACATCACCATGGGCGAGCTTCGTATTGCGGCCATCAGACTGCCATTTGGATGTGGCACCAATGACAACGGCGACGGGCTTCCGCGCTTGGTTCATCATCAATCCTCAAACACGGCGAGCATGCGCATTTCTATGCTGCGACGGGGTGGTGCGTCTGCTGGTGCATCCTTGTTGTCGAAGGATGTGTGCGGGCAATAAACCGAGCGGTCGGATCGGCCATCCATCTGCTTAAATACCAGGATCTCTTCCGGCGTCATGTTCGGAAAGAAGCACCACTTGTGATCTGGATTGTAGACGGGCGCGGCAACGAGGCTGTCCCGGTTCCGACCCGTGTAGAAATAGTCGATCACATCGTCTTCCGGCAGCGATTCCCAATCGATGAACGCAAGCGGGTTATGCGCCGCGACATTGTCAAACGGCTGCCAAGTATTGAACCATGCATAGGTCCAGTTGGCCTTAGGCTCGACACCATGCTTTGTCAGCACATCCTCAGACATCTCTGTCAGGCGCTTGATGTTGTAGTCGCAATGGACAAAGCGGGCGTAACCATCATTGAAATCAATCGGCTTTTCGGTGCGCACCAGATGGCCATAAACGAATGCGTGGTCAGCGCCGGTTTCGCGCTTCAGCAGGTCTTGAATCTGCGGGTAGTAGAGCTTCTCAACACTGGCTTCGTCACGGAAGTCCGGAACGCCCGGGGTCAGCTTCGCCAGCGTATAGCCATTGCGATCAAGCGACTTCAGGCCAGCCGCATGGGCCGCACGAACATCATGGACGCGGATATCCTGATTGGAGGTATTGGCCCGGCGCGTTTCCTTGGAGCCGATCCGAGGAATGTCCTCCCGCCCCTTCCACTCCGCATTGACGTAGCGAACCTGCGCCGCAACAGACCGCGTCTCAACGCTCAACCCAACATCATTCATCGATCAGCACCTTCATCAAAATTTCCTTCCTGTATTGGACCCCAATGCATCTTTTGAGGCAAGCAATGCCATGTGCGCCCACATATGCTGTAATCTTGATGGAATGAATCTATGGGCGGGCAATCACCATGCGGCTTCAAGACCGAACAGCTATCGTCACCGGCGGTGCCTCCGGCATTGGCAAAGCCATCGCCATGGGATTTGCGGCTGAAGGCGCGCATGTCATCGTGGCGGACATAATTGATAATCCGCTGGAAGGCGGTGCCAAAACTGTAGACGCCATTCTCGAAGCGGGCGGCAAAGCGACGTTCCGCGAATGTGACGTGATGCAATCAGCAGACCTTGAGGCCGCCGTTGCTGAAGCAATCTCGATTGCTGGCAGATTGGACATCATGGTCAACAATGCAGCCGCCCGCTGCCCGAAGCCTATGCATGAGACGACTGAGGAAGATTGGGACCGCGTCGTCGGCGTGAATGCGAAAGGCGTGTTTCTTGGATGCCGCGCCGCTGTTCAACAAATGTTGACGCAGGATATCAGGAACGAAGTTCGCGGCCGGATCGTCAATCTGTCTTCGCAGCACGGCATGGTCCGTGCGCCAAACGCCTTTGCTTATGGTGTTGGCAAATCAGCTGTCGTCTACATGACGAAGCAGATCGCAGGCGACTATGCAGAACATGGCATCGTCTGCAACGCCGTTGCTCCGGGCAAAATTCTAACTGGCAAAACCGGCGCGCCCATCGCTCCCAAAGCAATAGAATATTCTCATGCCCGCACACCTTGGCCACGCCTTGGGAAGCCAAGCGATGTCGCAAACGCCGCTCTTTTTCTTGCAAGCGACGAAGCCAGCTACATCACCGGCGAAAACTTGATGGTGGATGGCGGTTGGATGGCGAATTAAGCGTTCGCCCGCCCTATGGTGACGCCGCCGCAGATATACAGCACCTGCCCCGTCACGAAGCTTGAACGCACATCCATGAAGAAGCTGACGCCGTGTGCGATATCATCCACGGTGCCGAAGCGCTGTACGGGAATACGATCCCGATACGCGTTATATGCGGGTGAATCCTTGCCGTAGACTTTGTTCAACATGTCCGTCTCGATCGGCCCTGGCCCGACAGCGTTGACGGTAATGCCATCCGCCGCCAATTCCTCCGCCCAGCTTTTGGTGAGGCCCACTACAGCAGCTTTGGACGCCGCATAAACCGTCTGCTGCGCTGCGCCGAGGGATGAGCGACTAGCAATGTTCACAACCCGCCCGAACCCGGCTTTTTTCATGCCCGGCACCAGCGCTTTCATAACTTCGATATAGGATCGCACATTCACGGCCATCAGCTGGTCGAATGTATCCGCTTCAACCTCCTCAACCGGATGGGTCGTTACGATCCCGGCGCAGTTCACAACGCGGGTGACCTCGCGATTATCCAGCACCCATGCCATCGCTTGAGCGGTATCAGCGACATTGCTCAGATCAACACGGCGGAATTCACCTAAAGATGGATCTTCCGGGTCCATAACATCCAGCATAATCACGCTGTATCCATCGGCTTTGAGGCGGGCCGCAATCGCACGGCCAATATTGCGGGATGCGCCAGTGACGAGGGCGTATTCAGTCATGTTGATCGTCCTACCATTGAGGGAATGGCCGAAAGCTTAGCCAAACATCTATCCAGCGCGCCAGTCTGTTGCAGCCCAGAACGTCAGGGCGCTAAACTCGACCCACACAGGATGGAGCCGCAAAATGGCCGGATCATCAACGGACGAGCGGAACGCCGCTGGCGAATGGCGGCCAGATGGTGCCATAGAGCTCGCCCCGATCAATGCATGGCCACCAGCGCCCAAAAAGGTAGCGAAGTGGGCGTTCCGGTTCCCAGGGTTTCTTTGGCCGTATAATGCATTCTGGCTACTGGTGGCCGTTGTCACCTGGACCTGGCTAACGCCAAGCCTAGTACAAATGCAGACGCTGGAAGTTTCGTGGATAGCGCTAATTTTCGCCAGAAACGCGGCGCTGATCCTGGCCTGCTTTGGCGGCATGCATTTGTATTTCTACGTCTTCCGGCGACAACAGGATGACCTGCGCTACACCACACGACCTTTCGCCAAGGGTTCCAGGCGGTTTCTGTTCAAGGATCAGGTGTTGGACAACATGGTCCGCACCCTGGCCTCCTCCGTGCCGATCATTACGGCCTATGAGGTCGCCACATATTGGTTGTTCGCCAATGGATATTTGGGCCTGTTCGATTTTGGTGCCAATCAGGCCCTGTTTTGGGGTTGGTTTGCGCTGATGGTTTTGCTGGCACCGTTCATTCATGCGGTACATTTTTATCTTGGCCATCGGCTGCTGCATGTCCGCTGGCTCTACAAGACAGTCCATTCTGTGCATCACAAGAATGTTGATGTGGGGCCTTGGTCTGGCCTTGCGATGCATCCGATAGAGCATCTCATATATTTCTCGACCATCCTCGTGCCGTGGGTGCTGGCGTTGCATCCGTTGAACGCGCTGTATCAATTGCACCTAGCAGCCTTTCTGCCCGCCCTATCCCATTCAGGCTATGACAAGCTGCAGGTCGGTGACACGCTGGAAATAGATGGTGGGTCGCACTTCCACTACCTGCATCACAAGAATTTTGAGTGCAATTACGGCGGCAGCCTCCTCCCACTGGACAGGGTTTTCGGCACTTTCCACGACGGCACTGACGCCGCGCAGAAGCAGATGCGCGAGCGGATGAAAGCACGCCGGACTGCCGTGCAATCCACATAAACACGCCGGAGAAGCGCCATGTACAAGCCATTTGAAGGCCCATCCGTATGGACCGGCGCTGACCTGGAGGTAGACCAAAGCTGGCGCTGGCCTTGGGCAAAAGATGAACTTGCTGAAATAGATGCTGCCCTTAGTGTTGCTAAAGCGGATGGCGCGGGCTGGCTTGCTGTGACGCGGGACACTTTCCCCCTGCAAGCTGTCGCCGCAAAGCTTGCGCGCGCTGCCGATGAATTAGAAAACGGTCGTGGCTTTGTCCTGCTGGAAGGCTTGCCCATAGATCGTTATTCGGAAGATGACCGGCGCATGATCTGGATGGGCCTGGGTCATTGGATCGGCCTGCCAGTCCCCCAAGATAACACCGGCCAGATGATGCGCGATATCCAGGCGCAGCCAGGCGACCTCGGCGCTAAGCACGAGCGCATGGAGGACGCGAGCGGCGGCGAGTTCCTCTCCTCCAAAGCACGAACCTACAGCAACGGCTTATTGCGCTACCACACGGACAGAACGGACGTTGTGGGATTGCTCATGGCACAACGATCAGCGTCTGGCGGTGAGAGCAATGTCGCCAGCACGGCCGCCGTCCACAACGCGATCCTGAAGCGTCGGCCGGACTTACTTGATCTGTTGTATCAGCCAATCTACCGCTCTCGCCTTGGCGAAGAAGTAGGCGGCGGTGATGAAGTTTATCGGCTGCCCGTGTTCGGCGTTGAGGACGGCAAACTCACCAGCCATTATTCCAGAACCTATGTGGAAGCAGCGCAGCTGATGCCGGAAACACCGCGCATGACAGATGCCCAATGGGAGGCGCTGGACCTGCTGGCCGAAACCGCCGCAGACCTTGCCCACGCCATGATGCTGAAACCGGGGGATATCCAACTGATCAACAGCCATATCACCTATCATGCCCGCGCGGCCTTTGAGGATGATGCTGCATCCGGCCAGGCCCGCTTGCTCCATCGGCTCTGGCTCACCATGCCAAATAGCCGGGCATTGCCAGCAGATCATGCTGTCCTTTGGAAGAATATCGCGGCTGGTGCCCGTCGCGGCGGCATCGCTGTTACCTGATCGGGAGACCATGATGGCTGAAGCTATTACCGTTCGCGAATATGGCCCTTCCAGCGTACTCAAAGCTGTAACAGTGGAGATAGGCGCGCCCGGCCCTGGCGAACTTCGCATTCGGCAGACAGCAATTGGCGTGAATTACCATGATGTCTATGTGCGCTCTGGCCTCTATAAGACCCTGGCACTTCCTGGTGTGCCTGGGTGCGAGGCGGCGGGTGAAATTGTCGCTATCGGACCCGGTGTCAATGATTTCCAAATTGGGGATCGCGTGGCTTATGTGACGAGCACCTATGGGGCCTATGCCTCCGAACGGCTCCTCCCAGCCATTCAAGCGCTAAAGCTGCCAGATATCGTCAGCGACCTCCTGGCAGGAACCACGCTTCTGCGCGCGCTCACTGTTGAGATGCTGGTAGGCCGCGTTCACCGTATTGAAGCGGGGATGACCATCCTGGTGCATGCTGCAGCTGGCGGCGTTGGGCGCTTACTCTGCCAATGGACCGCCCATATCGGCGCAACAGTCATCGGCACAGTTGGTTCTGAGGATAAGGCAGCAGCGGCGAAGGCATCCGGCTGCGCCCACACAATCCTGTACCGCGAGACTGAATTCAAAGCGGCCGTGATGGAAATAACCAAGGGGCGTGGCGTTGATGTGGCTTATGATTCCGTCGGCGCAGACACATTCTCGAGCTCGCTAGAATGCTTGGTCCCCTGCGGTCATCTGGTAAACTACGGCCAATCCTCCGGCCCCGTTGAACCGCTGGCGATGACGACTCTTGCAGCCAATTCATTGACCGTTTCGCGGCCCATCCTGTTCCACTACATGGCCGATCCTGCACAATATCAAAGCATGGCTCAAACGGTCTTTGATATGCTCGGGACAGGTATTCTAAAGCCCGATACGCCGATGCCTCTGCCGCTCGCAGATGCATCCAAGGCACACGATATTCTGGAAGGTCGAACGGGCGGTGGCGCGCTGGTCCTAATTCCCTAAGCGGACCGTGCGACGGGCGCAAACAACCGGCCCGGTGCCCAATGTGCCAGCGTCGCATTCAGTGCCTCGACTGCCGCAGGATCAGCCCCTTCATGCGAGATAGCCTGCCAATCCGCATAGGCTTGCTCCGTCGCCCACTCACCGATCACGTGATATTCAAGCGGTTCTGTAACGCAGCGCACCAATTCCGCCATGACAAACCCTTCAATTGTAGAGGGGCGATCCAGCATCTGGCATTGGGCGAACGCAGCCTCAAAGGCAGCACCCATGCCCGGCTTCACTTGAAATCGGATAATGCTTCTAAAGCTCATAAGCCTGAATCCATCATGCGTGGCCTTTGAAATTGCGGAGCAGATGCGCAGCACCAGATGCCCTATTGATCGACGGCGCTTCGCCAAAGATGCGTTCCTTTGAGTCTTCATACAGCGCCCGGTTGGCCCCAAGCGGCGCTAGCTGCCCGGCATGCTTGATTGCAAGATCGAGCAATTGATCCTGCGATGCTGTCGCCCGAACGAACCCCGCAGCTTCGGCTTCTGGTCCCGTCCAGCGGCGTGCAAGCTGGATCGTATCAAAGAACGCACTGCCCGACATTTTGTGCCGGAAGAGCGCGAATTCTTCATCAGGTATTCTCAGGCCGATCTGGATCTCATTGGCGCAGATAAATCCCCGATCCGCGCGCATTACCCGCATATCGTGGCAAAGCGCCAACATGAACCCAGCCCCAAATGCGTGACCGTTGACGGCGGCGACTGTTGGGATAGGCAACGTGATCATGCGCGCCATCAGCGCCATGAACTCGACCCCAAACACGGACTTATCTCCGCCCTCACCATCACCTTCAGCTTTGCGCCAATCAACGTCTAAGCCGTTGGAGAAGAACTTGGCGTCTGCAGATGTCGTAACCAATGCAGCAGGGCCGTCAGAAGCCAACACTTCATCCAACTGGGCGTCGAAGGCACGGACGAAGCTCGTTGTCCAACGGTTTTCGCCAGCGTTCATCGTCAGGACAAAGACGTCATCTTGGCGTTCAAGGTCGATCAATTGGGCCTCCTGGGCAATTCGGTCACGGACGTGAATCGTTGTGGGGCATCACATCGATTGCCTAATCCTACTGGGCTGATCAACCGGCGTCACTGGCGATAGACTATTCATCAAATCGCCTGCAAGTCGGGACTTGCCAAATCGGGTGCCGGGACGATCTTATGCAGAGAGCCAATTCGGCAATTGAGGGAAATTGAATGTCCGCTAAAAAAGTACTCGTGTTCGCTGGTAGCGCCCGCAAAGGGTCAGTCAATAAGAAGTTTGCTTCGGTTGCAGCAGAAGCGGCCAAGACCGCTGGTGCCACGGTTACCTTAATTGATCTGGCGGACTTCCCAGCACCCGTTTACGACGGCGATATTGAAACATCAGAAGGCCTGCCGAAGCCCATGCAGGACTTAAAGGCACTCATTGCGGCCCATGATGGCATGCTTATCGTGACGCCAGAATATAATGGTTGCGCGCCGCCACTGCTGGTGAATACCTTCGCCTGGACGTCTCGGCCAGAGAACGATGAAATCTCATGCGCTGCCTATGCGAACAAGCCCGTCGCCATTGCAGCTGCGTCTCCCGGTGGGCTTGGTGGCGTTCGCGTGATCCCGCGGCTACGCGATGCCTTGGCCGAACTTGGCGCAGTCGCAGTCCCTGGGTTCGCGACACTGCCTGGCGCATTTCAGGCGTTTAATGATGATGGCACCCTCAAAGATGAGAAAGCCGCTGGGATGCTGAAAGGCCTTGCAGAACGCCTTGTTGCGGCTTTGTAGATTAGGCAGAAGCGCGAACTGCATCGCCAGAGCGCCCGACCAAGTCTTCATAAAGGCCAGGGTCCGTGTCGCTCTCAGTGCCGATTACGAGTACGCGGGCATCCGGGCCTAGCTTAAGATCGTCCCGCGCACTCGGGTCGCCTGCAGCCAGCATGAGCGCTGCCAAGCCTGCCACTGCAGATTCCCCGGCAACAATTGGGCGATCCGGAGCTTCTGGTGCCGCCAGCTGACGCATCATTGCGACAGCCTGATCATCGGACACAGCGATCACCGCATCTGCAGTGTCTTTGAGAATATCCCAGGCGAGCAGTGATATCTCCCCACAGGCCAAGCCAGCCATAAGCGTATCCAAGTCTCCATGAACGGCTGTTGGCGCACCATTGCGGATGCTTTCAACCCAGCAGGCTGATTGATCAGGGTCCGCCAGGATCATCAGCGGGCGCTTGCTCCCAAAGCGGCGCTTAAAGAAAGCAGCAATCGCAGCCGCCATGCCGCCAACACCCGTTTGCAGGAAGATATGTGTCGGCGGCGCACTCATCTGGTCCAGCGCCTCTGCGGCCATCAATTCATAGCCTTGCATGACGTCCTTGGGCACGTCTGTATATCCGGGGTATGACGTATCGGAGACAACGAACCAGCCTTCGCGGGCCGCCGTTTCCTGGGCCTCCCGCACGCTGTCATCATAATTTCCAGCTGTCCGCGTTACCCGCGCGCCATAAGCTTCAATGGCAGCCTTGCGCCCGTCGCTTACGGTCGCGTGAATGAATATTTCGCAGGCGCAGCCAAATGTCCGAGCCCCCCAGGCGACCGAGCGGCCATGATTGCCGTCCGTCGCGCAACAGACTGTGATTTCAGAAATCACGGCCGCATGTTGGCCGCTAAGGATTGCTTCTATAGACGGCTCATTCCCGCCCCCACGTCGCGCAATCTCCCGTGACAGCAATCGTGCGACAGCATAGGCACCGCCAAGCGCCTTGAAGCTGCCAAGACCAAACCGCCCACCTTCGTCCTTATAATGGATAGCAGCGACACCAGCAGCTTCAGCCATGGCATTCAGCTCATATAGAGGCGTTGGCGCGTAGCCCGGCCAAGCCGATATCGTCGCATGTGCTTGCTCGAACGCGGCATCGCTCAGGATTGCCGCTTTAGCAGCGCCATAAGGTGCATCTAGGTTAGCCAGTGGATTGAGCAGGACTTCTCCCACATTGGCCTTAGGCGGCATGTTGGCCATGGATCAAAAACCCCAATGGATGAGCGGCGCGCCTTTAATCGGCGACCGGAATGCGAAAATGCCATCGTGGGAGAGTGAGCCCATATAGACGGTTTGCAGGTCCCGCCCGCCAAACCCAATACTGGCGATATTACGAAGCTTACGTTTGCTGCCAATTTCAATCATCTCGCGCACCGCCTCACCTTGCTCGAACGCTGCGTTCAATCGCTCCACCGCGTCCGTATCTGCGTCCTCAATGACGATGCTCTGCTTGCCATGCTTGTCGACGTGGATAATCCGATTGCTCGCGACGCTAACGATCAGAATGCCGCCATCTGCGTCGAAGGTGAAGCCATCTGGGAATGTGCCTGGTGGGTAATCCGCCACCGTCTCCCGCGGGCCAAGAGATGCATCAGCACGGATGGCATAGCGGGCAGTGGATTGCCCAGTGGTTTCATTGACATAAAGCCATTCCCCCGTCGGATCGACGATCGCCTCATTCGTAAAGGCAATTCCGTCCGTCACAATCCGCGCAACGCCCTGGTCGTACACAGCAACAAACCCATCGCCAGGGCCTTTCTTGAACGCTGGGTGGCGCGGCACAGCGCATGTCGAAACCGAAATCCATATCCGGCCCTTAGTGTCTAACCCGACAAAATTGACCGGTGGCAGTGGAACGCCGTCTGCCTGGTCCAGAAATAGACTGGCCTGACCATCCGGCTTGATGCGCCACACCCCGCTGCTATCCGCCAGATTGGCCGCAAGAACGTCCCGATTTGGCATGAGTGCGATGCCATTGGGCATGAAATTATCTGGTGCGCCAATGGCTTTGATGAAGCGGCTTTGCCCATCAGGCTTCACGATATTGTACCCACCGCGACTGTCAGAGCAGAACAGATCACCGGATTTTGTGGCCAGAACGCATTCTGGGCGCTGCATGCCTTGGCCGATGGTCGAAATATCGTCGAGCGTTAATGTGAACATATGCCCCTCCCTTTGACCCATTCAGTATAGGCAATCGGAAGTGTGATCACAGCGCCAGGTGTTTGGCTATTTACCAAGCACTCAAGGTTTGATTTCCGGCGGCGGCGTTGCTGCATTTGCACCCAATTTCAACGCGGCGTCCCTGCCGCCATAGCCCATTATCATTTCCGCTTGATCCTGATGCGCCTGTGCATCCACGGCTTCCGGGTCGCAGATTGCATGAAGCGCCTGGGTCATATCCTCAAGCACTGCCTTGTATTCAGGGTCTTGTGCCAGGTTCGCTAATTCTTCCGGGTCATCCGATAGGTCGAACAATTCCGGTTCGAACCCGACATAATGGATCAGCTTCCATTGTCCACGCCGTAACATGAATGCGCCGGTCACGGCGCCTGCGGCGTGGTACTCACTAAACACAGATCGCGCGTTATCCGTTGGCTCGTCCGCTATTTGATACAGTGATTTACCAGGGCCTTCATTCTCAAACGCTAGGCCGAAGTGATCCGGGATCGTGGCAGAGATATCGAGGAGGCTAACCGGCGTGGCGCACACAGACGCCACCTGCCCTGGGCGGGCAACAATCAACGGCACTGCGGCCGATTCCTCATACATATTGGACTTGCCCCAAAGGCCACGCGCCCCAAGATTATCGCCATGGTCAGACGCGTAGATCACCGTTGTATCATCAGCCAAGCCAGCCGCGCCGAGTGCGTCCATGATCCGGCCAATATTGTGGTCTAACGATGTACAAAGCCCGTAATAGGCCGACATTGCCGCCAACCGTTCTTTTGCGTCATGGAATTTTGCCTCGCTATTAGCAAAGGCGTTCTGCTTCTCGACCCAAGGATGACGCTTGTAGCCGTCATCCGGATGTAGTTTCACAGGCGGCAAAGTGCTTGGCGGATACAAATCATAGAATTCCTGCGCGACGACCAATGGAAAATGCGGTGCCACAAGTCCAACATACAAGCACCACGGATCCTTGGTCCCAGCCCGAGCGCCAATCCATTCCTCTGTCCGCTCGACGACGGCGGCGTCATATTCTGTGTATTTGCTATCGCCAGGACCGATATATTCGCCGAGCATGCGACTTGGCATCTCAACGCGTTCATTCTCTTTGCGAATAGACGCCCAGACCATGCCGACGCCGCCCGCTACCATCATGGGGATGTGCTCGACATCGAACCCTGCGGGATCTTCCTCGGCGCGATAGTGTAACTTTCCAACGCTTTCAACAGGCACACCCGCGCCTTGCAGAACATGGCCCCAGCCGGGAATCTGCCCGGCATACGGCATCGCATTATCCCAAAGACGCGTCTGATGGGGATACAGCCCTGTCGCAAAACTGGCCCTAGCTGGCACGCAAATTGGTGACGGCGTATAGGCATTTTCGAACCGCGTGCCGCGAGCGGCAAGTGCATCAAGATTGGGCGTTTGAACAAACGGATGTCCAGCACAACCCAGTGTGCGCGCTTGATGCTCGTCTGAAATGATGACCAGCAGGTTCTGCGTCATGCAATATGGGTCCTTTTTTCGGCTGCGACCTCAAGTTTATCGAGAATGCCAAAAATTACATCTTGCTCCGCCGGGTCCAAGGCATCCAACAATGCCGCCTGGCGCTTCTGCATTTTGGGGAAGGTTCGCTGATAAATCTCTTCTCCACTGGGCGTCAGATGGAGTTCAAGCACGCGCTTGTCACCGGGAGACCGCGATGATTCCATAATCCCTGCGGCCTCCAAGCCACGCACGGTGCGGCTGATAACAGCAGGGTCAATAACCAACTTCCGCACAAGCTCACGCGCGGTCCGCGCTGTATCCGAGCCAACCATTGCAATCACACGCCATTGAATGAGCGAGACGCCAGCGATTGAAGCGACCAAAGCCGTGGCCTGATTATTCAACGCTTGATGCAGCCGAACGATCCGATAACTCAAAAAATCTGTCAGTTCTCGTTCGGGCTTTGGGTGGTCAATTCCAGTCTTCGGCATGATGAGTCCCCAATCAACGTTAGGGTACTATCTGGTTGATCCTTAACCAATGTCAACAATTAGTACTAAGGGCTAACTTAGAGCCGTCCAGACCAATATCACACACTAAGCAATTGAATTTGTGATCATTTCCGCTGCATACCTTTACGCACAAGTGTTGCAATGGTGATCGCTGTCAGTGTCCAGAAAACCCAGGTGATTGGGCTGCGGAATAAAATTGTTCCGCTGCCGCCGGACATCAGCATGGCTTGCCGGAAATTGTCTTCCAACAAAGGGCCGAGAATGAATGCGATCAGGAAGGGTGCGGCTGGAATGCCGGTCCGCAACATGAAATAGCCCAATGCCCCCATGGCAAACATCACGCCAATATCGAACACATTGTTGTTCACGGCATAAACGCCATAAACGCAAAGGACGAACACCGTCGGCAGGAGGACGGGTCTTGGGATATCAGCGATATAACGGAACAGGCGGATCGCTACGCTACCAACACCCATCAACAGAATAGAACTGATGATTAGGCCTAAGAACAGCGCGTAGATGATGTCCCCATTGGCGATGAACATCATCGGCCCTGGCTGCAATCCATGGATCATGAAAGCGCCAATGATGATCGCCGTAATTACGTCCCCTGGTACACCGAGTGCCAGCAGCGGAATGAGCGTGGCACCACATACACCATTATTACCGGCTTCAGACGCTGCAACGCCTTCAAGCTCACCCTTGCCGAAATTTTCTTTGTTTTTGGAGTTCCTGCGTGCCTCACTATAGGACAGGAAGGCCGCAGGTGCTGCGCCGATCCCAGGAATGCTACCAAGGATAACGCCAATAAAGCCGCCGCGCACAATCGATTTGAAGCAGCGCTTGTATTCCTTGAAGGACAAGTGCTGGCCGCCCAGCGACCGAACAGACCCTTTGCGCTCCTGCGGATTCCAGATGTATGCCAGAATTTCCGGAATCGCGAAAAGCCCAATGAGGACGGCGATAAAGTTCAGGCCGCCCATCAGGTTCGGATCATTCATGTTGAACCGATTGGTGCCGTAAACAAGATCAAGCCCGACCGTAGCCAATAGCAGCCCAAGTGCCGCGGAAAGCAGCCCCAGCACGAGATTTTTGCCGGACACACCAGCGATGATGGTCAACGAAAATAGGATCAACGTAAAGAATTCGGGCGGGCCAAAGCTCAACGCAAACGAAGCAAGCCATCCGGCGAACAGGATCAGCGCCAAGTTGGACATCACATCCGCGGTGCAGGACGCATAGAGCGCCATAGTGAGCGCCTTGCCAGCCTGCCCCTTCTCCGCCATAGGATAGCCATCCAACACAGTAGCGCTTGAGGCTGGCGTACCCGGCGTTTTGATCAAGATAGCGGGGATGGAACCGCCGAAAATTCCACCTTTATATACCCCCAGCAGCAGC
Source organism: uncultured Alphaproteobacteria bacterium (assembly GCA_938083135.1). Classification (GTDB taxonomy): domain Bacteria; phylum Pseudomonadota; class Alphaproteobacteria; order Bin95; family Bin95; genus VMCJ01. Next base: position 14,439 of record CALLKY010000002.1, on the reverse strand, counting down.
AAAATACCTGTGATCGGCTGCAATGCGAAAGTGAATGGCAACGTCAGGGCGACCGCCATGGTCGCCGACATCCCTGGGATAGCGCCAGCAACGACGCCAACGGTGATACCAATGAAAAGCGCCAGAAAGCTTTCCAAATTGGCAACGAGCGGCCAAGCCGCTGAAAGGTTGTCGATGACGCTCATGGCAGCCGGATAAACTCACCCTGCGGAACCGCAACACCTGCGGCATGGTGAAAGAAAACATAGAGCGCAAGCGGCAATGCAATCGCAACGATGAGCGACACGACCGGGCGCGAAGATTTTACGAGCAGCGACAGTGCTACAAAACACAGCATCGCCGTCCAAACCAGACCAAGGATCGGTGTGACATAGACCAGTGCCACCATCAGCGCACCGGCAGCCGCAAGACGAAGCCATCCGCCTGGCAATGGCGTACCATCACCCGCATCTGCATCGTTAGAGGACCAGTCAGCCGGTACGAAGAACCGCATTGCCATTAAAATCGCGCCAAGGCCAATGATGATCCAGCCAATGATGGTCGGCCAGAACGTCGGTGCCAGTACAATTTTTTGAACATTGGACGGGCTGGTAACAGCATAAGGAATTGCGACGAGCAAAATAAACGCGCCAAATCCAATGAAAACAAGCCCTAGCGGCGATATCCTAGAGTTTTGCATCATGCCCCGCTTCGAGCTTTACGGCCCGTAGAAGAATGGGGCTGCAGCCGCCAGATGCCTGGCATGCCACAGCCCCGACTCAATCAATCCAGATCAGCCTTTGATCCGCATGCCAAGATCATCAACCAGCTTACGGAAAATCGTATACTGGTCGAGGATGAAAGCTTCGGATTCTTCTGGGTTCATCAACCGAATGACAGAACCACGCGCTGTCATTTTGTCGAGGAAGCCCTGATCCGCCGTGGCCTGAGCCATGTAATCGCGCCACTTAGCGGCAACGTCATCTGGCAGGCCTTTCGGGCCAGCAATCCCGGTCCAACCAACCAGCTTGTGCAGGTTTGGCTTGCCGAGATCAGCAGCAGTCGGCGCATCAAAGCCAACAACCGGTTCTGCGGTCGTGACCATCAATGGGCGAAGCTGTTTGTTCTTAACGAAGCTGGCAAGCGCAGAGGAGTTTGTGCAGATGAAGGTAGACGTGCCGGCTAGGATGGCCGTCGCCGCTGCCCCGCCGCCTTTCAGCGGAATGTGGATCGCATCCTTCATCGGATTTTCTACGCCAAACTCGCGCAGCACCATGGCACCAGCGAGATGCAGGAGTGAGCCAACGCCAGCTGAGTTGTAGCTGACTTTGCCAGGATTTGCCTGAACCTGAGCAACAAGATCAGCCATCGACTTGATGTCTGAATCAGCTTTAACAGCGCAAGCAACCGGGTTGATCTCGTACACGCCGACGAAACGGAAATCATCCAGCGTATATGGAAGCGTTGCTTTCATCGCTGGGTTCACAGAATGCGATCCAACGCGAGCAAACAGCATCGTATAGCCATCTGGCTTGGCGTTTTTGACGGATACAGAACCCGTCGCACCACCAGCACCTGTGCGGTTAACCATCAGAATGGGCTTCGGCACGGCTTTGCCCAGGGGGGCTGCGATCGTGCGGCCGGAAATGTCCGTTGCACCGCCTGGACCATAAGGAATAACCATTGTGACGGGGCGTTCTGGATACTCAGCCTGAGCGGCTGTTGCGCCCATGGTCAGAGCGCCGAGCGCAGCTGCACCAAATGAGAAAGATCGTAGCAATTTCGCTTTATGCATCGTTGAATGTCTCCCACGTTGTTACGTTTTTATGTTCAGCAATGCACCATATTGCAGGCGTCATTCTGAGTAGTGCCGAACCTGGAATTTCGGTGAACGTTGGCGAACCGCAATGCAAGCAGCTTTTCGTTTATCGCCCTTGTTTGATGCGCCCACTATGCTGCACAATTCCCACCCTGCCCAATGAATTAGAGGCTATGATGCAACTCACATCCGAAGAACAGGCGATGCTCAATGGTGAGCGTGGACCAGCGCGAAAATGGGCGATAGAGCACCAGATACAAGTCGGCCGGATGTTTGATGCAGTGGATATGGTCCCAGTCAGCCAATCGCACATGATGGCTGATCCAGAATCTCTGGGCGAAGCGGGCGTCGCCTTCATGGAAAATTTTGCCGCGATGGATGAGGCCGACCGCCGGGTCGCTATCCCCATGATTACGGACCCGCGTGGCGTTGATCTCTCATATTATGATCCGCTCGGCCAAACTGAAGAAATGGCGAACCTGGAACGCCGTTTTATCGCTGCATGCCAGTCACTTGGCATCATAATGACGGACACCTGCATCAACTATCAAACCATCATGCCGCCGGTCTTAGGTGACCATGTGGCCTATGGGGATACGGGTGTCGTGATCTATTCAAACAGCGTGTGCGGTGCCCGGTCGAATTTCGAAGGCGGACCATCTGCATTGGCCGCTGGCCTCACGGGGCGCACGCCGCGCTATGGTCTCCACCTGGATGAACATCGCCAAGCGACCCGCCGCTTCCGTGTTGCGTCTGAACCGCAAGGGCTAACGGATTGGGGTGTATTGGGCGCTGTCATTGGCCGAAAAGCGGGCTCCTACTGGGAAGTGCCCGTGATTGAAGGCATCGAGCGCATTCCAACGTCGGATGAGATGAAGCATATGGGCGCGGCCATGGCGAGCTATGGCTCAACGCCACTGTTCCATATCGTCGGCGTGACGCCAGAATGCCGAACATTGGGCGATGTCGGCGGCGAAGCCTTAGCTGTTGAGGACATAACAGAAAGCGACCTGGACGTCCTGCGTGAGCCTTTTGGTGCGAAGGGTAAGACAGTCGATGTAGTCGTGTTTGCAGCCCCCCAACTCAGCCTCGTTGAGATGCAGACAGTCGCTGACCTTTGCCGGGGGCGGAAAAAGCATGGCGACACAGCTTTCCTCGTATGCACTGCCGCCAGTGTTTATAGCGACGCAGAACGCATGGGCTTCAACCGGGCGATTGAGGATTTTGGCGGTAAAGTGCTGCAAGGCACCTGCTTCTATCAGCAATATGCCCGTGAAATTGGTGAGGCTAATGGCTGGAAGCGTTTGCTCTCCAATTCCACCAAGATCGTGAATATCCTTGGCGGCTATGGCTACGCCCCTGCCCTTGCCTCCATGGAAGACTGTATCGACTCTGCCGTCGCGGGGAGGATTGTTTGATGGCGCGCACTCTGAAATGCCATGTCGGCATTGGCCCGGACGTTACTGGTGAGGCACTCGTTGCCAGCGATAATTTCTCTGCCCGATATGACCTTGACCGAATCAAGGGCGTATTCTCCCGCCCACAGCATGCGCTTGCTGGCCAGTCCTATCACGACAAAATTCTGGTGTTAAACACGGCAAAGGGCGGCGTCGCGACGGCCTGGATGCTGCACGAAATGACGGCGCGAGGCATCACGCCAAAAGCAATCCTGTTCAACCAAGCCAACACAATCCTTGCCCAGGGTGCCGCACTAGCAAACATGGCGATGTGTGATCGGTTTGAGGATGGCGATGTGACCACACTCATCAACACTGGCGACAGGGTGACCGTGAAGCCATCAGAGGGCATTGTGGTTATCGAATAGACCGGATCAACACGGGAAGACCATGGCCCCATTGACGCTCGAACAGCTAACCGCCGCCGCCGATGCTGGCGAAATAGATACTGTCATCCTGGCTCAAGTGGATATGCAGGGTCGGATGATGGGGAAGCGGCTGCATGTCCGGCATTTCCTGGAGTCCGGTTATAAGGAAAGCCATTCCTGCAATTATCTGCTCGCCGCTGACCTTGAAATGGAACCGGTACCTGGCTTTGAAACAACAAGCTGGGAGCGCGGTTACGGCGACTACACAATGCGCCCAGACCTGGAGACGCTCAGACTGGCACCATGGCTGCCCGGCACTGCGCTCGTGCTGGCAGATATCCTGGATCATCACGGGATGGCTCCTGTATCTGTTTCGCCGCGCGCCATTCTACAGCAACAGGTCGAACGGCTGGCGACGCTTGGCCTCTCCGCCAAAATGGCATCAGAGCTAGAGTTCTTTCTGTTCAAGGAGAGCTTTGAGGACGCTGAAAGTGCGGGTTACCGCTCACTCACGCCCATCAGTCCCTACAATGAGGACTACCACATCTTCCAAACCACCAAGGAAGAAGGCGTGCTGAGGGCCATCCGCAATGGCCTCTATGGCGCCGGCATTCCGGTGGAGAGCACCAAGGGCGAGGCTGCTGCTGGACAAGGCGAGCTGAATATCCGTTACGGCGCGCCGATTGAAACAGCGGACTATCACACCATTGCCAAGAACGCTGCCAAGGAGATCGCCTGGTCCCAGGGCCGTGCGCTGACTTTTATGGCGAAATGGAACTACGCGGCTTCAGGGTCATCCTGCCACGTGCATCAATCGCTGTGGTCGGCAGACGGATCGGTGCCGTTGTTCCATGACGCCAACGGCCCTTATGGCATGTCGAAGATGATGCAGCATTTTCTGGCGGGCCAGCTGCTGCACGCATCGGAGTTTACCTTTTTCCTGGCCCCCAACATCAACTCCTACAAGCGCTTCCAAGCACAAACCTTCGCGCCGACAAAGGCCGTATGGTCTAGCGACAACCGCACTGCCGGATATCGCATCTGCGGTGCGGACAGCCCTGCCGTTCGCGTTGAGTGCCGTGTTGGAGGTGCTGATTTGAACCCATATCTGGCGTTCGCTGCCCTACTCGCTGCAGGCATTGCTGGGATCGAAGCCAAGTTGGAGCTTGAGCCTGAAGCCGCGGGCGACGCCTATGCTGAAACAGGCGGCCGCGCCATTCCACCAACGCTCCGCGCGGCGACAACCGCACTTCAAGGCTCCAGCATGCTCCGCACAGCCCTTGGCGACGATGTCGTGGATCATTATGTCCATGCAGCGGAATGGGAGCAGATCGAGTATGATCGCCGTGTCACAGACTGGGAAATCGCTCGCGGGTTCGAGCGGAGCTAGATGAGGGAGCTAAAGGATGCCTGACGCACCGGCACCAGCAAACACGATCACGTCGCTAGAAGCGCTCGAAGCGCTTTATGGCACACCAAGTGAGCGGGCGATCACCAAAGAGATTGATTATATCGCGCCCGAATATGCAGCCTTTATTGAAGCCTCCCCCTTTGTCGTGCTGTCTACTGTCGCCCCAGAAGGCACAGATTCCTCACCCAGAGGCGATCCCCCGGGTTTCGTGCGTGTGCAGGACCCGAAGACTGTTCTGCTGCCGGACCGCAATGGCAATAACCGCACGGATAGCCTGCGCAATGTCGTCCGCGACCCGCGTGTATCGCTGCTATTCCTGGTCCCGGGCGTTGGCGAGACGCTTCGGATCAATGGCACGGCGGAACTCCGGACAGATCCGGATTTACTGGCATCCTTCGAATTCCAGGGGAAGTTGCCGCGAAGCGTTCTGAAAATCACCGCGGACCGTGTGTACTTCCAATGTCAGAAGGCCCTGCATCGCTCTAAGCTTTGGGACCCAGCATCCCAGGCGGAAACGCGACCAGTGCCAACGGCAGGGCAAATCCTGAAGGCCCTGGATAAGGCGAGCGCATTCGATGCGGATGAATATGACGCCGGATACCCGGCCCATATGAAGCGGACGATCTACTAGAGACGAGGTTTAAGCCCATGAAGTTCGGCATGCATCTTGGTATTCGCGGCCCGGCGGCGGAGCCTGACAGCCTTGCTGAAATCGCCCGCGCGGCGGAAGACATGGGCTTCGACTACCTGGGCTTCAGCGACCATGTCGTCATCGCGGCATCCGTTGATAGCGTCTATCCCTATACCGACGACGGTCGCTGGTTCGCCGAAGATAGCGGTGATTGCCTGGAGCAGATCTCAACGATCTGCTATGTCGCCGCTGCGACGACACGGATCCGCTTGCTAACGTCCGTCATGGTGTTGCCCCATCGCCCACCCCTCCTCGCTGCAAAGATGCTGACGACGGCGGATGTACTTTCTAAGGGCCGCTTAACAGTCGGTGTTGGTGTCGGGTGGATGGCGGAAGAAATTGCTCTACTCGACGGACCAGACTTCACCAAGCGCGGCAAAGCGGCGGATGAAATGATTGCAGGCTTCCGCGAACTCTGGACGGCCCCGCGCCCCAAACAATCCGGCGATCACGTCTCGTTCGATGGCGTATTATTCTCGCCCAAACCGGTGCAGAACCCGCACCCGCCAATTTGGGTTGGCGGGGAAAGTAAACCAGCCCGCCGCCGCGCCGGGCGCATAGGTGATGGCTGGTATCCGGTGTGCAACAATCCAAAAGCGACATTCGACACGCCGACGCGCTATGCGGTTGGGTTGGCAGATGTCCATGCAGCGGCGGCAGAAGCAGGGCGCGATGGATCAGCACTTGCTACGGGGCTGTATGTCATTTGGCACACGCTGGAAGGCCCACAGTTCAATGACACGGGTGAACGTCGCTGCTTCACTGGCGGGCCAAGTGATATCGAACGCGATGTCGGGGAATTCGAAGCAGCAGGGCTCCAAAACCTTGTTATCGGTTTTGAAGCCCCGACGTCTAAAGATGTCATCCGCCGAATGGCAGCCTTCGCTGCAGTCGCGATCAAAGGCTGACGACGATTGGCCTTAATGTGAGTGGCGCGGCATATTCTTGGCCGTGCCGCGATATTTAACGGCATCCTCAAGCACGGCACCTTCTGACAAATGCCCAACCCCCGCCCGGTAGATTTCCTGCCAAGGTGTTTGACTTTCTGGAATTGGCGGTGGCGCCTCGCCACGGCGACGTTCTAATTCAGCATCATCAATCATGATGTCGATGCTACGCTTGTTCAGATCAACCCGCAGCATGTCACCCATCCGCAGCAGCGCTAAACCACCACCAGCGGCTGACTCCGGGCTGCCGTTTAGGATAGATGGGCTGCCAGACGTGCCGCTTTGCCGACCATCGCCAATGCAGGGCAGCGAGCGGACACCCGCCTTAATCAACGCATCGGACGGCTGCATATTCACAACTTCTGCAGAGCCCGGATAGCCAATTGGCCCTGATCCCCGCATCACCAGAATACAGGTTTCATCCATATTCAATGCCGGATCATTGACCTTGTCGTGATAATCCTCCGGGCCTTCAAACAGGATCACCCGGCCTTCAAATGCATTCTCATCGCCAGGCTTTGCAAGGAACCGTGCCCGGAATTCATCGCTGATCACAGATGTCTTCATGATGGCACTGTCGAAAAGATTGCCCTTCATGTTGAGGAAGCCGGCTTCTGGCAATAGCGGATTATCAAACGTGCGGATGACATCCTGGTCTGTTATCTCCGCACCACGGCAGTTCTCGCCCATGGTCTTGCCGTTGACGGTCAGGGCGTCCTCTTTGATGCGGCCCTTTTTCATAAGCTCATTGACGACCGCAGGAACACCGCCAGCGCGATAGTAGCCCTCGCCCAGATATTCGCCTGCCGGCTGGCAGTTTACGAGCAAGGGCAGGTCGTAGCCGTGATCTTCCCAATCCTGGATCGATAGATTGACGCCTGCATGTCGCGCAATGGCATTCAGATGGATCGGGCAGTTGGTAGACCCGCCAATGGCTGTATTCACTGCAATAGCGTTTAGGAATGCGTCGCGTGTGAGGACCGTTGATGGTTTCAACTCTTCCCAAACCATATCCACGATCCGGCGGCCTGTTTCATATGCAGCCTGGCCACGTTCTTTATAGGGTGCTGGGATAGCAGCAGACCCTGGCAAAGCCATGCCCAGCGCTTCAGCTAGGGAATTGGTTGAGAGCGCGGTGCCCATGGTGTTGCAATGCCCTGGCGAGCGAGCAGATGCGGCCACCATTTCAATGAACTCTTCCCACTCAATCTCACCGGCGGCATGGCGCTCCCGTGCCTCCCAAAGGATGGTACCAGAGCCTGCGAGGCGGCCTTTCCAATGACCGTCCAGCATGGGGCCGCCGGACATCATGATCGCGGGAATATCGACTGTGGCAGCGGCCATCAACAGAAACGGCGTTACCTTATCGCAGCCGCCTGTCAGCACGACGCCATCAATTGGATAACCTTGCAGGATTTCCACCAGGCCCAAATAGGCCAAGTTCCGGTCCAGCGCTGCGGTCGGGCGCTTACCTGATTCCTGGATGGGATGGGTTGGGAATACGAACGGAATGCCACCCATATCACGGATGCCGTCCCGGATACGTGGCTCCAGCGTCGTGTGAATACGGTTACAGGGCGAAAGGTCAGACCCGGTTTGTGCGACACCAATCATTGGCTTGCCAGATTGTAGTTCTTCGCGCGTGACGCCCCAATTCATGTAGCGCTCAATGTAAAGCGCTGTCATCCCAGGATCGCTCGGGTCATCGAACCACCGTTGCGAGCGGAGACGTGGATCAAGCTTACGGCCATCGCCATTCGCAGCAGACATGGGGCGTTTCCTTATTAAAAATGTTGGTCGATCAAGAATTACACCCTCCCCCGCGTGGCGCCTAGAGTTGGAAATATCCAGCCGAAACAAGTCTTCGATGCGTTTCTTGCAAAATGCAGTGCAAATTAAGGGAACATTCAGTCTGTTGGCAGATGGTGTCCGCTGTATACGAAAAGGATATCAGCCATGGCTTTCGCAACAGCCGCTCTACAGACAGACCTTGAGGATGGTGCCATTCAGGCCAGCCCAAAGGTTTTTAGCCTCGGAAACCGGGCCGTCACGCCGGCCCGGCGCATTGGGCGGCTTGAACAACTTGAGGGCCAGGTCGCGCAATTGCTTGACCGCGCGCACATTGCCGTTGTCTACGGCGGTGACAAGTCAGCACCCGGTGCCGTCATTCGCCAATCCGTGAACGCCCGTTCCTGGAAGAGCTACCGTAGCGTTGCCGAAGACATTGCAGAATCCTTGGAGCGCCAAGGTGCCCGCAAGGTCTCTTTGCTAGCCGACGACATGCGCCTTGGCGAACGCCTCCAGCAAGAAAACGTCGATATGGTGTGGCTGAACACTGGTGGCGTCCAAGGTCGCAGCCCAATGTCCCATGGTGCCGCGATGCTTGAAATGATGGGCGTGCCCTATCTTGGCCATGACCCACTCATGTCCGGCATTCTGGACAGCAAATACATCTTCAAGCAGAACGTCTCCTATCTCGGCCTGCCAACTGCGGCATTCACAGTGTGGAACCCCGCATCGACGAGCAACCCTGATCCGCGCCAAGACCGCCGTTTCCGACGCGCTTTCGGTGATTTCAACGGACCGTTCATCGTGAAGCCGGTATCTGGTCGTGCGTCTTTGCATGTCCACGTTGTCGATGAAGCAGCAGATTTGGCTGACGCCATCGACGCCGTTTACAGCGCCACTGAGAACGACGTCTTGATCGAAACTTATCTCTCTGGCCGCGAATATTGCATCGCCGTTGGCGGCCCAGTTGTCAGTCGCCTGACCTGTCTTGACCGATACGAAGAGCCGTTCGCCTTCTCTGCCGCGGAACGTGTGCTGGGAGAAGATGAGCGCATTTTCACGTCTATGGATCAACGCCCGATCACAGGCGACAGGATTTCAGTCCTGAATGCAGATGTCGATGGGTCCATGATCGATGAGCTCAAGTCCATCGCCCGGTCTGTATACGAAGACATGCAACTTGAGTCTGTGATCCGCTTGGATATCCGGGCAGACGCCAACGGCGTCCTGCATATCTTGGAAGCTAATCCAAAGCCTGATTTGGCCGCCCCTCGCGCGGAGAAAACTAGCATCATCTGCACAGGTCTCCCAAATGAGGGAATGGCCTATGACGATCTCATCCGGTCCATGTTCGCTGACCGCGTCGATCTCCTGTTCTGTAAACGACGGGGTGCCGCCACAGCCCTCGACGGCCTGCTTGACTGATTGAGCAGTAGGAACGGGAACCGACATCATGGGCAATAGGCCAAGATCCATAGCAGGCTTCGTCGCCAACGCCGTTACAATGGCGTTTGTGGCTGGAACCGCGCTGGTTCTCCTCCTCTATGTCGGGTATGGCGAAGCCACCCGCACGCTTCAGCAGTTCCAGGTCGAGAAGCTAGCCTCCCAGGGCCGCTATCTGCAGTCGACCATGAATGACTTCCTGCAGCCGGGTCACCCGATCAAGCAGTTCGTTGGGTTCAATGCCAAAAGTGGCAATATCCTGGCGTCTGATCACACCATTGGTGCCATCGCCGTCTATGACAACCTGAACCGGCCTGTCTTCACTAATGGTCCGCTTGGCGGCGCACTCCTGCAAGGAGAGCCCGGAGCCACTACCGCTGGGTCCCATGACGGCTTCCTGGTCAGAGACAATGAGGAGATCGTCCAAGTTCTCCTGCCGCTTAATAACCGGTTTGAGCAAGTCGGCGTCATCACCTTCACGATGAACAAGTCAATCGTGACGGATCGCGTACAGGACGGTTTCGAGCCAATCATGCTCGCCGCCCTTCTCGCCGCAATTGCATTCGGTATCGCCACGTCCGTCCTCGGCGCGGACATGGCAATACGCAAGCGCTGGCTCCATGCAATGTTCGCCACCTGCTTTATCGGCGTATCTGGCTTGGTCGTCGCTACACTCGTGACGCTCTACGCGGAAGGCGCGCAGGCTAAGTCTAAGTCGATGGCGGATACTTTGGGACAGCGCCTGGCGAATATCGTCGCGTTTGGCCTAAACATCTGGGAAATCGACGGTATCGATGACCTTTTGCAGGATTATCGCGCACTGAACCCGGATATGGCACACGCATCGATCATCGTTGATGACATTGTGCGCTTCCATACGGATAGGTCCGCTGCTGGCAAAGCATGGACCAGCAATCCAGACCACTACGAATATATCTCTGACATGTCGCAGCCAGGTGGGCGCAACATTAAGCTTGCTGTGGCCATTCCGTCCGACATCGTCATGCGTCAATCAATTCGCAGCATTAAGAACTTTGCGGCCCTGTTTATCGCGTCCGCACTGATGGCAAGCGTATTTCTACAGATCGCAGGCTCCATGCGGCGACTGGGCGGCGGAGATAGAGCCAGCCGCGAGGACGATGACGCTGACCCAGCTGATGGACGGAGCGATGTTGCCCTCCTGAACCTTGTGAAGCCGGTGTTCTTTATTGCTGTCGCGACAGAACACTTATCCTATGCGTTCCTGCCACAATACATAACGCAGTTGGCAGATAAGCTCGGCCTCGCGTCTGAATACGCATCGGCACCGTTCACAATTTACTATCTGCTGTTTGCGCTTTCATTGATCCCGGCAGGGCATCTCAGCCAGCGCGTTGGCGCAAAGCCGATGATGTTCGCAGGCTTGGCGCTATCTGGCGTCGGCCTCTATCTTCTGGCGACGGCCCCAGACTTCGCACTGATCTGCTTGGCGCGTGCGCTTTCAGGCATCGGTCAAGGCATCCTGTTTATAGGTGTGCAGTCCTACATTCTGGACGTTGCGTCACCGGAACGAAAAACCCGTGGCGCCGCGATCATTGTGTATGGGTTCCAGGGTGGCATGATCACTGGCATGGCCATCGGGTCTCTACTCGTGACCCATATTGGCCAGGAAAGCCTGTTCAATGTCGCCGCATGCGTAGCCTTCGTTATGGCGGTCTATACGCTGATCGTTGTGCCGGGTAAGCGCATGTCGGCAACGACCGTCCAGGAACCGCCGCCAAGCTTTAGACTGATGGCGCGTGATCTTTCCGCAGTGTTCCGAGACCTCGAATTCATGCGGACGATGCTGCTGGTTGGCGTGCCGACTAAAGCTGTGCTGACTGGCGTCGTCATCTTTGCCCTTCCCTTGTTGCTATCTTCTGGCGGGTTCCGGCAGGAAGATATCGGCCAGGTTCTGATGATCTATGCAGCCTGTGTTTTGGTGTCGAGCGGCTATATCTCCGGCTTCGTCGATCGCACAAAGCGCACAGATGATGTGTTGCTAGTAGGCAGCTTTCTATCGGCCATTGCATTGATCGCCATCGGCGTCTTCGGCCCCTCCGGCGCAGCACTCGCGAGCGGTGGGAACGCCCAGATGGCGATAATCGCGATTATCCTTGCGGTCGCCCTGCTTGGTCTGGCCCATGGCCTCGTCAACGCGCCTGTTGTGACCCACGTCGCCAGCACATTCACAGCCCGCAAAAACGGCGCTGCAACTGTAACCGCCACCTATCGCTTCCTCGAGCGGATAGGCCATGTCGCTGGTCCGGTCGTCGTTGGCCAACTTATGGCAACCGGCATTGCAACAGGGAAGTCGATTGCTTGGATCGGCGTCGCCATCCTGATCATGGCCGCCCTCTTCGCCCTTAAGCCCAGACAAAAATTCCACGAATCAGAAGTATCCGGGAGCTAGACCATGTTCAACACCCTCACACGCCGAGCGTTACTAGCCGCAGCCGCAAGTTCAGCGCTACTCGTTTCTGCGCCAGCGATTGCAGCGGCCAAGCAAGGTGCCGCCGTTACAAACACCTACAATGACTGGTTCCGCATCGGCGCTGCCGCCCAAGAAAACTGGCGCATCGTTGGCGACCCGGATGATCCCAATATCGCCCACGTAATCGGACATGACCGGAAAGTCGGCGACGCTGCCCAGAAGGTTATGGTGGTCTACCCCCGGCCTTCCTCAGCCTATGACGTCGCGATCACCCAAATCCTTTCTGTCTTTGCCGCTAAAGGCTTGGACACAGAGGTCCTGGCGTACAACTTCAAGAAAGATGATGTCCGGGGCCAAGCTGCGCTGACATATGCGGAAAGCAATGGATATGACCTCATTCTTTCCATGGGATCCGAATCAACGGCTTGGCTTTATGGCAAGTATCAGGGCGGCAAGCTGCCCGTGATCTCCGTCTGCTCGAAAGACCCCGTCCTTCTGGGGCAAGCCAAAGGGTATGACCAGGGAACCGGCACCAACTTCGCCCTTACGTCCTTGAACATGCCAGTTGAGGTCCAGTTCTCCTATATTTCTCAAGTCCTTCCGGACATGAAGAACATGGGCATCTTAGTTGACGGCAGGAATGTCAGCGCTGTTGAAACCCAAGCCAAGCCAATGGGTGCCTACGCCCGCCAGCGTGGCCTACAGGTCATCGACATGGCGCTAACGGATCCAAAGAACGCGAAGGCTGAGCTACAAACACTCGTGTCGGATGCCGTAGCGCTGATGCGCAAGAGCGACCCAACGCTGGAACGATCCCTGTTCTGGATGACAGGCTCTACCGCCGTTTTCCGAGAAATTGAGACCGTCAATGCGCATGCAGATCGCGTGCCGGTGCTGAGTGTTGTTCCTGAAGTTGTAAATGGAACGCCTGCCAGTGCGGTTCTTTCGATTGGTATCAGCTTTGAATCTAACGCCCACCTGGCAGCAATCTATGCCGGTGACGTTTTGGCAAAACGCAAGACCGCTGGCTCCATGAGCGTCGGCATCGTCTCACCGCCAGACATTGCCATCAACTTCAAGAAGGCGCGTGAGATTGGCCTTCGCGTACCGTTCAACTTCTTTGAAAGCGCCACGTATATCTACGGGTATGACGGCAAGCTTGTCCGAAATCTCCGGGTTGCTTCAATCACCTCTTCGTCAAACTAACCTATCGGGCGCGCTTAACGCGGGCCTACTTGAATGGGGCGGGGCTTGTTCCCGCATATCTCCGCCCCCATCGACACCTCGAATTTCGGATGCCCAATCGCATGCAGCCTTTAGATCAGACAGAGACAACGATCGGCCTTGATCTGGCCGCTCCACCGCAGTCGGCGTCGCAAGACGCAGACAATCAGGAGCGGTTTGCGCTTTTCGTAAAGCAGCAGAATAAGGTCCTTTCGCTGATCTTGAGCGGCACGCCATTGGAGCGGGTATTGTTCAAAGTCGCGGACATTTCGGAATCCATTATCGAAGGCGCGTTCTGCTGCATTCACACGCCCGATGCGGAGAATGGCGACCCCGTACTTGTCGCGACCCGGCGTCTACCCCCCGGATACCGGGATGCGCTTGAGCGATTGCAGCCAGATCAAGCGGATTTTCCGCTAACAGCAGCGTCGCTAGAAGCGCGACCAAGCTTTACCGCAGATCTGCTGGCCTCCATACCAGATGAGAACCCCTGCCCCGCCCACGAAACGGCCCCGGTGTATGATATTCGCGCTGCATGGGCACAGCCTCTGATCGGTGAAGCAGACAAGCCCTATGGTGCACTTGGATTCTTCTTCCGCGCCGCCCGCTCACCCAGCCGTCTAGAGGAACGTTTGCTCGAAGGCTTGGCTGGCCTGGCCTGTTTCGCAATCGAACACACACGCAGCCGTCAGGCGCTTGACGATGCGGATCGTCGCTTTGCCGCGCTAGAGCGGATTGAGCGGCAATTGAATCATTAGGGATTCCGTTTGGCGTTATTTTGTGATTCATCATGAGGGCTGGTGAAGGAGGCCAGCCTGCATGGCCAAAGCCCTCTCTGTCGATCTTCGCCGTCGCGTCGT
>CALLKY010000001.1 GCA_938083135.1 uncultured Alphaproteobacteria bacterium | reverse complement strand
CTGCGCAGCGCTAAGGCAAGAACATTCGATGCCTTGTTCCAATCAGTCGCACAAGCCTGCGACCTCTTCACTCCAGAAGACTGCCACAACTTCTTTAAGGCTGCTGGATATGTTGCAGATTAAATGGACGGCGCTCTAGAGGCCGCGTTTAAGGCGTACCGGGTTTATAAGTCCATCTGAGCCGCAAGCCTCCCCCTCACCCGATCTCTCTCCCCCGCCATATGTTTTCTTGGAGTGGGCGTGGGTTCTAACAGGAAGAAATGCGGCGTCCGTGAGGGTCCCCTCGCCCCCCACAGGGGGGAGAGGGATCAGGGTGAGGGGGGATGACCGCCGCAAAGCCCACTCAAATCAGCGGGGCTACTTCCTTCAAGAACCGCTCTAGCTGCGGTTTCTGGTCATAGGATGCAAAGCGAATGATCATCGTCTGGGCATTCACCGCCTGATATTCCCGAATGCGTTCAGCGCAATATTCAGGGGACCCGCAGGCGGTCCACACATTCACTTTCCATTCCGGCCAATCGGAACTGTAATATTCGTCAAGGAATTTCTTGCTTTCGGTATAAGCCGCCGCCTTATCGTCATTCAGGTTGAGATTGAAATAGATGGAATTCTCCATGGCCTGAACGTCACGGCCGTGGTCTGGTGCAGCGTCCTGAATCTGTCGCCATGCGCCATCAAACTGCTCTGGCGTGGCACCGACTGTCATCCAGCCATCTGCCAGTCGCGCCACCCTATCGACCTGCCGGTTCACCATGCCGGATTTCGTATCGCCGAAGACCCAAGGGTTGTTGGCAATCCAGATAGGCGGGCACGGCTTTTGCACGGGCGGCGGGCGCACGGCAATGCCATCAAAACTGAAGAACTTCCCATGGAATGTGGCGGGGTCGTTCTGCCAAAGCACGCGGAGGACCTGAATGCCTTCCTCCAATCGACCGATCCGATCACGGGGATCAATCTTCATCGCGTCATATTCGGAATCAAACGCGCCTGCGATATTGCCCTTGGCAGGGCCACCGCCGATGCAGGCTGTCAAAATCGCCCGCCCGTCAGACAAACAATCCAGCGCCCCCCATTGTGCTGCAAGCACAATCGGATCCCGCAACGGAAAACTCGCCATGCATGCCGTTCCAAGCCGCATGTTCTTCGTCCGTACGGCAAGCGCTGAGAGCAGCGTCACTGATTCAAGCCGTGGTTTGGCTAGTAGATTATCGCCGACCCAAAGGCTCTCAAATACGCCAGAGCCTTCAGCGTGCTCCGCAAGTTCCAACAGTTCAGGCACTGTCGTTGCGCCGAACACGACGCCCTGATTGGGTAGCAATAATCCAAGTTTCATGAGGGCCGTCCTTTGCGGGCGTTCAATACATCCAAGTTTTCGCTCTTGAGCGTATGTGCAAAAGATCAGCCGTTCAACGCACCACCTTGCCAAAACCAAAGACGGCAGCGCTGAGATTGTCTACTAATACGGCTAGCACAATTTGAGTCTGGACATGGAGCATCACTTATGAGCGACAAAAACATCGCGCTTATCACCGGCGGCGCCCAGGGCATTGGCTTTGCCTGCGCGGAAGCGTTAGCGGCAGATGGCGCGCAGATTGTCATCGCGGACGTAAACGGTGAGGGCGCGATCGCAGCGGCGGCCAAGCTGGGCGGCAAAGGCTATGCCTGCGACATGGCGGATTCAAAGGCCGTGCTGGCGCTGTTCGATAGGATTGAGGCAGAGGTTGGTACCGTCTCAATCCTGGTCAACAACGCTGGCATTGCAGCACCCGGGGATTTCCTGGATTTACCGCTAGAGCAGTTCACAGATGTAATTGGCGTCAACCTGATTGGCACGTTCGTCGCTACCCAGCGGGCAGCTAAAGCCATGGTCGCCAAGGGGATCAAAGGGGCCGTGGTGAACATGTCATCCATCAATGCCCAGGTCGCGATCCCTGCTATTGCCGCTTATTGCGCCTCCAAGGGTGGCGTGATGCAGCTAACGAAATCAGCCGCACTCGCCCTCGCCCCCCACGGCATCCGCGTAAACGCAGTTGGCCCAGGCTCCATCGACACGGCGATGATGGCCGGCGTCAACGCTGACCCGAACGCCATGAAAATGGTGATGTCCCGCACGCCGATGGGCCGCGTCGGCGATCCCCGCGAAATCGGCGATGTCGTGGCATTCCTCGCCAGCGACAAAGCCAGCTACATCACCGGCGAAACGATCTATGCGGATGGCGGCAGGCTCGGCATGAACTACACCTGCTGACTGCAGTGACAGGAGCGCGTAGGCTGCACCTGTTCAATCCTTCAAGGAGACTCAATTGACCCTAGCAGAAGACTTAGCCGCCCAGGCAGCCAAGAGCCGTGCCGCAATGCCGGACGAATTCTGGGCGATTATCGATGAGAATACTGCCCGTCTTGCCCGCGAAGGTTTGGCGGAAAGCTGCCTGCAGAAGGGTGAGGCTATGCCGGCTTTTGTATTGTCGAACGCTGTCGGCGAACAAATATCCTCTGCGGATAAGCTTGCGAGCGGCCCGTTAATCGTCAGCTTCTATCGCGGCGGTTGGTGACCCTACTGTAATTTAGAGCTGTATGCTCTTCAGAAGCAGTTACCCAAAATCAAATCCCTCGGCGCTTCTCTTGTTGCGATCACGCCTGAATCGCCAGACAACACGCTTTCGACAATGGAAAAGAATGAACTCCAGTTCGATGTGTTGAGCGACCAGGACAACGCCGTCGCCCGTAGCTTTGGCCTCGTGTTCCAATTGCCAGAGGTCGTCCATGACTTCTATCGGAGCGAGCGGATTAATCTGCCCGGCACCCAAGGCAATGCGAACTTCGAATTGCCGGTGACTGGCACCTATATCATTGGAGCTGACGGCGTTGTCGCGCACGCCCACGTGGACCTGGACTTCACCAAGCGACAGGACCCCCATGAAGTCGTGGCGATCCTGGAAGGTATGACGAAAGCTTAGGACTCATCGCGGCATGGATAGTGTGGATACGGCAGCGGAGAAACGCTCTCCAGCGGCAATGGCGGCAGCATGGGCGGAGGCTTTCAACGAGGCGGCGACGAGTGGCGGTGACCTGGCGGACTTGTTCGCTGAGGATTGCTATTGGCGTGATCTGGTCGCCCTCACCTGGAGCCTCCGGATATTCAGTGGGGCAGCGGATATCGTGCCTCACCTAGCTGCCGCCGCAAGCAAAGAAGGCTTCCGCGATTTCCGGTTGGATGAGGCCAGAACCCCGCCGCAATGGGTTGAACGGGCTGGCCAACACTGTGTCGAAGCGATTGCGCGCTTCCAGACTAATGCCGGGGACTGCGTCAGCGTGTTTCGCCTGGACGCTAACGGTAGAGCTTGGACGCTTATGACAGCGCTTGAGATGCTCACCGGTGCCGCCCCCCAACCCATCGCTGATGCGCCCGATATTGGCGGTGAAATGGACGCGCCGAACTGGCTGGATAAACGCCAGGCAGCCCAAGCGTTCGATGGCCGTGACCCGACTGTCCTGATCGTCGGTGGTGGCCATGCTGGGTGCACAGCAGCGGCAGAGCTTGGGCGGCTCGGCATCGATACGCTTGTCGTCGACCGTATGGAACGGATCGGCGATAATTGGCGCAAACGCTATCACAGCCTTAAACTGCACAACCGCACGCCCATCAATCACTTCCCGCACTTGCCCTTCCCGGAAACGTTCCCGGCCTATATCCCGAAAGATAAGCTCGCCAATTGGATTGAATTCTATGTGGACGCCATGGAAATCAATTTCTGGACTGAGACAGATTTTCTGGGTGCGGAATGGGATGCGGACGGTGCCTGCTGGCAAGCCCGACTAACACTGGCTGATGGCAGTGAGCGCACGCTTCGCCCCCACCATATCATCATGGCGACCAGTGTATCTGGCACACCGAATATCCCGGACATCCCGACACTGGATCGATTTGGCGGCACCGTGCAGCATTCCAGCCAATTCAAAGGCGGTCAGGATTGGGCTGGGCGGAATGCGCTTGTCATTGGCACGGGCACCAGCGCCCATGACATCGCGCAGCACCTCCATGCCCACAAAGCCAATGTGACTGTCGTACAACGCAGCCCCACGATGATCGTCAATATTGATCCCTCAGCGCAACTTTATGACGACGTTTATCTGGGCGACGGCCCGCCCCTGGCGGAGCGGGACCTGCTTAATTCCGGCATGCCAATGCCTGTCGTGAAACGCGCCCACCAGATCATCACGGCGCAGGTGAAAGAGATCGACGCGCCCCTGCTGACCGGCCTGGAAGCCGCCGGATTCCGCCTGGAATATGGCGAGGACGATAGCGGTTGGCCGATCAAATACCGCCAACGCGGGGGTGGATATTATTTCAACGCTGGCGCATCGGACCTGATCGCCGCCCGCGAAATCGCCCTCATCCAATATGCAGATATTAAGACCTTCACCGCCGATGGCGTGCAGATGCAGTCTGGCGCTCACATCAATGCTGATCTCGTGGTGCTGGCAACCGGCTACAAAGGCCAGGATTACATGACCCGTCAGCTCTTCGGCGATGCTGTCGCGGACACTGTCGGCAAAGTATGGGGCCTGAACCCAGATACCCAGGAACTAAACAACATGTGGACGCCGACGGCTCAGCAAGGCCTTTGGTACACCGCAGGCTCCCTCTCGCAATGCCGAATTTACTCAAAATACCTGGCGATGCAGATCAAGCGGCTGGAGATGAATAGCTAGGCTCAGGGCCAATTCTATGTGTCCTGATCCTGGAGCTACCCGCCAAGTTCTGCCAGTTCATCCAGCGCTTGTAGGAGAGCCTTGCGGACGGCGGCGATTTTGGCCTCCTGCTCCATCTTCAGGCCGAATACGTCCTTCACATAAAACACGTCCACCGCGCGTTCGCCATAGGATGCGATGCGGGATTGGGCAATGCGGAGGCCCTGCTGGTTCAAGGTCCATGCGATTTTGTTGAGGAAGCCGGTGCGGTTGCGGCCGACCACTTCGATCACGGTGTGTGTAGCACTCGCCTTGTTATCGATCACGACCTGTGGGGGAACAGAGAATGCGTCTGACCGACGGCGCCACGCAGGCGCTTTTGTCAGTTCTTCTGATAGCGTGATTTCACCCATCAGCGCGCCAGATACGGCCTGTTTGATCCGTTCTGCCCGGCTTTCAGTCGCGAATGCATCTGATCCAGGCTCATCTGGAACAGTGAAGACATCGAGCACGTAGCCATCTGAAAAGGTCGTTGCCTGCGCCTGCACAATATCGGCCCCGGCTACAGCCAATCCACCTGCAATGCGCGCGAACACACCTGGATGATCCAGTGTTGCGACAACCACCTCACTTGCATCGCCTTCAGCCGCGGGGCCAATGTCGATCACAAGCACTGGGTCGGCCTCAAGCGCTTGCGCATAAACGCCGAGCCATCGCGCCAGATCCACCGGCGGCGCAGAGAGCCAGAACCCTGGCGGCGCGTTGGCGATTGCGGCGTCACGGGCATCAACCGCCCAATCAGTCATCACTTCAGCGGTCGCTTCTTTGGCATAGGTGATCCGGCCAGCAAGGCTACGGTCACTATCATCACCGGCGATTTCTTCTTGAGCGCGGAAATATAACTCCCGCAACAGCGAGGCTTTCCATTCCGTCCATGTATTGGGGCCAACCGCACGGATATCGCAAACCGTCAGGACCAACAGCAGCCGAAGCCGTTCCAATGACTGCACGACACCGACGAAATCTTTAACCGTCTGCGGGTCCGCCAAGTCCCGTTTGAAGGCGACATGGCTCATCACCAGGTGATATCGCACCAGCCATACGACGGTCTCAGTATCGCTCTCATCCAGCCCAAGGCGTGGGCAGACTTCTTCTGCGACCTCCGCCCCCAAAATTGAATGATCGCCGCCACGTCCCTTTGCTATGTCGTGGAAGAACAACGCCACATACAGCGCCCGCCGCGAGGCCGCTTGCCCAACCACGGATGACGCAACCGGTGCCACATCCTTCAGCTTGCCAGATTCAAGCTGACGCAGCATGCCGACTGCACGGATCGTGTGCTCATCGACAGTGAAGGTGTGGTACATATCGTACTGCATCTGCGCCACGACGCGGCCAAAATCTGGCACGAAACGGCCAAGCACGGCGGCTTCATTCAAGCGGCCTAGCGCCTTCGCCGGGGTCTTGTCAGATGTCAGCATTTCCAAGAAAAGCCGGTTCGCTTCAGGATCATCCCGGATTGTATCTATGCGTTTGATATCCCGCCGGATCAGGCGAAGCGCACCCGGATGGATATCCAGATCATGCTGTTCAGCAACAGCAAAAATCCGCAATATCTCAGACGGGTTCTCGCGAAACGCATTGTCCTCTGTCGGCTCCAAGCGGCCACCGGAAAGGGTGAATCCTTCCAGTTCCCGCTTCCATTCGACCAACCTGGAGAATGAGAAACGGCTTGGTTTCTGTTGCTCTGCCTCAAGCGCCGCACAGATAATCCGGGTAAGGTCCCCAACCGTCTTCGCGGTCAAATAATAGTGCTTCATGAAGCGCTCGACGCCGCGCACATGGGGGCGGTCGGCATAGCCCATCCGCTCTGCGATTTGGACCTGCGCATCGAATGTTAGCCGCTCTTCCGCCCGGCCAGCCCAATAGTGCAAGTGGCAGCGCGTTGTGTAGAGGAAATCGGCTGCCTTGCGGAACCGTCGCCGCTCACCCTTGGTTAGAACCCCAAGCTTCACCAGGTCCTCAACGTCACCGACCGCGTAGTGGTGCTTAGCGATCCAGTAGAGCGCATGCAGGTCCCGCAGGCCGCCTTTGCCTTCTTTCACATTGGGCTCAAGCATATAGCGGCTATCGCCGAAGCTATCGTGGCGGACCTGGCGTTCTTCCAGCTTGGCGGCCATGAAGGCACCCGCGTCATTCACGACGTCCGTCCAGAAATGCTGGCGCAATTCATCCCAAAGCGGCGCCTCGCCCCATACCAGGCGTTCTTCCAACAGGCTGGTGCGGATCGTCATATCCGTTTTAGCAAGGCGCACGCATTCATCGACGGACCGCGTCGCGTGGCCAACCTTCATACCCATATCCCACAGCAGATAGAGCGTATGCTCCACCATCTGCTCGACACGGGATGCGCGCTTGTAGGGGGTCAAAAACAGCAGGTCGATATCGCTATAAGGTGCCTGAAGGCCACGGCCATATCCGCCAACGGCGATCACGGCGAACCGCTCTCCGGTCGAAGGATTGGCCGCCCGAAACACTTTCTCCGCAGCGTGATCTAGCAGGGCGCTGATGATCGCGTCCTGGGCAGTTGCTCGCGCCTCCATGGCTTCAAAGGCCGACCCGCCGGCCAGAAACCGCGTCTCCAGTTTTTCCTCAACATCCGCCCATGCTTGCTTTGCAGCGGCGAGCAAACCTGCACGATCATCTGCCTCCGCCGCGCGGATTTCAGATATGTCTGCAATGACCTCTGTAACTAGCGATAAAGCATCCATGATCAAAGCGTCCCGAAACCCGTGCGAATTGGCGTAGATCAGCGTACCATGTTTTGAAATAGCGCAATTGAGGAAACAATCGATGACTGACGCCGCCCTCGTGACATACATGGACATCCCCGACGCCATGGAGGATGAGTATAATGACTGGTACACGAACGAGCATGTGGCCGAACGCGTTGATTTGGCCGGTTTCTGGTCCGCCTTCCGCTATGTAGCGATTGACGCGCAGCCCAAATACTTCGCCTGGTACGAAACCCGAGACCTGAACGCGCTAACCGACCCAACCTATAAGGCGATCCTGGCGGACCAATCCGATTGGTCCAAACGCGTGATGGGTGAGTTTCAAAATTTCGGGCGCATGTGCGGCGAACGCATCGCCCGCGTTGGTCGCGGCCATGGCGGTGTATGCCTCGCGGTCCGGGTCAAAGGCGGCCCCGGCCTTGATCCCTGGCTGACAGATGTACTGACCGCCATGGCAGCCATGCCCCGCGCCACTGGCGGCTCCGTCTGGCGCGCAGATGTAGACGCAACCGGCGACGCCAATGTCGAAGGCCTCCGCCTGCTTGTGCTGGAGGCCCTAGACGAACGCACCATCCGCGAAGCCGCCGCCACACACCTGCTGCCCAACGCCTTCGGCGCAGCCGGTGCCACCGAACAACCCAATATCGGCTTCTACCGCCTAATCAGCAGCATGCAAAAAATTCCGAGGGATTGACACATCAAAACGTAGTTACAATTTAATGGCGGATGATATAGTATTCGAATGGGATGAGGCAAAGCGGCGTGCGAACATCGCCAAGCACGGCATTGATTTCACCCTCATGGCGCTATTCGAATGGGGGACAGCAATGATCATTCCTGATGATCGCCACGACGAAAAGCGTTCTATCGCAATTGGTATGTTGCAAGACCGGGTGCATGTTGCTGCAATTACATATCGTGAAAGTAAGGTCAGAATTATAAGCCTTCGGAAAGCCAATCGTCGGGAGCAGAGGAGATTTGAGAATGCCCAAAGCTATAGCGGCCACTGATGACCTAGACGAAGTACCTGAACTCACTGAGGCAGATTTCGCCAAGGCACGGCCCGCTCGCGAGGTATTCCCCGATTTAGTGGACCGGTATCTTCGGAGCCGAGGCGCGCAGAAAGCGCCAACCAAACGACAGGTTACGATCCGTTTGGATCAGGAAATTATTGAACATTTCAAAGAAGGCGGCGCTGGGTGGCAAACACGCATCAATGATGCTCTCAAACGGGAGATCGCGAGCAAGTCCTAAGCCTGGATTTCCTCGATCCCGCCCCCACTCAGCTTGAAAATTCTGTCCTGCGGCTCCGGCAACTGCATCAACACATCCCGATCCATCCCGGCATATAAGCCACGCATGACGCGGGCTATGACGCCGTGGCAGATGACGACTAAGATTTCGGCTTCGTCTTGTTCTGCGAGCCAGGCGCCGACGCGGTCTGCCACCATGGCGTAGCTTTCACCATCGGTGGCGGGAACGTTCCATTTGTCGGCAAGGCGGGCGGCGAGGGCTTCGGCGTGGTCGCGTTTTAAGTCTGCCTGGTTGAGGCCTTCCCACGCGCCGAACGCGTGCTCGACCAAGCGCGGCTCTAGTTCGATATCACTGGGGTTGCGCCCCATGCCGGTTACGGCCAGCACGGCGGTTTGCCATGCGCGGCCTAAGGGGCTGGCGATAAGGCGGCAGGCGTGTGGGTCAGGCAATTCCGTCGCCAACGCTCGGCCAAAGGCCTGGGCTTGGGCAACACCTTTGGCTGTCAGTGGCGTATCCTGGCGACCTTGCAGGCGCTGCTCTGCGTTCCAGACAGTCTCGCCGTGGCGCATTAAATAGATCACGTGTTGTTTCGCTTTCGGTTTTCCATGCTGAACGATCCACCCTCTCCCTGATCCCTCTCCCTCCTGTGGAGGGCGAGGGGACCCTCACATAGACTTTCTTCTCTTTGGAATGATCGCTCGTTGCTACCGCGCCGCCAAAATCGTCTCAACGATCTCCTGCACCGCCAGCGCCTCCTCTAAAGTCGCTAGATCATGCGGCTCACCCGCTGTCATCGCGGCGAGCTTATGCAGCTGGCCTTTCAGGATAAGCGGGCGCGCTTTGGTATGGGGCATCGTATCTGGCGCAGTGCGCCACACACCCTGGTCATCCAGCCGCTCTGCCGTGGACCAATTGCGGAGGCGGATTGATCCCGCATCACCTTCCAGCAGCCAGAGATTGCTTTCCATTTCAGCAATGGTACCCACACCACCCGTGACGGAAACCGGAACATCGCCCGCCTGCATGTTTGCTGTAATCGCCGTTTCCGCGAGCTCGCCAGGAGGGTAGTTCGCATGGGATTCTAGCAAGCGCATCTCACCGCCAAGCCGCCCTGTGAGGAAGAGAAAGTGGGAGAGGACTTCACGGGTGAACCCGCCTTCGGCCCGCTTTGCCAGCCAAGACACAGCATCCATCTGCCATTCACGCGGCCAGGCGGAGAAATCTGCCGCGACGGTGATCGCCGAAGGTTTGCCGACCGCGCCGTCTGCGACCCAGGTTTTCAGTTCAGCGACAGCAGGGGATGAAGCGAAGACGAAATTGACGGCGGCGCGCGCCCCCGCTGCTTCCTGCACAAACGCCCGGCTGTCCGCCAGATCAACCCCAAGCGGTTTCTCCGTGAATACGGCTTTGCCTGCATTCAATGCTGCGCGCGCGTGGCCGAGATGGGTTTTTGGCGGGGACGCGATGTAGACGCAATCGGCCTCCGCCACGGCAGCCTCAGCGGAAGCGAGCTTCGGGGCGTTCGGTAGCTCTGCGCCCAATCGCTCCATTTGTGTGGCGGACGGATCCCACACGCCAGCGAGTTCTACAATTGCCGGATCAAAATCCAGCGCCGCCCGCGTTAGGCGCTCGCCCATTACACCGAAACCGATAATCGAGAGCCGCATGAAGGTTCGCCTTTACAATAAATCTCCGGCAGCCAAATGCGCCTGGATCGCCCCATAATCATCAAATACTGCTTGAGCGCCAGCCTCTAGCAACCGCGCCGCCAAGCCAGCATCCCCATGACCTGCGCCCGTGAACCCCCAGACGCGCATGCCTGCAGCCACCCCCGCTTTGGTGCCGTTCGCACTATCTTCAATCACCGTGCAGGCGGCTGGGGGAAGGCCAAGTTTTTCTGCCGCCATGAGATACACATCCGGCGCGGGTTTGCCCCTGCCAGCCTGCTTGGTGGAATAGATATGGGGTGCGAAATAACCTTCCAGGCCCGTGAATGCCAGTTTCTCCGCCAATGGCCCCGGGTTGCTGGAGGATGCAACGGCGCGGGGGCCAGAATGCGCTTCCAGCAACGGCACGAGACCCGGCACAGCCGCAAGCTCAACCGCAAACCGACGCTCGACCTCAACGGTATGCTGCGCCTCAAAATCTTCTGGGAACGCCAGCCCGCGCGCATTCGATTCAGCCCTGAGCGCCAAAAGCAACTGGTCATGGGGAATGCCGACAAACTGCGCCTGATAGTCTGAAGCACTGATATCCATGCCAGCTTGGCGCATAATCGCCAGCTCAACATCAATATAGATGCCTTCAGAATTGATCAGGACACCGTCACAATCAAAGATAATGGGCAGCGCCATCAACTATTCAGACACGCCGACGATGCCTGCTGCCGCCAGCCCGTCCACAATATCCCCTGAAACGCCGAGCCATTCTTCCAATATCTCGCCGGTATGCTCGCCCAATAACGGGTTGACGACCCATTCGGGCTCAGGCGACCCGTGGAAACGCAGAGGACTGCCCGGCACCGTGACTTTGCCAAGCTCCCGATGGTCTACATCGAACATGGCGCGCCGGGTTTTCAAGGGTTGGTCCGCTGCGACTTCTGGCAATGTGCGGACGGGTGCGGCTGGTACGCGCTGTTCCTTACAGATGCGCGCAATCTCATATTTTGAGAGCGTGCGCGTCCAAGCCTCCGTCATCTCGTCGATACGGGCTTCGTTTGTGGCGCGGGCATGGGATTCAGCGAAATCCGGATGCGTCGCTGCTTCCGGGCGGCCCATGGCGCGGGCAAGAGCTTGCCAATGGTTATCCCGAACGCAAATGATTGCCACGTGTCCGTCCGTGCATTCATATACGTTATAAGGCGCACTGGTCCCTGCGGGATGATTATTGCCGCGCCTGGGCGGTTGGGCACCGCCTGCCAAATGCATGGCAGTCATAGAGGTCGCCTGTGCCGTCAACGCCGTTTCCTGCATCGCCACTTCGACAACACGGCCTTTGCCCGTGACGGAGCGCTCATACAGCGCCGTCATCAGTGCCGCATAGAGGTGAACGCCACCGAGGAAATCAACGACAGCCAGCCCAGCCTTCAGCGGCGGCCCATCCGCAGGCCCATTGGTGGACATGATCCCGGCATAGGCCTGGATCGTCAGGTCCATAGCGAGGTTATTTTTCTCTTCGCCCCAAACGCCGTAGCCGGTGGATGAGCCGTAGATCAGCCGGGGATTGCGCTTCAGCAGCACATCAGAGCCGATGCCAAGCCGGTCCATGGCACCCGGTGCGAAGTTTTCCAGCAACACATCCGCTTTATCAACCAGATCAAGGAACAGCGCCTTGCCATCATCAGACTTGAGATTGATAGCAATGCCGCGCTTGCCTGCATTCAGCATCACATGGGCAAGGGGCACCTCCCCGCTAGAGCCGCGGGCGCGAATGGCCTCACCCTCCAGTGGTTCAATTTTGATGACATCGGCACCCGCCTGCGCCATCAGAAAACCGGCATAGGGGCCGTTATAAACCTGCCCCATGTCCAGCACTTTCAGGCCTTGCAGTGGCCAGCGGCCAGCTTCATCAAACGGTGCCTTGTCAGCCATTTAGCGGAGCCCCTGGCCAAGAATATCGCGGGCGATGACATGCTTCTGCACCTCACTCGGTCCTTCGCCGATACGCCGGATGCGCATTTCACGGAACCACCGTTCAAACGGCAGGTCTTTCGCGACGCCAAGGCCACCATGGATCTGCATGGACCTATCCACGACCCGGAACGAACTTTCCGCCGATACATATTTAGCGATGGCGGATTCCGTGCGGAACGGCAAGCCTTGATCCGCTTTAGATGCCGCTTCCAAGCACAGCAACCGCGCCTGACGGATCTCGATTTCATTTTCCACCAGCATCCACTGAATGCCTTGGCGGGAGGACAAGGGCGCGCCAAAGGTTTCGCGGATTTTGGAATATTCAATCGCGCGCTCATGGGCGGCAATGGCCGCGCTCACGCATGTTGCGGCATAGGGAATACGCTGGCGGGCCAACCGATCATTGGCGATCGCAAAGCCACCACCGACCTTGCCGAGGATATTCTTATCCGGCACGCGCAGGTCCTCAAACCCAAGCTCCGTCGCGTAACGGGCAGAGCGCAGCGTGTGCACGACCCGGCGCACATGGAAGCCCGGCCAATCCGTCTCCACAATAAAGCAGGTAACGCCATCACGGCCGCTACTGGTATCTGTGCGCGCAAACACAAGGCCATAATCCGCCTTATCCGCGCCACTGATCCAGAGTTTCTGGCCATTGATGACCCAATCGTCGCCATCGCGAACAGCACGGGTTTGGATGGCGCGCGCGGGATCAGAACCGCCAGAGGGTTCGGAAAGCCCAAAGAAAGTTTTCTTCTCGCCCCGGAGCATCGGGTAAAGATATTTCTCTTTCTGGTAATCCGTCGCTTCAAACAGCTGCGCCTGCCCTGCCCCGCCGAAAACATTGTATGAGGGCGCATAGATGCCGGCGCGATGCTGCGAAATCTCCAGCGCGATTAATGTCCGCGTGACAAGGTCGATATCCGGCCCGCCATATTCAGGCGGTGTATCGAGGCCATAGAGGCCCATTTCCTTGACGATGCCGACAAGCCGTTCATGATCCTCCGGCTCAAGCTCGTCCGTATCCGGATCAAGCTTATCTTCCAGCGGCAATATCTCTTCCCGCACAAACCGCCGACACATATCGACGATCATTTTCTGCTCTTCGCTCAGATCAAAATCCATCAGAACTTTCCTTCTTTCTTGCCGCCGTCTGCCTTCGTTGCAACACCCCCCTCACCCTGTCCCTCTCCCCCCGTTGGGGAGAGGGGAGAATGCGTGGCGGTGCCTACTCCGTAACTCCTCGCCCCCCAACGGGGGGAGAGGTTGGGTGAGGGGGGCGTCTCCGCCAACACGGCGCCCCTTACCCGGGACTCAGCCGCCCCAAACGCGATGCATCGACATCTGTAT